>DDLW01000057.1 GCA_002340345.1 Alphaproteobacteria bacterium UBA2562 | reverse complement strand
TTTTATCTTGAATCAGTGGAAAGGCTCTCAAAAACAGAAAAAGAAAGTTTTGCCACGACCCTATGATAAATTGACTATAGCATTCTTTCTTTCAGTCTCTTACCGAGGGAGCCAGAGGCGACATGGCCGCACACATCCGCATAGCCGCCTTTAAGGTCGCTATCGCACACTAAGGCCATCGGGATGCAAATATTCCCGGTACGAGGGTGATGCAGAGCTTCGCTGTTGAGCCTTCGATAGCCAAGGCGGGTGTAATAATTTTCAAGTCGAGGAATTACCAGAATTAAATCAGAACGGATTCCAGCCGCAATTTCATGAACCCAAACTTGTTTTGTATAAGATAATGTCCGTGCATAACCTGCTTGCGATAAGAAAAGAGACGCTGTGGCGATGTGTGGTATTTCTTTCTTCGTCGGACTAAAAGGATAGACAGTGGCAATGTCAGGGAATTTCTCTATCCATCGGGTGATACGGACTGTGAATTGAATCTCGTTATTTTCTTCAACATAGTAGTGGTGTGAATAATAATCTAGGTCTTCTTCTATGGTTTTGTTTTGAAAAGATCTTCGGAAAGATTTGATCGCAGTAAAAGTCTTATCAGCACCATAGAAATATTTGAGGGCAAACGTCTTGGGATCAAGAGGACGTTCTATGACATCAATATTTTGCAGAGACATTTTGAACCCTCAAGACGCTTTTTCAACAAGAGCTTCGGAAAAACGTTCGATGCTGCTTTTGCCAGAGAGGCTTTTGAAATAGCCACGTTCGACGCGTTCGTAATGCTTGCCGACAATGCGTCTGGTCCAGTTTTCCAAGGCCCCCATATCTGTGTTGGACTGCTCGACCCAATCGAGTGCAAATTGGGACCGGCTGCCTGACATTTGATGGCGTATCAGCACATCAATATGGGCCTTCGTAGGCTCAGCATGGTCTTCATGGTCTTCGATGAAATAGTTTTCCCAGTCATAACCCGTTGTGATATGACGGCCTTTTCGGCGATCATAGGAAGGATCTATGAGCATATCTTTTGAAAAATGGACGAGACTCTCCAGCGCATCCCATTGTCCATAAGCATCGGTCAGGATTTCATAGAGCGCTTTGTAAAAGCCTTCGGGGTCATTTGCGAATTTGAAATGGAAATATTCTTCTATATTGACGTAATAATCGAAATCCGGCATGTCCTCAATGGGAAGAGCCTCCACCATATGCGCGCCAGCCTCTGAGATAAAAGCGGCAATATGATCGTGACATTTCTTATAAATCGGATGCCAATACGCCGTTTCACACTGGAACATTTTCTCAAGCACCAGATCATAAAACTCTTTATAAGGAACATTGCGGCTCTTGCGCAAATAACGCGATAAATGCTGGGTGAAGCCATTATTATGGAGCGCAATAATCAAGCGCCCATGCACATACATTGTGACAAAATCACGGCGGTCATAAGAATTCGTTGATACAATGATTGTTGAATAGTCATGCACCGGTAAATTGGGATCTCGCTTATTGACAGCGCCAATCCTTGTGACGGTCTCGACCTGCCATTTTTCTTTAAATTCTGGCTGTGCGGCGGGAGAATTTGGAATGACATCAAAGGGATAAGCGACAAATTCGTCATGAATCCCCATTTCCATCAGCCCCATGATCGACCCAAGAAAGGTTTCAGGCGTGTCATTGGGGGCGCCAAAAATGAGCTGGGCAACACATGGGATTTTCGTCTCTTTAATCTCATTGATCACACTGCGCAAACGATGGCGAGAAACCGGGGCACGGTTCATTGTGGTCAAGACATCATCATCCAGACTTTGCACAGACAAAACATGGTTATTCACCAGCCCAGCTTGATAAGCGCGCTCATTCATGCTGGTCACGCGGTCCACATTCATTTTTGCGTTATTCCAAATGAAAACATTTGGAAAGCCGAATTCTTGTTTGGCGGCAATCAAGCTATCCAAAATCTCTTCATCGCGCGCATCAATACCGAAATTGGCGACGGTCATAAAACAGACTTGGATGCTATTTTCCGAAAGCCAGTGGGCTTCTTTTTTGACCCGCTCCAAAGGAATGGTGCGAATAGAGGAATTTGTGTTCGAGCCCCAATCACAAAAAACACAAGCATAAGGGCAGCCTCGATCGATTTCCCAAGGGATTCCAATAAAGCGATGGGGGTTTTCTGCCTTAAGAGAGGCAATCATCCGTTCAAAATACCCGGCATGGAGAAGCCAGGGAGACTCTTCATCAAAGTCTTTCACCAATAAAGGATCGCCGGTTGAAGAAAATCTTTCATCTTCGGACTCTGTTGGCAGAATAAGACCAGGAATATCTTTTAAAGTGATTTGATCTTGTGCAACTTGTTCTAAGATCATCTGGAATGGGATTTCCCCATCCCTGAGCACAATGGCGTCAATGTAAGGGTGGTCTTTAAAAATATCCGTATTCTTATAGTCTAAATGAGGACCGCCTGCGATAATGAGACAGTTTGGAAAACGCTCCCGGATATATTCGGCCAGGGACATATTGGTATGGGCGTTCCAGGAATAGCAGCTGAGCCCAAGAACATGGATCTCTTGGCCATCATAAGGGGCCATCAGGGTTTCTGGCAGTGCTTTATCAATAATTGGGTCAAGCCATGTGAAATTTTTTCGAACGATCTCTGACTTGCTCGCATATGTTTTGAGATTGGCCCAAATCGTTGGCAAATACATAACATAACGAGGATTATTATTCGGAATAGAAATCAGAATATTTTTCATGGCTTTACCAAAAGATCTCGTTGCTTTGAAACTCTAATTTCTCTTGACGTTCCGGAGTTCGCGCATGCGTGAACGTAACTGACCGCATCCCGCATCCAGCTCAACACCCATGCTATAATCGATGGAGACATCGAAACCCTCGTCCTGGAGCCCCTTTTCGAAAAAAGCAAAGCGATCGAGGGAGGACGACGTCAGACCCGTTGCATCAATGGAATTCCATTGTTTCAATTTGACACGGAACAGGGCTGGATCGAGCAAAGCAATCAAGCGCTCTAGATCCTCGTCACGGTCATTCACATCTTTGAACATCAGATAATTCATGATAATCGGCATATCTGACTGGACACGAAGATCACGGGCCGCAGCAATCAACGCTTCGATGGGATATTTTTTGTTGATGGGAATGAGTTTTGTGCGCATCTCATTGGTGGTGGCATGTAAAGAAATGCTCAACAAGGAGAAAGGCGCGTCCTTTAAAGCCTCAAAAGCTGGCAAAATGCCTGATGTTGTGACTGTGACTTTATCCACCATGTCTTGGTTCAACATGGTCTGTGCCGCGTCTTTTAAAGCCTCAATATTGAGTAGGGGCTCTCCCATGCCTGCGACGATGGCCGTTTGCAGTTTTTGAAACCCGCTTTGGCTTGTCTTTAAATCTTCATTAATCGCAGCAATCTGTGTCACAATTTCATCGGCGCTGAGATTGCCTAAAACCTTCTGTTTTCCAGTCTCACAAAAAACACAGCCGACCGTGCAGCCAATTTGTGTCGAAATACAAGCATTGGGCAGGTCGTTAATCTTGAAATAAATGCTTTCAACACTTTTATAATCATCCGGTAGACCCCAGAGATATTTGATACTGCCATCAGAGCCTTGCTGTTTCTCCAGCAATGTCATGCCATCGGAACTCATTGCGCAACGGTCCTTTGTAGTCCAATACCGCATTGTTGAGGCTTTTTGAGGCGCACACCTCCCATCACATCAGCATGTGTCGGCACAGGGTCAAAAAAGAGATTTTCGATAAAGTCTGGGTCATTGCCGGACAAAAAGGGACTTTGTAACCCCTTGTAAGAAAAGGGCACAGAGGTCGTTGTTGGAAGTCTCAACTGGGTTTCATAAAGACGACCGCACCACATATCTGTGCTGTCGCGTAAGGGCGCCATTTTGCTCACATCCAGGCTTTCAAGAATTTTGGCGCAGGCATTCACACGTAAAGAATTCTCAGCCCCTAGAAAGTCATTGCGGCACAGATAATCGACAATGCCATCTTGCTTGAGGCTCTTCGCCGGGTCTTTAAATTTGGTCGTGATGATCAAAGCAATAATATGCCCGCCTTTTGCTCGAAATTTCTCCATAAAGTCAAGACGATGTTTAAGATAAGCGTCATCATCAAAAGCACTCATGGACAGCCGGATTTCGACATGGGCCTTGATCAATTTATCGATCTGTGTGTCGGTCGGAAGACGAAAGCATTTGGAAATAAAAATAAGAAGCTTACCAGCAGCAGCGGTCAGGCTGGCAAGGTCAATGGCCTTATCCCAATCCCATGAAGGATCGCTATTCCACCCATTGCGTAAATAGCCCTGTTCTGGAGATAATTTTGACAAATCTTCTTGCAGAACATCTGCATCAAAAATATTGGCTATTCTTTTGCCGAAATCATAGCCCGCTTTATAGGCGGACAAAGCGGCAAAACAGGTCCCGTAACAGGCCAATTCTTTCGGCAAACATCCGGTGACGACATCTGAGCTCAAGGTATCAAAAGGAAGGCCACCTGCTTTGCCAATCCGCATTAAAATGGGATCGGGAATGGCCAGATGGGGCGATGCTTTTTCGAAAAAGCTATTGCTGGCTTTGATATTTCGCTTTGAGGTTCGTTCCACCTCTTTATGCGAATGCAAAAAATCAAAGCGATCTTGGGGGCTGTGAATATTCATTAACCCTTTATAAATCCTCTAATTCTTTGACGACATAGCCGTCAGGCACAGCAAAAAAAGATGGATCGGCATAAATTTTAGACGCCTTCAATAAACGCGGTCCTTCAAAGGCTTCACGGCGATGGATCACTTGACCATTGTCGTATAAAGCGTAGTCACCAGGCTGCCATTGATGGGAATACACATTATTGCCTGCGAGAATAGCCTCCATAAACGTCGCTTTCAGGCGATGACTTTCGGACTCTTCAATGTCGATATAGCGAACAAGATTTTCGCTGACATAGACATAGTCTTTGCCAGAAATTGGATTGGTGAGAATTGCAGGATGGGCAACTTCTACTTTTGGAACATTATCATGGCTTTTTGCGGGAACGCGGGTGGACCATTTCCCTTTGATCTTTTGCAGATCTCCGGTTGCCACATTTAATTTTTGCACATCTGTGCTGGCAAAGCTGGTTTCTCCGCCTTCAGGGCTTGGCAAAACACAATAGATGGAGGCAAGAATTGCAGGATTTTCTCTAAATTCTTGATCTGAATGCCAGAAGTCAGTTGTATTGCCGGGAAACCCCATATATTCGCCGTCGCTATAGCGTAAATTGCTCAAATACACGACGTCACGGATTTGACGGCCATGGGAGACTTTGCGAGCAGAGGGCTCAAGAGCGCCATTGCCAAATGCTTGCCCGATTTTCACGATATCATGATCATCAAGACATTGTTCTCGGAAGAGTAAAAAGCCTTTCTCGATCAATAAGGGGCGAAGTTCTGAAACGCGTGTATCGTTGATGTCTTTTAACTTCACACCTGAAATAACAGCCCCAAAGTTTTCATGAAGATCAAAAATTTCCATAGGATCACCAGATATAACTATTGTATAGATCTGCAATTCTGCAAGAGTCCACATAGGAATAAAGAGATTTTTCACGCCTTGATTTTCAATAAAAGAGTTGAATGGTTATTTTGTTTCTTTACCCTTTCCTTTAGGGGAAGCTAGATATAAAATAATCCACATCAATAAAGGTGTGAGAGGAATGCTTAATATTACTGTAAAAGCATATCCAAGCCGACGATTTCGCCCCATAGATCCTACTAAGAAGCAAAGCGCCACATAAAGCGTGACAAAGACTACTGTCATGACGGTCAATTTTCTTAAATTTAGAAGTTCTAAATATTTGCCTGTATCTCATTCTCAGGAGAAATTTCTGGGTGGGTTTCTTCTTTGCTTTTATTTTTCTTGAATGTTTTATTCTTGACGTTTGTCGCTTTGCTTTTTGCTTTTTGATACCAGTCTTTTGCGGCCTCAACATCGAGATCAACAAGAGAACGCCCATCGCGGAAATGATGCGCAAACATACGACCAATCAACCGTGTTTCAGCATAGGCAACTGTTGAGGCAACGGCCATTCCAACACCGGTACCAATTCCAGGAACCGATTTTGCCGCTGATGCCAAACCCATGGCGGTTCCTTCTCGCGCCAGTTGAGGTAAGCCGGCCCCAAGAATGGACGCAAGAACAAGTTTTACGCGATTTTTTTCAACGCGCACATCGTAATGATCAGCTAATTGGAGAATCAATTTCACATGGATTGTAAATAAGATGCCAAAATCAATAATTGGCAAAGGAATTAAACCGCCACAGGCTGCATACATGGCGTGTCGTTCAATGATACGAATATCGTCTGCTGTTAAATCATCGCGGCTAAACGCGGATAACTTTTCTTTGACAGAGTTTTCTTCAGGCTTATTGCCTTGAGAGTCTTCCGCATTAATATCATTTTTGGCAGAGTCTACAACTTTTTCGTTATTATCTTCAGCCATAAAATTTTCTCCAAGCGTTAAGCGTGAGGAAAATCTACTTAAGATTTTTATTTGCGTCAATATAAATATCAATAGTAATCTTTTAGTATGTAATATTATATTTTTGCGATATTTGAGCAATCTAGAAAATTAGAAATCATTTCTGATTTAAGCTCTTTAGGGGCAAAGCTTGTCTGAAGCGCCTGTAAGGTGATGCGTGTCATGTCCGCGATGGACGCTGATGTCATCTCTTGGAAAAGACGATATTCTTTTGAAATATCACAATTAAAGTAAAGCGGATCATCACTTCCTAACGTAAAAGGCATCTTTTGCGTAAACACAGCGCGGACAGGATGATCTTGTGCTTTTGCAATCCCTAAGGCGCAATTGCTGGAAATACAGATATCAAGAGGCATGGCGAGATCTTTAAGTGCTTGAACTGTTTGTGGGTCTTCAAAAGCGCGTATGCCATGGGCTATTCTGTTGACGCCACTGTCCAAGGCTTGCTGCACACTTTTGGGTCCCAAGATTTCGCCAGCATGCGCTCGAACGCCGAGCCCTTCTTGACGGGCCCGTGCGAAAAGATCCTTAAAATTTGAGATTGGTGTGAAGGGAGCCCCTTCCAAATCAAGGCCGACAACCCCTTCCCCGAGATGCTCTATCGCAAGAGTGAGATGTTTTTCGAGGGTTTCAGCGGGGCTATTATGGTCTAGAGCAATCAAAAGGCCCGCATGGAGGCCATAATGCGCTTTTGCTGTCGAAAGGATTTGGCATAGCTTGCTCACAACATCCTTTGCGGGGAGACCTATGCGATCAATACGGGCAAGGGAGAGGTTGATTTCAGAATAAATGACGCCTTGATCTCTCAAAGATTGTAGCAAGTCATTTAAAACAATTTCATAGTCATTTATTGTGCATAAACAGCAATCTCCTATTGCTGTCATCAGGTCTTTCCAGTCTCGGACATCCCAAAGGGTATCTTTTTGCACCCATGATAGATCTGGCAGGGTCTCTCTGCGATCATTGCCCTGTGCGAGCTCTAAAATCCGCTTGGGGTGTATTGTGCCTTCAAGATGAATGTGCATGTCGGCTTTTGCAATCTTATCAGGCGATATTGTTTGCATTTTGATAACTTATCCTAGTTTATTATTCTATGCATTATTTCTTGGTTGCAAAAAATTTATGTCAAAGTATAAAACATAGCAATATTTAAAAAAAATAACTTGAAAAGTTTATTATTTTTCAGGGGGGGTAATTTGCAATTCTTCAAATTCGTCATGCGCGAAGCAAAAACTTCAGTCAGAACCATGGTCTTGATGGGGGTGCTTGCGGGTGCAACGAATGGTATAATTCTTGCTATCATCAATTATGCTTCGGAAGCAATCACGCATGGGGTTGCGGAGCCGATTCTGTTTGTTGCTTTTGTCTGTGCAATATTCATTGTTTCAATCACGCACAAAAGCTTAATTAAATTGGGGTCGGAGGAAGTTGAAAATATTCTTCACCGTCTTCGTACGGATATGGCGACACGCATTGCGTGTTGTGAGCTGCAAGCGATTGAAGATATTGGTCGTTCCCGCTTTCTAGCGTCCATGATCCAAGAAGTGCAAGTTATTTCCAGAAGTGTGCCTCAGATCGTTAATGCGTGCCAAGCGGCGAGTCTTGCTGTCTTTGCCAGCCTTTATTTGATGTTCATTTCTTTGCCAGCTTTTCTGGTGTTATCCATTTTTGTTGCGATCGGGGTTCTCATTTACCGTTCCCGCACGAAAATTCGCAATAAGCTCCTGGTCAAAGCCTTTCAAAGTGAAACAGATGTCGTCAGTGGGCTACATGACATTTTAGATGGGGCAAAGGAAATACGGCTCAATAGAGATAAGTCCATAGATATATTAGAAGATTTTGATAAGTCGGCGCGTTTAGGGGCCTCTGTGAAGAGTGCTGCCATGATCTGTGTCGCCAATGATTATGTCAATGGTCGTAGTTTGTTCTACGCGATCCTCGCTGTTGAAATTTTTATTATCCCGCTCTTTGCAAAAGAATTTGGTGTTGATGTTCAAAAATCCATGGCCGTCATTCTTTTTTTGCTGTGGCCGGTCAATAGCGTTCTGCTTGCTTTGCCGATTATGGAAATGGTGACGGTGGCCCTAAAGAATATCGAAGCCTTGCGAGAAAAAGTCAAAGCTGTCCCAATCGATATTAGTAAAATTGAGACAGTGTCTGACTTTCAAAAAATTGAGTTCAAAGATGTGGTGTTTGCCTATCCACAGCAGGAAGACGAGATTCCCTATAAAGTTGGCCCGATAAACTTTACCCTAGCAAAAGGGGAAATCGTTTTCATTACAGGTGGTAATGGCTATGGGAAATCAACGGTTTTAAAAGTTTTCTCTGGGCTCTATAAGCCTCTTTCCGGTCGTATTTTGTTGGATGGGCATCCGACCCAGAGTGATCAACGTTACCGCAGTCTGATGACGTCGGTTTTTAGCGATTTCCATCTTTTTAAAAAGATGTATGGGCTGCAAGACTATGATAGCAGCGAGGCGCAAAAGCTTTTGGAAATGCTTGAATTGGATACAAAAATTATGCTGCAAGACGGCAAATTCTCAACATTATCCTTATCTTCTGGGCAACGTAAGCGTCTTGGTCTTTTTGTCGCGATGATGGAAAAGCGTCCCATCCTGGTGCTCGATGAATGGGCTGCGGAACAAGACCCGGTTTTTAGGCAAAATTTCTATGAAAATATCTTGGCTTGGCTCAAAGACAATGGGCGCACGGTGCTTGCTGTCACCCATGATGATAAATATTTTCATACAGCCGATAGGCTTATGGTGATGCGAAAAGGTCAGTTGGAAGAAGGGGGTTCTTATGACGGATAAAGCCGCACATGATCCTATTTTACAGGCCGCTCTTTCTGAAGAAGAACAAGATCCTAAGCCATCATTTCTTTTTCGGCATCTTAGTGAAATTATTTTGGTGATTCTTGTTGGCTGTATGCTGGCAGCGCTGACCTATCCGATGTCTGTTTTTACGATTCCTGCAGGCCATGTCGGTGTTCTTTTCAGTCGCTTTGGGGGCGGGACGGTGACGGATTCTGTCCATGAAGAGGGGATACAGCTGAAATGGCCCTGGGATCGCATCTATCTTTATGACAGCCGCCTTCAACTTATGACCGCACGCTATGACGTATTATCGCGAGATGGATTGTTGTTGGATGTAGAAATCGCCATAAGATTTCATATTGAAAAGCAGTTTGCCCCTCATCTTCATCAAAAGATTGGGCAAGATTATCGTAATATTCTTTTGAATAGTGAGATCGGATCAAAAATTAGGGCGGTTCTTGCACAATATAAGACGGAACAAATCTATGCTTTAGATCGTGCTAGGCTCGAGGAAATGATTGAAGAGAATTCCAGCCATGATGTCGAGCGCGGTAAAAATATTTTTAAAAATGATCATAAAGAACGCACTTTAGAAGAAGATCAAAAACTCCTTCATATTGATGATATTCGGATCAAATCGATAAAATTACCTGGCCTTATTACCGAAGCAATTGAAAAGAAAAAAGAACAACAGCAAGTCGCTGAAGAATTCAACTACCGCATTGAGCGTGAAAAACTTGAAGCACAGCGTAAACGTATTGAGGCGGAAGGGATACGTGACTTTCAAAACATTATTAAAAAAGGCATTAGCCAAGAATTACTCCATTGGAAAGGAATTGAAGCGTCTTTAAAATTGGCAGAATCGCAAAATGGTAAGATTATTATTTTTGGGTCTTCAGAAACGGGACTGCCGATTATTTTAGGGGATATGGAGACAAACAAACTGACGGTCCCACCGCCGGAAATTGATCCAACAGAGACCCTCAATTTAGGAGAATAGAATTTCCTTAAAAAAGCTTTTTGAGAGACTTTTTCTCGAAAAAGTCGTCCAATTTCGCGTGAGCGAAAAAATACCGGGCATCAGAGCCTCGTTCCCCCCCCCTGCGCGGTTGCAGCCTTTGAGGCTGGACAGCGAGTCCGAGAGTTGATCGCCGAGGATGACGCGCAAGATGGTCATGCGCGCGCCTGTTTCAAGCTGGCAAAGGCATCAAGGGCCGCCTGGCGCGAGCCTTTAAGGTCGACAATCGGGCGCGGATAGGTCGCATCAAGCACAATCCCAGCCTCTTTCAGAACAAGCTCAGGGGCGTCCCAGGGGCTGAAAAGATATTTATCAGGGAGCGCGGCAATCTCTGGAATAAAGCGTCGCACATAGGCGCCCTCAGGATCAAATTTTTGTCCCTGCGTAACCGGGTTGAAAATCCTGAAATAAGGGGCAGCATCAGCACCGCAACCCGCAATCCATTGCCAGCTGGCACTATTATTGGCGAGATCCGCATCAACCAGAGTGTCCCAAAACCAACGTTCGCCGTGATGCCAATGGAGGCGGAGATTTTTGACCAAAAAAGAACCGACAATCATACGCACGCGATTATGCATATAGCCGGTTTGCCAAAGCTCGCGCAGGCCAGCATCGACCATGGGCACACCGGTTTGTCCTTTTTGCCAAGCGCTGAGGCGGGCTTCATCGGTCACCCAGGGGAAGGCGTCGAATTTCGATTGTAGGTTCTCTGTTGGGAGGGTCGGGGCATGATAGAGCTGGCTATAAGAGAATTCACGCCAGCCGAGTTCGCTGCAAAAATGATCACTCTGGCTGTCTTCACGCAGATTTCGGACCGCATGCCATAGCTGGTTTGGCGAGATTTCACCGAAATGGAGATAGGGAGACAGGCGAGAGACATAGGGCTTAGCAGGCAGGTTGCGACCGTCTTTATAGTGGGAAAGTCCGTCCTCAAGAAAGCACTGGAATTGCCGATGGGCGCCGTTTTCGCCGATCTCCCAATGGGGTTCAAGCTGTTTGTCCCAGCGGATCGTCGGTAAAAGCCCCATATCCTCTAACGCCACAGATCCCTCTTGATCATGGCGATAATGGACCGTGTCAGGAGCAGGCAAAGGGGCCCGAGGGGCGGCGGCGTGTAAACAGCCTTTGCGGTAAAAGGGTGTGAAGACTTTATAGGCGGTGCCATCATTTTTCTTGATGGTCCAAGGTTCCCACAGCAAAGAGCCATTGGTGCTTTCGACCGCGATGTCTTTTGCTTTTAAGGCGTCTTTGATTTCCGTATCGCGTGCGATCCGCCAGGGTTCGTAGCAACGATTCCAAAAGACCGCTGTGACATCAAAGCGCTCAGCAAGGTCACAGAGAATATCCAGGGGCTTCCCATGGTAAAAAGAAAGCGCGCCACCCAAAGAGGTCTTTAAGGATTTTAGAGAGTGGTGAAGCCACCATCGGCTCGCGCCGCCCATGCGATGGGCCCCA
>DDLW01000059.1 GCA_002340345.1 Alphaproteobacteria bacterium UBA2562 | reverse complement strand
TACAATAAAAACTCCGTATTCTATAAAGAATACGGAGTTTTTATTGTAATTATTGCAATGTCCTATTGGGCGAAAAGAGTCGCTGCTGCTAACTCTGCATTTTTAAGGACGATGTTGGGGTAAAGAATGAAAAAGACAATTACAAGAGTTGATAAACCCATTACGAAATTCAACTCATGACCTGAATCTTTATCAAAACTTTCAGTTGGATCATCAAAATACATTATTTTAATAATCCTTAAATAATAGAAAGCACTCACAACACTTGCAAGAACGCCGATCACAGCAAGCTCGTAGAGCTGAGCTTCAATAGCTGCTAAGAAAACAAAATACTTACCAAAAAAACCAGCTAAAGGAGGAATGCCAGCCATAGAGAACATTAAGAGCATCAAGGCTCCGCCCATAAGAGGCTTTGTTCTACCCAATCCCGCTAAATCTGAAATTGAGACAACCATACGATCTTTATATCGCATTGCGAGAATACAAGCAAATGTCCCCGCATTCATGAAAAGATAGATTGCCAGATAGATAAGGACGCCCGCTGCCCCCTTCTCCGTGCCAGCCGCGAGTCCAACAAGAGCATATCCAACATGCCCAATGGAACTATAAGCCATAAGACGCTTAATGTTCGTTTGCCAAATCGCACCAAGCGCACCGACAACCATAGATAAGATCGACAAAGCTACAACGATTTGTTGCCATTGAGAGAGCATATCATAAAAGGGATCGTAGAGCACACGCATGATCAATGCTAAAGCAGCGATCTTAGGCCCGACCGCGAAAAAAGCAGTTACAGGTGTTGGTGCCCCTTCATAAACATCAGGTGTCCACATATGGAAGGGGACAGCAGATATTTTGAAAGCCAAACCACAAAGCATAAACACAAGGCCAATGATCAGGCCAATAGGGAAATTGGCGCCTTCATCACAACATTTTTTGAATGTTGCAGAATCATGTATAATTTGCTCTAAACCAGCAAAGGACGTTGTGCCGCTGTAGCCATAGACAAGCGACATACCGAAGAGAAGCAGTCCAGATGCTAAGGCGCCCAAAACAAAATATTTCAAGCCAGCTTCAGTTGACTTCTCTGTATCTCTCCGAAAGGCGGCGAGGATGTATAAAGATAAACTTTGAAGCTCTAAACCAACATAAAGAGACATCAAATCATTCGCCGAAATCATCATCATCATTCCCAGTGTGCCTAATGTTATAAGCACAGGGAACTCAAATCGCTTCATATTCTCACGCTGTATATAGCCACTTGACATGATCACAGCGATAATTGACGCTAAAAGCACAAGGCATTTCGCATAAATAGCAAAACCATCAACAATAAAAACACCAAAAAAAGCCGTTGTCGTTGTGCTATCGCTGGTTAAAATTAAACCGCCAGTAATCACAAAAGATAGAATGGCCAGGATAGAAACCAGACTGGTGGAATTTTGACGGAAAACACCGACCATCAACAAAAGCATCGACATGATGGCGAGAAAAATCTCGGGACTTCCCGGTGCCAATTCTGACAAAGCCATGCGTTTCTTCCTTTTCCCGCATCGCAGGGTCTCTTTTTAGATCATAAAGAGAACCCTATAGTTTTATTCGACAGCTTAACGCTTTAATTCTACTTGCTCAGCAAGCTCAACGCTCAGTTCTAAACCAGCTTGATATTGCTCAATAACGCGTTGAACCGCTGGCTCCATGATAGAGAGGAAACTCGAGGGGTAAATACCCATCCAAATTACCATAATTAAAAGTGGAACAAAGACAGCGATCTCACGCTTATTCAGGTCCATAATTCCCATTAAATCATCTCGTGTTATTTTCCCGAAAACAACACGGCGATACAAATAAAGCATGTAAGTTGCCCCAAGGACCATACCGCTGGTAACGAAAACGCCCACCCAAGTATTATCAGCAAAAGCACCGACTAAGACAAGAAATTCGCCAACAAAACCAGCCGTCCCCGGAAGCCCAACAGATGCCATTGTAAAGACCATAAAGACAAGGGCATATCGTGGCATCCTGTGCACAAGACCGCCATAACGCGCAATTTCTTTTGTGTGCATACGATCATAGATCACACCAACGCAAAGAAACAGAGCACCAGATATAACCCCATGGGCTAGCATCTGGAATAAAGCGCCTTGGATCCCTTGTTCATTCAGCGTAAATAATCCAATGGTCACATAGCCCATATGCGCAACAGAAGAATAAGCAATAAGCTTTTTCATATCTTCTTGAACAAGAGCGACTAAAGACGTGTAAATAACCGCCACGATGGACAGGCCATAAATGAGAGGCGTAAACATTTCTGTTGCAGCAGGGAACATTGGGATTGAAAACCGGATGAAGCCATAAGCCCCCATTTTCAAAAGAACCCCTGCTAAGATCACAGAGCCAGCCGTAGGTGCCTGCACGTGAGCATCAGGTAACCAAGTATGCACCGGCCACATTGGCACTTTCACTGCAAATGATGCAAAAAATGCTAGCCATAGCCATATTTGCATTTCAACAGGGAAATTATAATCTTGAACCCGGATGAAATCAGTACTATCGACGGCATGATAAATAGCGATAATCGCCAACAACATTAAGACTGAGCCAAGCAATGTATACAGGAAGAACTTAAAAGCCGCATAAACACGGTTTTCTCCTCCCCATACCCCGATGATAAGGAACATCGGTAAAAGCACACCCTCAAAGAAAATATAGAAAGTGATAAGATCGAGGGCACAGAACATACCAACCATCAAGGTTTCAAGAACCAAGAATGCGATCATGTATTCTTTCACGCGTTTTTTAACAGCATCCCAAGCAGAAAGAATACAAATCGGTGTCAGAAAGGTTGACAACAGGACGAACCACATGGAAATCCCATCGACCCCCATATGATAGCCTATATCAAATTGTGGTATCCATTCAGCGCGTTCTTCTAACTGATAGCCTGCATTTTGAGGATCAAAATTAGCCCAGATCATCAAAGAAATAAGGAAAGTAATAACAGAAACAGTTAGTGCTGTTTGCTTGGCATTTCGAGCAACCACAGCCTCATCATCCCCTCTTGCAAATAAGAGGATGAAAATAGCCCCTACCAAAGGTAGGAAAGTGGTCAGCGAAAGAATAGGGAGAGAATTCATGGCTGAAGCACCTTCCTCTTAGGCAAGAACTTTAAACAGATAGACTGTGACAAGGACAATGACACCGAAGAACATCGCGAAGGCATAGTGATAGACATACCCAGATTGCAGAAAGCTTGTTTTCTTGGAAAGAAAAGCTGTTCCACGTGCCAGAGCATTAGGGCCACAATTATCAATAATTGCCGTATCACCACCTTTCCAAAACCAACGACCAAACATCATCGCGGGGCGCACAAAAAGGCGGTCATATAATTCATCGAAATACCATTTATTCAGAGAGAATAAATAGAGAGGTTTGAAAAGCTTAGCAAATTTAGCGGGCAAACCTGGGACAAACATATACATCACATAAGCCAAGGCAATGCCGGAGACCCCCATGACAAGAGGGATAATTTTTACCCAAGTTGGTACGTGATGGGCATGTTCGATCACATCATCCCCAACGACATGAATTGCTTCACGCCAGAACTGTTCTCGGCCATCTCCAACGAACATGCCATATCCCAACCAACCAGCAAACACAGCGCCGATTGCTAAAATGACGAGAGGGATAAGCATAACCTTTGGACTTTCATGCACATGCGCCATAACTTTTTCATCGGCTCGAGGCGTGCCATGGAATGTCATAAGCAACAAACGCCATGAATAAAAAGCGGTCATGAAAGCTGCAATGACACCAAGCCAGAAAGCATATTGGCCAACACTGCTATGCGCTGCATAGGCTGATTCTAAAATCATATCTTTCGAAAAGAAGCCAGCAAAGGGTGGCACACCTGCAAGCGCTAAGCTACCTATCCACATCAGACCATAAGTGACTGGGATCATCTTCCAGATGCCACCCATCTTCCGCATATCTTGTTCATCAGACATGGCGTGAATAACAGAACCAGCACATAGGAAAAGCAATGCTTTGAAAAAAGCATGTGTCATAAGATGAAAGACAGCCGCGCTGTAAGCGCCAACGCCTATGGCGAAAAACATATATCCAAGTTGCGAGCATGTAGAATAAGCGATGACACGCTTAATATCTGTTTGTGTCAAGCCAACTGTTGCAGCAAAAAATGCTGTGCTTGCACCTATTATGCAAACAACATCTAAAGCTAAAGGTGCATATTCAAACATAGGCGACAAGCGTGAAATCATAAACACACCGGCAGTCACCATTGTTGCAGCATGGATCAATGCTGAAACTGGTGTTGGCCCTTCCATAGCATCTGGCAACCATGTATGCAGGCCAAGTTGTGCTGACTTGCCCATTGCACCGATAAACAATAACAAACAAATCAATGTCATCGCATCGATTTCATACCCCAAGAAGCCAAGGGTTTTGCCTTGCTGTTCCGCAGCAGCTGAAAAAACAGCATCAAATTGGACACTATCAAACAGGATGAAAGTTGCAAAAATCCCAAGTGCAAATCCAAAATCACCAACACGATTAACAATAAATGCTTTCATCGCAGCTGCATTGGCAGAAGGCCGTTCATACCAAAAACCAATCAAAAGATATGAAGCAAGACCAACACCTTCCCACCCAAAGAACATTTGCACAAAGTTATCAGCTGTAACCAGCATCAACATTGCAAACGTGAAAAGGCTCAAATAGGCCATAAAGCGTGCCTTATGGGGGTCATGGGACATATAGCCAACAGCATAAATATGCACCATCGCAGAGACCGTGTTCACGACGATAAGCATAACAGCGGTTAAGCTATCAAATTTTAAAGCCCAATTTGCCTCAAAATCCCCCGTATCCAGCCATGTCAACAATTTGATAGGCTCTTCGCCGCCATTGGCACCAATTTGGAAAAAAATTACCCAAGAAAAAATAGCGGACAGTACCAAAAGGGAACAAGTGACAATCTGAGACGCCCGATCCCCGATCAAACGACCGAAAAATCCAGCAATCAGTGCTCCGATTAATGGCAGGAAGATGACGGCGACATACATGGCAGCTCTTCTTCTTCTACAGCCTCGATAAAGGGCCAAAGTTACAACATAAGGCGAATAAGGTTATTTTAAGCGTGATGACTTAAAAACCTCAGTTCCATGGAAATCTCTAGCCCTTCATGGCATTGATGTCATCAACGGCAATCGAGCCGCGATTACGGAAGTAAACAACTAAAATTGCTAAACCAATAGCTGCTTCTGCAGCAGCTACGGTCAAAACAAACATTGTGAAAACTTGCCCAACCATGTCATTCAAATGAACAGAGAAGGCAACAAAATTGATATTAACCGCAAGTAACATCAGCTCAACAGACATGAGAATGATAATAACGTTCTTACGATTCAGGAAAATTCCAAAAATCCCAAGCGTGAAAAGTATAGCAGCCACGGTCATATAATGAGCCAAGCCGATCTCTAACATCAAACTTCTCCACTTCACACGCTTTTACGAAGACATGTAAACGCCCATTGATAAACTAAGCTTTCAAGAAAAAAGCCCAGCTTTTTATTCAAATCAGCCGTCAACACTGTCTCAACCGAACTTTATCCTAAAGAAACTGGACCTCATGCTTTAAGAACCGCTCAATAAAAATTTGACTTGATATTCTTAAAGCGCAGACCATTTCATTCAGAGAGAGACATAAGAATGCTTTTTGGAAAGAGCATCCTTATTATGCTCCACTTCGAACTTCTACTTTTTTGACTTCAACAACATCTTTAGGATCACGCAAGAATTGATCTGGAACACTTTGCTTACGGACCCCTGGACGCTGCCTATGGGTTAAAACAATTGCACCAATCATAGCAACCAAAAGGATTAAGCCAGAGGCTTGGAACAAATAGATATATTTTGTATAGATTAATCGTCCCAAAGCTTCTGTGTTTGTGACATCTGTCATTGCTGGCGTCATAGCACCTGCAACATCAGCAGCTCCCGGAGATGTCAGCCAAATTGTCGCAATGAAAGTGAGTTCAACAGCTAAAACGACACCAATCATCAAACCAATTGGGAGGTAAGCTGCAAACTGACGCTTCATCATGTCCGCGTTGATATTCAACATCATCACGACGAATAGGAACAGAACCGCAACAGCACCGACATACACAACAACGAGGATCATTGCTAGAAATTCAGCTCCCAACAACACAAACAGTGCAGCAGAACTGAAAAAACTGAGAATAAGAAACATTACAGAGTGAACAGGATTCCGCGATGAAATCACCATCACGCCGGAACCTAATGTCACGGCTGCAAAAAGATAAAAAGCCAGGGCCTGGATCATATACACTCTCTATCGACAATACTCAGAAAAATACAGAATTCTTCCAAGCCTTGTGCTCTCTAGATCTTAAAGTCTTTATCCGATAAACAGAAACAATGCATCATATTTTACCGATAAGGTGCATCTAGCTCCAAATTATGCGCGATTTCTGCTTCCCACTTCTCACCATTCGCGAGCAGCTTTTCTTTATCATAGAAAAGCTCTGCACGTGTCTCTGTTGTGAACTCAAAATTCGGTCCTTCAACAATTGCATCTACAGGACAAGCTTCCTGACAAAACCCACAATATATGCATTTCGTCATGTCAATATCATAACGCGTCGTACGGCGAGATCCATCCTCTCGGGGCTCAGCTTCAATGGTAATCGCTTGCGCTGGACAGATCGCTTCACAAAGTTTACAGGCAATGCAGCGCTCTTCTCCACTTGGGTAACGCCGCAAAGCATGCTCTCCGCGAAAGCGTGGACTGATTGGCCCTTTTTCATAAGGGTAATTCAGCGTTACTTTTTTCTTGAACATGTAGCGCAGAGTTAAGCTCATGCCCGACACAAGTTCCGAAAGTAAGAAACTTCGTGCAGTCCGATCGATAAACCCCATGGCGCTCAATGCCCCCTTCTAAACGTCAAAACTCATTTAGTCTTGATCTTTCTTCAACCGACCTAGCAGAGATACGTGATAAACAACATATTAATACACGTATCTCTATTACTCATCAAGCTGGCAACCAATCAAATGCAACCAAAACACCTGCCGTTGCAACAACCCAAAACAGTGACAATGGTAAGAAAACCTTCCAACCAAGACGCATCAACTGATCATAGCGATAACGTGGAAATGTCGCCCGAACCCATAAGAAGATGAAAAGACAACCCGCAATTTTAGCAACAAACCAAATTGGCGCAGGAATCCAATTGAAAGGTGCAATATCAAAAATTGGCAACCAGCCCCCCAGGAACAAAATCGTCGCCATACCGCACATTAAAATCATGTTGGCATATTCACCAAGGAAGAATAGAGCAAAGGTCATGGCTGAATATTCGACAAAGAAGCCAGCCACAAGCTCGGATTCTCCTTCAGGTAAATCGAAGGGTGCCCGATTGGTTTCAGCCAGAATAGAGATGATAAAAACCACAAACATAGGAAAGAGTGGGATCGCAAACCACAATCCTTTTTGGGCTTCTACAATATCCGAAAGGTTTAAAGATCCAACACACAACAAGACTGTGACAATGACAAATCCCATTGAGACTTCATAGGAGACCATCTGGGCTGCTGAACGTAGAGCGCCTAAAAAAGCATAACGGGAGTTTGAAGCCCAACCCGCAATAAGAACGCCATAAACACCCAGAGAAGAAATTGCAAAGAGATAAAGGACACCAACATTAATGTCCGCAAGAACCACACCTGGCCCTACTGGAATAACGGCCCAAGCCATAAGCGCTAATATGAAAATAATCATTGGCGCGATGACAAAAAGAAAACGGCTTGCCCCACTTGGTACAATCGTCTCTTTCATAAACAATTTCAAACCATCCGCTAAAGGCTGCAAGAGACCAAACGGTCCCACAACATTTGGGCCTTTTCGAAGTTGCATCGCACCAATGACTTTGCGCTCAGCATAGGTCAAATAGGCGACGCCACCTAATAGAGGGCCAACAATGGCGATGATATGGAGAAGAATCCAAAACATAGGCCAAAAATAGGCGTCCATGAAATTATCCATCGGTGCCAGTCTTTCCTTGCTGCGGCAAAACAAAGCTTTCAGTACAAGCTGCCATTGTTTCAGAAGCACGGCTAATTGGGTCAGTCATATAATAATTTTCTATGGCCGGTTCAAAAGGCTCAAGAAGGAAGTCATCCTTTGTTCCAAAATCTCCCCAAACAGGAGACTCTAAGGAGTCAATGGCTTGGAAAATACTATTTTGAGCAACCATATTTTGTCTGAGAGATCCAAGATCATTATAAGGAAGATCTTTACCCAAAGCAGATGAAAGCGCTCGTAGAATCTTCCAATCTTCTTTTGCTTCACCTGGGGGGAAAGCCGCCGCGCGAGCAAGCTGAACGCGTCCTTCTGTATTCACATAAGTGCCATCTTTTTCGGTATAAGCCGCACCTGGGAGAATAACATCAGCTCTGTGGGCTGCTTTATCACCATGATGGCCTTGGTAAATCACAGCAGCATTACCCAATCGATCAAAATCGATTTCATCAGCGCCTAAGAGATAAACCAGATCTATTTCGCCTTTTTCACAAGCTTCAATGATCCCACAAGTGTCCTTACCACCGCTTTCTGGCAAGAATCCAAGATCCAAACCACCAACGCGTGAAGCCGCGCTGTGCAGAATATTAAATCCATTCCAACCGTCTTTAACAACCCCAGTCGCCTCAGCCAGCCCTTTCAGCATTCCTAAGAGAGCTTTACCATCTTGACGTGCAAAAATATGCGCTCCCATAATGATCATAGGATTTTTTGCGTTCCGTAAAACATCATTGAAGGGATGGCGACCAGCAGCGATATCATTGATAGCGTCCGGTCCAGCCCCAATCATGTCACAAGCAAAATTAGGGTCCCAATTTGGCCCTATAGACGCTGCTGAAAATGTTTCTGCTTGTAGATAGCGCTTCCGTAAACGTGCATTGATGATCGGTGCTTCCCAGCGAACATTCGAGCCTATAATGAGAACAGCATCGGCCTCATCAATACCGCTAATGCCGCTATTGAAAAGATAGCTGCTGCGTGGTCCATGCCCAAGCTTAGAGCCATCTTGGCGACAATCGATATTTTTGCACTCTTGGCTTTGCATCACCCCTTTGAGAGCAAGCATTGACTCTGCATCGCAAAGATCACCTGCAATCGCTGCCAATCTTTCACTATTGGAAGCCTTTATTTTTTCTGCGACAACAGTAAGAGCATCTTGCCATGTCGAAGGTTTTAGTTTCCCATCTTTACCGCGCACATAAGGACGATCAAGACGCTGTTTTTTCAAACCATCACAAGAAAAGCGCCCTTTATCAGAAAGCCATTCCTCATTCACATCTTCATGTAAGCGGGGTAAAATGCGTAAAACTTCACCACCGCGGGCATCGACACGGATGTTTGTGCCAACGGCATCCATGACATCAATAGATTCTGTCTTTTTAAGCTCCCAAGAGCGCCCTACATAAGCATATGGCTTTGACGTCAAAGCACCGACAGGGCAAAGATCAATCATATTACCAGACAGTTCCGTTGAAATAGCCCTCGACACATAGGTGCTAATTTCAGCATGCTCTCCGCGATTGACAAGGCCGAGTTCTTCAACGCCCCCGATTTCAGTTGAAAAACGAACGCATCTTGTACAGTGAATACACCGTGTCATAGATGTACTAATGAGCGGACCAAAATCTTTATCAGGAACAGCACGCTTATTCTCGGAATAGCGGGAATGATCAAAACCAAAAGCGATGGATTGATCTTGTAAATCGCATTCCCCTCCCTGATCGCAAATTGGGCAATCTAGCGGGTGATTAATTAATAAGAATTCCATCACACCTTTACGGGCCTTTTTAACGGTCTCCGTATTGGTTTTAATGACCATGCCATCCCCAACGGGCATAGCACAAGATGCAACAGGCTTTGGTGCGCGTTCCATTTCGACCAGACACATCCGGCAATTCCCGGCAATCGATAGTCGTTCATGGTAGCAAAAACGCGGAATCTCCACCCCAGCTTGCTCACAAGCTTGGAGGACGGTCAGACCTGACTGAACCTCGATTTCCATACCGTCAATGGTAAGCTTCGGCATAGAATCCGCTCCTTCGGATATTAATAAGCGACTAAGCAAGCCTTAATCGCTGCCCCAGTGATTGCCACCAACCCACAGTAAAAACTGTTTAGGCGGTTTTTCATCGTTCTAAGCTGCTTTTGCGGCTTTTCGATATTCAGAGATCCTTTTTTCCATCTCTGGACGGAAATGGCGAATCAAACCTTGTACTGGCCATGCAGCAGCATCACCTAATGCGCAAATTGTATGGCCTTCGACCTGTTTTGTGACATCCCACAAAACATCGATCTCTTCAACTGTTGCCTGTCCGCGCACCATGCGTTGCATCACACGATGCATCCAGCCACACCCCTCTCGGCATGGCGTGCACTGGCCACAACTTTCGTGAGCATAGAAATGCGATAGCCGGCAGATAGCTTCGATAATATCTGTGGATTTATCCATAACAATCACGGCTGCTGTGCCGAGACCTGTTTGCGCTGCGCGCAAGCTATCAAAATCCATTAAAATGTCATCACAAACATCTTTCGGAATGACAGGAACAGAAGATCCTCCTGGAATCACAGCCAAGAGATTATCCCATCCTCCGCGCACGCCACCGGCATGTTTTTCAAGAAGTTCTTTGAGGGAAATGCCCATCTCTTCTTCAACATTACAAGGTTTATTGACATGCCCTTGCAAGCAGAAAAGTTTAGATCCTGTATTCTTTGGACGTCCTAAACCTGCAAACCAATCGCCACCACGGCGTAGAATTGTTGGCACAACAGCAATAGTTTCGACATTATTCACTGTTGTTGGGCATCCATAAAGACCAGCACCAGCTGGAAAAGGAGGCTTCAAGCGCGGTTGACCTTTTTTGCCTTCAAGGCTCTCAATCAGAGCGGTTTCTTCGCCACAAATATAGGCCCCGGCACCACGATGCACATAAAGATCAAAATCATAGCCTGAGCCACAGGCATTTTTCCCAAGAAGACCTGCATCATAAGCTTCAGCAATAGCAGCTTCAAGCCGCATTGCCTCATTATAAAACTCGCCCCGCACATAGATATAACCAGCATGTGCATTCATCGCAACAGCGGCAAGCAAAGTTCCCTCAATTAACTTGTGAGGATCATTCCTTAAAATATCACGATCTTTACAAGTCCCTGGCTCTGATTCATCAGCATTGACAACGATATAACTTGGCCGTCCATCTGTTTCTTTTGGCATAAAAGACCATTTTAGCCCAGTCGGGAAACCAGCGCCGCCACGGCCTCTTAGCTCAGACTTCTTGACTTCGTCAATAATCCAGTCCCGCCCCTTTTGGATAAGATCTTTTGTATTAGACCAATCCCCCCGCGCCTGGGCTCCTTTGAGACCAGAATCGTCGAAGCCATACAGATTTGTAAAAATCCGATCTTCTAAACGAAGCATGGGTAACTCCTTATCACGCCCTAGCATCATCATATTCAGTAATGGCGAAGGTCGCTTCATATCCGTTTGATAAAGACTTTCAGAGAGGGAATCAATCTAACAGCATTGCCTAGCGATCGTCTGAAGCAGGTGCTTCCATCCCTTCAGGAGCAGAGCATTGGCGGCCTGACATCGAGCCAAAAGGAGGCTGTTCCCCTTTTTGCAAAGCTTCTAAAAGAGCGATAAGTTTCTCTCGGTCCAAATCTTCATAATAATCATCATTCACTTGAACAACTGGTGCATTCACACACGCCCCCAAGCATTCAACTTCAAGAAGAGAAAACAAGCCATCGGATGTTGTCTCTCCATGGTCGATACCAAGCTTTTCTTTAATGACAGATTTAAGATCCTCACACCCCCGCAACCAACAAGGCGTTGTCCGACAAAGTTGCAAAAACCATTTCCCAACCGGCTTTTTATTATACATCGTATAAAAAGTTGCAACTTCATAGACACGAATAGGGGAGACACCACAGATTTCGGCAACTTTATCCATCGCCGCACGTGGAAGCCAATTATCATTCTGTCTTTGTGCCAAATCCAGCAAGGGCATGATAGCGCTTGCTTGCCGCCCTTCAGGATATTTTGCAATAAGCTTTTGCGCTTTTTCTAAATTTTCTGCGGAAAACTCAAACGCTTCAGAAGACTCTATGTTTTGCCCGTGACCGTTAGCGCTCATCGATCCACCTCACCAAACACAATATCCATAGAGCCAATAATTGCGACAGTATCAGCCAACATATGACCACGGCTCAAGAAATCCATTGCCGCCATAAAAGCAAATCCCGGAGCTCTGATTTTGCATTTATAAGGTTTGTTGGAACCATCTGAAACAAGATAAACTGCAAACTCACCTTTAGGCGCTTCAACCGCTGTATATGTTTCACCAGCTGGCACATGATAGCCTTCAGTGTAAAGTTTAAAGTGGTGAATCAAAGACTCCATGGAGCGCTTCATATCAGACCGCTTTGGAGGCGACACCTTTTTATTATCAGATTTGATCGGCCCTTCTGGTAGTTTATCGAGAACTTGCGACATAATCTTGAGGGATTCCCGCATCTCTGCGACCCGCACAAGATATCGTGCATAACAGTCCCCTGTTTTACCGACAGGAATATCAAAATCAAAATCTTCATAAGAATCATAGGGTTGAGACTTACGAAGATCCCACGCTATACCCGATCCCCTTAACATAGGCCCCGAGAAGCCCCAGTCTTGTGCTTCTTCGGGTGAAGCAATACCAATATCAACAGTCCGCTGCTTAAAAATACGATTGCCGGTCAGCAAACCTTCAAGGTCATCAATAAAAGCCGGGAATTGCTCGATCCAGGCACGAATATCTTCTGTCAATCCCGCAGGCAGATCTTGATGCACACCACCTGGCCGGAAATAGGCTGCGTGTAGCCGCGCCCCAGAAACGCGCTCATAGAACTCCATGAGCAATTCTCGTTGCTCGAACCCCCACAGCAAAGGCGTCATAGCACCGACATCAATGGCAAATGTGGTGATGTTCAGCAAATGATTTAAAATACGACCAATTTCAGCATAGAGAACGCGGATATATTGGGCGCGTTTGGGAACATCAAGTCTTAGAAGTTTTTCAACAGCTAAAGCATAAGCATGTTCTTGATTCATTGGCGCCACATAATCGAGGCGATCAAAATATGGAACAGCCTGTAAATAGCTCTTATATTCAATCAGTTTTTCAGTGCCACGGTGAAGCAAACCGACATGAGGATCGGCACGTTCAACGATTTCACCATCCATTTCCAAAACAAGACGCAAAACTCCATGTGCCGCAGGGTGTTGCGGGCCGAAATTCATTGTCATATTTTTGATATGAGTTTGTTGCGTATCCCCCATCAGGCTTTCTCCGTGGCAGTGTTATCAGCCGCCTTTTCATCGCCAGGAAGCTGGACTGAAGTCATGCCTTCCCAAGGACTCATAAACTCAAAATAGCGGAAATCCTGGACCAAGCTCACAGGCTCATAAACAACACGCTTTTCAAGTTCGTCATAGCGGACCTCGACATACCCTGTCAGCGGAAAATCCTTACGCAGGGGATGGCCGTCAAAGCCATAGTCCGTCAAGATTCGGCGCAAGTCAGGATGGTCTGAGAAAAAGACACCATACATATCCCAAGTTTCGCGCTCGAACCAACTTGCAGAGTTAAAAACAGACACCGCAGAAGGAACTGCCGTGTCCTCATCGACAGCGACCTTAACGCGAATCCTCTGATTATGCTTCACACTTAAAAGATTGTAGACGACATCAAATCTCACATCGCGCTGGGGCCAATCAACCGCCGTAACATCGACCAGCACTTTAAATTGACAATTACTGTCATCACGCAAAAACGTTAGGACACGCAGCAAGCTTGAGGGAGTCGCACGCAACATAAGTTCCTCATGCCGCACCTCAACATCAGAGACATCCTGCGGTCGCGCCGCAGCAATAAACTCACCAAGCTCCATCAAAGCATTTGATTGCTTGTCCTGATCCATCCGGACCCCCACTCGCGACGCTTTTAATGATACAGAAAAACCAAAACATCTTACAAACAAGCACTTTAACGTGCCAATGTTCCAGTACGCTTAATCTTTTTTTGCAGCTGCAACACACCATAAAGCAAAGCTTCGGCCGTTGGAGGACACCCAGGCACATAGACATCCACAGGAACCACACGATCACAGCCCCTGACAACTGAATAAGAATAGTGGTAATACCCACCACCATTTGCGCATGACCCCATGGAAATCACCCAACGCGGTTCCGCCATTTGGTCATAAACCTTCCGAAGAGCTGGCGCCATTTTGTTTGTGAGCGTTCCAGCAACAATCATGACATCCGACTGGCGAGGGCTGGGTCGAAAAACCAAGCCGAAGCGATCCAGGTCATAACGAGACGCTGCCGTATGCATCATCTCGACAGCACAACAGGCAAGACCAAAAGTCATAGGCCAAAGCGAACCGGTCCGTGCCCAAGTCACCAATTTATCGAGTTGCGCAACAACAAATCCCTGATCATTAAGTTGCCCCATCGCGGCAACCAATTGCTGTTCTTGCGCCTGGGCTGGCGTCAAAGGAACCTGACCTTGCTTAGAGATATCGCCTACTCCCATTCCAAGGCTCCTTTTTTCCACTCATAAATAAATCCAATTGTCAGCACACCAAGGAAAACCATCATGGACCAAAAGCCGAGCATGCCAATGTCGCCCAAACTGATAGCCCAAGGAAACAAGAATGCAACCTCTAAATCGAAAATAATAAAAAGAATAGCGACCAAATAGAACCGCACATCAAAACGACCGCGCGTATCCTCAAAAGCCTCAAAGCCACATTCATAGGATGAGACCTTTTCATGATCAGGCCTTTGCTTTGCAGCAATATAAGATGCAATCACGATCACAGCGGATAAACCAACTGCAACCATCATAAAGACCAAAATCGGAAAGTATTCCGACAAGAGTGCCTCTAGACCGTTCATACAAACCTCTCTAAGAGCACTGGCTTCTATGAGTCAAATCGAAAAGCTTTAGTACAGCGCGCAATTGGCTTGTCCCCGAGGCAACAGATATGTCAACCGAAAGAGGGTTACTAAAGATTTGTAATAGCTCATTGAACCATGCGGAGTCTTGATGCGGAAAGCTCAATTGCATTGCAATGTTGCTTTCTTTCGCGTGGCGCCAATATAGAGGCATGCCTAGGTGGCGAAAAGCAAAAAACGGAAAAATGTTACAGAAAATTGTTCTTATACGGTATGCCCATAGAAAACCCTCGTTTGAGGGGGCTTGAGGTGGAAAAAAACCACTTCAGCAGCATAATAGAATAGTGCATTTCACAGGATATTGATCTTTTACGGAATCGACTCGCTCGAAAATTTATGGAAGAGTCTCTCTTCACGACGAATCAAATTATAGATCTTTAAAGTTTAAGGCATCGCAGCCACATTGCTTGCACGACCGAGATAGCGCTCTGGATTAACAGCATTCGTGCCGCGCCGAAGTTCAAAATGCAGTTGTGGTGTAGACACCGCACCTGTTGTGCCGACCTTGCCAATAACCTGCCCGCGTTTCACAATGTCACCATGCCGCACCAAAATACGATCGCTATGGCCATAAGCACTCATCCAGCGATCAGCATGTTTGATCAAAATCAAATTGCCAAAGCCACGCAATGCATTTCCGACATAAACAACAACGCCATTTTCGCTGGCTTTAATATCGCTTCCCCTCTCTGCGGCAATGTTAATCCCATCATTATGGCGTCCGTCTCCTGTCGGACCATAGTCTTCGAGAATAGTGCCTCTGACGGGCCATAAAAATGTGTTTTGACTGCGCGGCGGTGGCATACCGACAGCACGACCAGCTTGACGATATTGACCTGGTTGTGCACGAAATCGTTTTGGTTTTACAGGCGGAAGAGTGACAGCCTGTTGCATAGGTTTTGGATGTTCTCCTACAGACGATCTCTCTTTCAAATCTGAGAATTGCCCTTCAACTTTTGTCGATATCGTCTTTTGGGGTTTCAAGGGCGGCAAGGGCACAGCACCCTGTTCGCCTTGCGATGCTTCCTGGAGAAAGTCTAGGGGCTTCTGGTCGATTTTAATCAGAAATTCCCCTGGTAGCCTTGGCCATTCTGGCAATTCTGGCCCTGCTAACCCTGCCATATCACTTTGCGGCTTTTTATCTTTTTCAGACGGCGTGTCCGTTCTTCCCAAAGATGCTGCAAAGGCTGAATCAAGCTTCATTTGGAGAGGATTTTGTTCTGGATCCCCATGATCTGCGAAAAAAGGCAAAGGTTGGTTTGGAAGATCATAGCCTCTCACTTGTGTTTGAGCCTTTTTTTGACGCAAGCTTTCAACATCTTGTTGTTCCGCACTTGGCGGTGGAGAGACTTCAACAGTCGTAATTTTATGCTTATTTTCAGGACCCGTTGTCACCCGTTCCTGGGGTTCTTCTAAAGGCAATCCCAGTGCAGGCGCAAAAGAAGCCTGAGGCGCTTCTCCTGCACCACTCTTATCAGCATATTCAGGGGGGGCATCCCAGACAACTTTATCTTCAGGGTCATGATCGCCCTGTGCGAGAACAAAAGCCCCTTCAGGCCTCCCAGAAGAATGGGCCACAAGAAAAGGGATATCACGGGCAGACGGTTGAATGGCGCCGGGCAGAATCAAAACTTGTCCCGTTGTAATCACATAAGGCCGCGCAATGCGGTTAAGCCGCGCTATTCTTGACTGATCAACGCCAAAAAGGCGGGATATATGATAAAGTGTATCTCCTTCTTTCGCATGGTAAGTACGCACAACGGGAAGATCTAAAGGCTGTCCGGCCTGGAGATGATAAGGCGGTTTTAATTGATTTAAAAAAATAATATCTTTCTGAGAAATATTATAGGACTTCGCAATCATGTAGAGAGTTTCACCGGAAGAAACCCTATGCTGCCCGCCCTTAACAGGCTTTGGAACGCCTGCCACTGTAATCGGTAGAGGGTCTGAAGCAAATTTATGGCCTATCTCGGCATAATTATCATGAATTAAAGGCTGGGAGGAAAGCGGATCTTCCGTCGTCTGACATGCCGCAAGACCGCAAAAAAATAAAACCACCCCTCTGCGCAAAGAAGCATGGCATAGATGTTTCAAATTCTTTTTAAAACCGTTCATCATGGCGCTCATAATGCTTAAGTATAGAGCCTAAGCGCTCAAAAAACAGTAAAGACGATATAAAGGCATTGTGCTTTTTATCAGACTTTTAAAATGCACTCTAGGGTTTGTTGAGATTCATGCGGAATTTATCACCGCCGCTGCGAGGTAGATCGCAGCGGCAAAACTTTTGTCTGTTTTGTCTGCTCTCATGGCGATTTTCTTGAACTCCTTGAGTTTACAGAAGAAATTCTCGATCAAGT
>DDLW01000082.1 GCA_002340345.1 Alphaproteobacteria bacterium UBA2562 | reverse complement strand
TTAAAACCTGAAACGCTCTAGGTAGAACTTGCCGGTAGGAAAACTGGTTCAAAACTGTAACCAACACTGTAACAGACCCACAAAAAACCGGATGAGGTCATAAGACCTCACCCGGCTTTGATCTCAAAAGAGCCCTAAATCTTAGCCCATGATGGAATAGCCACCATCGATATAGATTGTTTGGCCTGTGATCAATTTCGCATAATCACTTGCCAAGAAGGCTGTTGTCGCGCCAACATCATGGATATCGACCAAAGAATGCTCTGGTGCCCGATCAACAACTTTTTGCATCAGTTCGTCAAACCCGTGAATGCCAGAGGCTGCCCGTGTTTTCAAAGGCCCAGGAGAAATCGCATTCACAGAAATCCCTTCTGGCCCTAATTCATAGGCAAGATAGCGAGACACAGATTCCAGAGCTGCTTTGATTGGCCCCATAACATTATAGTTCTCAACGACCTTTTCAGCACCATAATAGGTCATGGTGAACATGGTGCCATTTTTCGCCATCAAAGGCTCTGCCCGGCGCGCCATGCGGATAAAGCTATGGCAAGAAACATCCATGGCCGCCATGAAACCATCTTTAGAACAATCAATGACGCGGCCCCAAAGATCGTCTTTATTGCAGAACGCAATAGAGTGTAAAAGAGTATCTAAACTCCCCCATTTCTCTGTGATCTCATCAAAGACTCTTTGGATTTGGCCTTCTTCCAGAACATTCATTTCTGTAAAAATATCGGCTTCCAACTCTTCAGCGATCGGCTCGACATATTTTTTAGATTTTTCGTTCAAATACGTAATCGCCAAATCAGCGCCCGCTTCCCGGAACGCTTTCGCACAGCCATAAGCGATGGATTGGTCATTCGCAATCCCAACAACGAGGATTTTTTTCCCTTTCAGAAGCTGCGAGCGATCGGCAAGGCCATTTATAGTCATAGTCTAATCTCCGTTTTCTCGTTCGGTGATAGCCTTTTTCGAAGCTATGAAACCACATGTGATTTTCAGTCTTACAAAGGCTTTTTCTTTTTTGGCCAGAACATCACGTCATCGACTGTTTTCGAAGGGAGATGCCCTGGGCCTCATTATGGTTTATCGAATGTTCTTGTGCCAAAGCACACACAAATATCAGCGTTCAAGTCTACTTCTTACGATGCCGCTATGACCTCTAAGGTATGCTCGGCAATCATCAATTCTTCATTCGTTGGAATGACATAGACAGGAAGTTTACTGGCAGGGGTTGAGATTTTTAGCCCATTGCTTTCATTCGCAGCAAGATCGATTTCAACCCCTAACCATGCGGCTTTTTCACAGACCATACGGCGGATAGGACGTGATTGTTCGCCAATCCCGGCTGTAAAGACCAGCCCATCAATCCCCCCCATGGCTGCCGCAAGAGAGCCGATCTCCCGCGTAATGCGCGCGACAAAAATATCCACAGCTTCCCGAGCATGCGGGCTGTCAGAGGCCAGAAGATCCCGCATGTCATTGCTAATGCCAGAGACCCCTTTCAGGCCAGACTGTTTATAGAGCAATGTTTCGATTTCTTTGGCCTCCATATTGCGCTCTTGCATCAAATAGAGCACAACACCTGGATCCATATTGCCTGGACGGGTTCCCATCACCAGGCCATCAAGCGCCGTAAAGCCCATTGTTGAGGCAATAGATTTCCCGTTATCAATACCACAAGCGCTTGCACCGCTCCCCAAATGCATGACCACAACTTTACCTTGGGCCATCTCTGGAGCCAATTTCGGCATGGATTTCGCGATATATTCATAAGATAGGCCATGGAAGCCATAGCGACGGACCCCAGCATCCGTCAAATCACGGGGCAACGCGAATTGTTGGAAAATCTCAGGATTGCTACGGTGGAACGACGTATCAAAGCATGCGATCTGAGGCAATTCTGGGTGGACTTCCATCACCGCCTTCATCGTATTCAGATTATGAGGCTGATGAAGTGGCGCGAGAGGCACCAAAGTTTCCAAATCCATCATCATTGCCAAATCAACCCGTGCGGGATGCGTGTATTTCAACCCACCATGAACGACACGATGACCTGCGGCAATGAGGGTTGCATCCCCAAGATGGTCTTCGATCCAATCGATCAGATATTTCAACATGACAGGGTGAGATGCCGCTTTCGGGTCCTCCCAACGTTTTTCTTCCAGCATGCTCCCATCAGGACCTTTTGCCATAAAATGAGGCGCGGTCCCAATACCCTCAACCTGACCGCGAGAGCGCAACTCCGGCGAACCATTCGAGGATTCCACAAAAAGAGAAAATTTAATCGAAGAGGATCCAGCATTTAAAACCAGAATACCGTCACTCATTTTATTTTCTCCCTTATTCCGCAGCCGTCTTCAAAGCACCGGTCCGGCGACCATGGGCAAACATGGCGGCAACAGCACAAGAGGCCAAACGGGCTGGCGCTGTGTCAGCACGGCTGGTCAAGATGATCGGCACACGGGCTCCAAGCACCACACCCGCACTATCCGCTTCTGCCAAATAGGAAAGCTGTTTTGCCACCATATTGCCGGCTTCTAAATCTGGAACCAACAAGATGTCAGCGTCCCCCGCGACAGGAGAATTGATTTTCTTAATGGCCGCCGCTTCTTTCGAAATCGCATTGTCAAACGCCAAAGGACCATCCAACAAAGCGCCTTGAATCTGACCACGATCGGCCATTTTACACAGGGCTGCGGCCTCTAAAGTGGAGGCAATTTTAGGATAAACTGTCTCAACAGCCGACAGAATCGCAACTTTAGGCTCTTCAACCCCCATAACCCGGGCCAAATCAATCGCGTTCTGGCAAATATCTGCTTTATCTTCCAAAGACGGATAGATATTGATCGCCGCATCTGTGATCAAAAGCATTTTTGGATAGGTTGGAACATCCATGACGAAGACATGAGAAATCCGCCGCTCTGTCCGCAGGCCTGTGTCACGCCGTGCAACCTCATGCATCATTTCATCGGTGTGGAGGCTGCCTTTCATAAGGGCTTCGGCTTCGCCAGCACGGCACAAAGCCACAGATTTTTCGGCAGATTCATGGCTATGGATGGTGTTGACAATGCGATAAGGCGACAAATCAACATTTTCTTCAGCCGCAACTTCACGGATTTTCGCTTCTGGCCCCACCAAAATAGGATTAATGAAACCAAGCTTCGCCGCTTCGATCGGCCCTGTGAGGGAAACCTTGTCACAAGGATGGCAAACCGCAACAGAGATCGGCTCATAGGTTTTGCATTGCTCAATGATGTGCTCAAACACATGATGGGCTTTATGCAAAGAGACTTCTGGCAATTCTTGCGCTTCACGGTTCACGCGCTCGCTCGGGGCAATCACCTCTGCGGTGCCAGAGACCACTTCTTTGCCATCTTGGTTCACAGCTGTGCAATCAAGAATGACGATTTTTTTATCATCTCTTTTTTCTTTGACGCTCACGCTCACTGTGATTTCGTCTCCGATGGCCACGGGCCGTTTAAAACGAAGATCTTGACCAAGATAAATGGTGCCAGGCCCAGGAAGTTTTGTACCAAGAACCGCAGAAATCAAAGACCCAGACCACATGCCATGGCCAATGACCTTTTGAAACATTGACGCTGCCGCATAATCTTCGTCCAAATGCGCAGGGTTCACATCGCCGGAAACAATAGCGAAAAGCTCGATATCCCGTTTGGACAAGGTGCGCGTCAGACTTGCCGAATCGCCCAGAGACAATTCGTCATAGGTTTTGTTTTCGATCATTACCATGGATCGATTCCTTCAGCTTGTAGCAAAACCATGCAGACCGATCTTGCCTGCATAGGGTAAAGGCAGATCAAACGTGAACACGGAACAAACGACGACGCTTGCCGGCTGTTTTTGCTTGATCCAGTCCGTTTTGTCGGAAAACAACAGACGAGACTTCTTCTACATCTCTAAAAGCGATGGAGACTGTCTTTTATGTCTGCATCATCAAAATCGTTGAAGGTCGCTTTAGACCCAATTTCTGCCTTTCGCGAGACTAGAAAAGACAGAAATTGGCGTCTTACTGTGGCGGATAAAATCCTTTAGCCGAAGACATAAGTGCCTGGGGCATCACATAGGACAGATTGGTTCTTACCGCCCATAGCCGGTGGAACAACCTCTGTTTTAGAGCTATGACGGTCCAACCATTCATGCCATTCAGGCCACCAAGATCCTTCTTTTTTCGGAGCCAATTTGACCCATTCTTCTGGGTCAATATAGCGCTCGGCAGGACGATAGGTCATGACTTGATAGCTGCGATGGCGATGTCCTGGCTCGGACACGATGCCCGCATTATGGCCGCCCACCGTCAGAACAAAGCTGACGTCATGATCCGAGAAAAGATGGATTTTATAAACCGACTTCCAAGGTGCAACATGGTCTTTCACCGTGCCAACGGCAAAGATCGGACATTGGATATCACGCAGGATGATGGGGCGACCATCAACCATGTAATGCCCGGTCGCAAGTTGGTTTTCCAAGAACATCCGGCGCAAATATTCCGTATGCATCCGATAAGGCATCCGGGTCTGGTCCGCGTTCCAGGACATCATATCATTCATTTTTGCGCGATCGGGATCTCCCATCATATATTGATGCACAACCCGAGACCATAAAAGGTCATTAGACCGCAACATCTGGAAGGCACCGCCCATTTTGGCGCCATCGAGATAGCCCTTGTCCCACATCATATCTTCAAGATAGGTCAATTGGCTGTCACCAATGAACAGCAACAATTCTCCGGCTTCGGTGAAGTCTGTTTGCGCTGCGAAAAGTGTAATAGAGGCCAGACGGTTATCTTCCTCGCGTGCCATATGCGCTGCGGTTAACGATAAAATTGTTCCGCCCAAGCAATATCCCGCTGCGTGAATTTTCTTATTGGGGATAATTTCAGAGACCGCATCAATCGCAGCCACCACACCATTCTTGCGATAGGCCTCCATGCCTTTGTCGCGATCTTCCTCGCCTGGGTTTTTCCATGAGATACAGAAAACCGTATGACCTTGATCGACAAGATATTTGATCATGGAGTTATAAGGTTGGAGATCGAGGATGTAATATTTCATAATCCAAGCGGGCACGATCAGAACCGGCTCTGCCTTCACTTTGTCTGTCGTTGGCTCATACTGGATCAGCTCCATGAGATCGGTCCGCGCCACCACCTTTCCAGGGGTCATGGCCAGGTTTTCACCGACTTTGAAGTGATAGCCATCAAGAGGGTGGCTCTCTTTGATATGATGAACAATATCATGCGATAGGGTTTCAAGCCCGCGCATGAGGTTCATGCCTTTTTCTTCGGTTGTGCGCTTCAAAACTTCCGGGTTTGTGGCAAAGAAATTAGACGGTGACACCGCATCAAGAAGCTGCCGGGTATAGAAATTCACACGATCTTCATGGCGTTGGGAGACCCCACGCACACTGGTTGTTGCTTCGTCCCACCAATCTTCTGCCATTAAGAACGCTTGTTGATAAAGGCTGAACGGAAATTGTGACCATTCAGGGGCTTTAAAGCGATAATCCCCTTTGCGGGGGCTGATGAGAGGCTCGGTTTTTAGGCCAAGAGCCGCTTGCGGCATATAAGAAATCATCCGCATCCAGTCTGTGACCGCCTTTTGGATTAAAGCGGTTTGCTTGCCTGGGCTATCCAAAAGATGCACCCACCAATCCATTTGCGCACCAACCATGGCTGTTGGGGAGATCCCTCCGGTCAATTGCGCTTGGGTGGCATGCAGCATCCGGTCAATATTTTCAAGATGCGAACTGCCAGCCAGAACATTGTCTTCATTCTTAGAGGTTGGCAAAGCTTCTTTCAAAGGGGCTGTGGTTGGCGCATGATTTGCCGCTGTAATCGGAACGACATTTTCAGGAAGGGCTTGGCTCGATGGTGCAGCGGGCGTCGCCTGGGGCTCAGCTTTTGTCTGTGCTGTTTTCGGCGGCGCCTTAGACGTCGTGGTTCTGGTCGTTCTGGTGCTCGCTTTAGGTGTTTTGGCGCTATCCTGTTCCATGATAAGCCCCCCCCTGAGGATGATCGTGAGTGTTATAGAAAGCAAAGCCTGTTCAAACAGTTATGCTTGGACAGCGCATTTGCGGTAAGCATATGAAAATATGAAACTTTCTAGTTAGAGAAAATCGCTGAGGTGAAATTTTCTCTGGCTAAAAAGGCTATACCTCTTTTTCCTATACGCTAATATGACAGAGACGGTGTTTTCTGATCAAAACATCATTTTTTGACATATTGTTGCGCCGCAAAATTTTTCCGCTAAGAAGGATTAGGCCGCTTTTTTCCGTATTTCAAGAGGGGTTTCTTGACAGTTTTTTGCAACGCAAAGGGAAAAGGGCGTCTGAAGACGAGCAACCCTCTGCTAAAATACTGTTTTTCTTTGCTTCTATAGATATGGGCTGCTTGAAAATTCCAGGGTGAAAAACCGTTTTAAAAATAAAATTCTTAACCAACTTTTCGCATTCAACGACAGGAACAGCCTTTTCGCATTCAACGACAGGAACAGCCCACGTGGCTATGAGAGCAATATGCCCTCACATTGAACCGCGCAAAACACTATAAACGTCTGTTTTTATTAATATATAGATCAAAAGAAAGAGGCCGTTTCTGCTCTTTTTGCGCGCCTCACTCTGCTTTCACATGCTCTAGAAAACGATCAATTTCCGTCCTTAACCGAATAGCCTGGTGTGATAAATATTGTGAATCTTCTGCAACTTGAGAGGCTGAAGTCCCAGTGCGCACAGCCCCTTCATTCACAGCAGAAATTGTGCGATTCACATCCGCCGTTCCAGCTGCCGCATCTTGGATATTGCGCGCAATTTCATTGGTCGCCGTCCCTTGTTCTTCTACCGCTGCTGAAATCGACGCCGAAATTTCTTCAATCCGTTCAATAATATCATGGACATGTCCCATTTCCTCAACGGTTTTGTCCGTTGCCGTTTGGATCTCGCTCACCTGTTGGGTGATTTTTTCCGTGGCTCGGGTCGTCTGATTCGACAAACTTTTGACCTCATTTGCAACAACAACAAACCCCTTGCCCGCTTCCCCCGCCCGCGCCGCTTCGATGGTCGCATTCAACGCCAAGAGATTTGTTTGTGAGGCAATGGCATTGATTAACCCTACAATATCGCCGATATCACCAGCCACTTTTTGCAAACTCTGCACCGTCTCTTTCGTCCGGTCGGCATGATGCATCGCTTGCTTGGCAATGCCGCTCGAAGCCTCAACTTGGCGCCCAATCTCTAAAGAAGACGAAGAAAGCTGCTCTGTTGCGCTGGCAACAGTTTGCACACTGCTATCGGCTTGTTGAGAGGCGCTGACAATCGCAGCGGCTTGTTTCACCGTATCATCGGCAACCAAAGACATATCTTCTGCGCGCCCTTGCATTCTTTGCGAAGCTTCGGCAACATCGGTCACGATTTTCCCAACACTTTCTTCAAAATGATGGGCTAACGCATTTTGACTCGCTTTTTTTTCTGCAATGACACGCAATTCTTGAGATTTTTTTTCTTCCATCAGCTGTTTATTTTCAAGAGCCGACTGTCGGAAAACCCGGACAGCACGCGCCATCCGACCAATTTCATCTTTACGTATCGCCAAATGATCGGCATGTGCTTCCAGATGACCTGCGGCCAATCTTTCCATAATTTCCGATATTTTCAAAATTGCGCGCGCTATTCTTGCCGCAAACAAAAAACCAACGAGAAATACGACAGAAGCAATCGCCACCGTAATCCATAAAGTGGTCCGCGCAATATGATTGACCGGATCAAACACCTCAGAGGCTTTTTGGCGACTAATCAAAGCATAGCTCTGCCCCATAAAAGACACTGGTGTGAAGGCCGCAACATAATCATTCCCTTCGACATCTTCGCGGACTTCACCCTCTTCGCCTTTGAAAGCTCTTGTTAGGGCTTTGCCTGCAATTTTTTTTCGTAACGCTGTTGGGCTGTCTGCGAAACGAGAATTTGTGCGCATCAATTGGTCTCGCCCGACCAGCATGACTTCTCCCGTGTTTCCCATGCCACTTGGGTCTGCGACAATTTTATCAAGCGCCGTGTTTGCAAGGGCCAAAATCAAGACCCCCAGAAAACGATCTGAAGCATCAAAAAGCCCCTTGCCAAGGAAAGCTGTTGGCAAATCATCGTGAAATTTATAAAGACTGAAATCTGCAAAAGAGCGTGTATTTTTCTGAGGAGATTGCAATATATTCTGCGCCACTTTCGCCAAACCAGAGCTTTTTAAACTCTCATCCTTGATATTTAAGCCGAAATCAGAAGATTTTTTCTCTGAATACAGAACATTGCCTTTAAGATCGACCATATAAAAATCACGATATTTCCGCGTACGAACAAAATCTCTCAAAAAGGGGTGATAGACACCATGGACCATACTATAGAGGGAACCATCATCGGCCTCATTCAGGGCCTCTCTCTGCTCTGCGTCCTGGCTATTTTTTGTATAGTAAGCGTCCCTTAGTTTTGCCTTGGCATCCGCGGTGGTTTCCCATCCCATAACGAATTCTTCCATGGCTTTTAAATTGGCATGATTCGCAGCCTGTAAATCGAGATCTTGTAAAGCACTTTGGAAATGCGCATCGAGAGATACTTTCCGATTCTCTAAACTTGCACGCAATTGATTGTGAATAAGGGTCTCAATAGCCTCTGATGCGGTTAAAAAATTAGACACGCCTATGATAATCCCTGTTAAAACACCAACACAGACAAGAATAGTGGTTAACCGCCATTTTAAAGGAATGTTATTCATCCATGCGAACAAAGAACCCGCTTTTTGCGCATCATTCATAATAGCCCTCCCCAGGAACTGCTTTCAGAGACGAAATGCAAATGATCGGGATGACTTTCTGTAAAATTGTTTCTGAAATATTTACAGAATAGTCTTTTATGTTTTTTAGAGATTTATTATTCCTAGTCTCTATGTGGTTTTTTATCCCCGAACATTTTCTTTTCTCCCTAAGCAAGCTTGAATGGTTTCTATGACCATTTTTTAGCTTGTTCTTAATTTATCATAGTTTCTCATGTTAGAATATAAATCTTAAAAAATCCATTTCTCAAAAGAAGTAAAATGGCGACGGTTTAACTATGGAAAATGATTCAATTTTCTCTTGATTTGTGCTTTTTCCTTATAAAATTTGCTCTATATGAGATCATTTATTTGCAGTGCAAAATAATTTTTTATATAATATATTCTGTAAATTATATTCACTTGAAGCTAAAGAGAAACATCACCCTGCGGCTTGCATTCCAAGGCCGCACAGAGTAAATGATGGGCTTGACTGTGCCAGGATGGCATATAGGTCAATCAAAAAGCCATATTCCTGTTTCAAATGAGACAGGTTTCACATACCTTATAGCGTAAGCTGTCCATGTTTTTCTAGTCCTTCTGTAAACAGAGACAGTGCCTTTTATCGTTTAGAAATGCTCATGCAAGAGAGCGTAACGGCTAAAGAAAAACTATTTCTTTAGCTTATGACAAATGCAGTAATATTAAGATATTAGATTGGTCGTCATGGCATCCACTGAAGACTCCACAGATGAACCGATTTCCAAGCGTCTGGAAATGATGCAGATCCAGCCAAGCGCTGAAATCGCTGCTTTGGATGAAGAAATTAAAACACGCTTCTCCAAGCGAACGGGCACCATCGGTAAATTTCTGATGGAATGGATTAAACTTGATGAAAGCCAATCCAAGCTGTTTCAGGCAAAAGGGCAGCGGGGCGAAAGTTATTTCCAATATACCCTTGCTAAAAATGACCTAGAACTTGGTCTTGCCTTGGCAGAAATGGCAAAATTCTTTGCTGAGACAGAAAAAGCTGAAGATATTGAAGCCTGGCTCAACAATACCGACGATAGCAAAAACGACATTTGGCATTATCTCGCCGTATCTCTTGCTGCCAATGAAGATGAAAGCGCTTTAACAATCGCAAAAATCCTCATTCAGCTTGAAATTGATTTTTGCCGTAAAAATGATGCGGATGAAAGCGCTCTTTCAAATCTTTTATTGCCAGAAGTCAAATGGAAATCAATCAATTCCATGAATATGGCAAAAGAGCTTACAATCGAAGATATTGAATCAGCTTTTTCTCAACATATTCATTCAAATGAACAAGTGAAACAAGAAATTATATTCAATATTTTTTCTTCTGATCTTGATGTTAATGATGGCCAACTTTACGGAACAATCCTGAGACAAAGCGTAACATCGGCGGCCGAGCGCGAACAAAAAGAACGGGCCTTTAAGCTCTTTTTTGAATATGTCGGCGGACCTCGCCGCGATACAATCTTTGGCAAATTGATCGAAACCTCCCATGATAAATTGTTCGAAAGCACTTTAAATCTTCTGATCGAACATGCGGAATATCGCACACGCGAACTCGCGGCACGGGATATCAATGCGGCACGGAATCAACAACAAATCATCTATTACAATATTTTGAGTCGCCGCAATCGCCCAGGACAAAATTTATTGATGAAGGCTGTCATTGCGGACAAGGCAAAGATTGTTGCTACTTTTGCGACAGGTCTTCTTAAAAATGAATCTATGGTGTCCGTCTCCAAAGACAAAAAGGGACAAACGCAAAAAAACGTCATGACTGTGGATGAAAAATCCCCAGCCCCACAAAACCCGGCCTTATCCCTGCTTTTACAACAAGATGCCCGGGGCAACACTGTCTATCATACGGCTGTTTTACTGTCTCGAATTGATTGTAATAAACGCCTCTATACAGGGCTGTCTCTGATGGACAGCTATATGGTTGCAACCCGTATTCCCAACAAATACGGCTTGTCTGTTGGCGACTGTCTCGATCCCAAAACCGGTCGACAAAAGCTTGGCCTTGCTTTGAAAAAAGGCAAGCTCCAGGCGAAAGATGCACAGCAGCTCTCAACGCTTCTTCAACGCATTAATCTCGAGATCAGAGAATTCCTTGGAGATCTTATCAAACGATCAAAGGAAACTTTTGAACGAACAGGGGGCCTTTCTGAGGCGAAACCAACCTTTGATCTGAAACGGATTCCAACCGTTTCCGAAGAGCTCCATGAAAGATTGAAAGCAAAAGCAGCCCAGCAAAAAGCGCGTAAAGCAGCACAAGGCTGAGTATAAAAAGGTCTTTTCAGTGGAAACAAAATTCCTCTGAAAAGACCTCACACTGGATATATATTTTATGGCACTATGCTTTTGTGCTGAATCAGAAAAAATATTGTGCGTTTTTGTTTTCGCCGCAAAACGGATCAAAAGGATGGCCCCATCCTTTTGCCCTTTGCTCTTAAAATTTTATATCTCTTTGTTTCTAAATAAATAATTTCAAAAAACCTCTTTCTCTTTTCGGTTTTTGCATAAAGAAAGAGTTGAAATTCTTTACCGATCGCCAATTTATAAGGCGACGCCTCTCATTTTATGGTTTCTATCGCCCTACAGCAAAGCGCGATCAGAGAGGTCCCCCTGATCGCTTGCGGTTGATGGCAAAGCAAAAGTCCAACTGACTGTAAGGTCTTCGTTTGCCGGTTGATATAAAACCTTCCCAGATACGTCGACTGAATGGTTTTGCGAAATGCTTTGGTCATTTTGAGGCTTTGTTCTGTGCTTTAAGGCATTTCGGAATGCCACGATCCGACGTATGATTCTTATGTTCTCCAAATGCTTGCGGGCTTGTTGGCTTTATCACGCTCAGATCACAGTATTTTGAAATCATGCGATGCACAAAAGAAAGGTCCTGTTATCAGCTTGTTAGAAAGAAAGTGGCCTGAAATTATTTCCCAGAGACGTCTCAATTCTCAAGAGTTCCTTGATTTGTTCCGACCTTGGATTCATTCTCCGAGATGTCTTAGAGTAAAGCGTGATCAGATGGGTCTTTCTTGACAACGCAGTCTTGTGGCAAAAATTAGATCATTTCGCTTTTAAATTGAAGCAGATGAGATGCTCTATATCTTTGCTTTTAAAGAAAAATACATGGTTAAAGTGGCTCTCACTTTAACCAGCTTTGCTATAAGACAGGATTGTTCCCTCTAAACCAATCTCATCGCGGGAGACCGTTATGCCTCGCTCCAAAGACAAGATTTACAGGAAACCTCTTTTATTCGCAAAAGTCTATGTATAACAAAGAGATAGAGAGGGAAATCGCATGCTTGCAGAGACAATCCTTCGTCAGGACCCCAGCGAGCGTTAACACTCTCAACTCTTTCAAACATGATATCACCATATTACAGTTTTTGGTTTAAAATGATGACGGATCTTCCACAGCCCCATGCTTCTTCTTCAAACAGTAATTTGCAGCGTTTGCAATCTTGCTCCTATCTTAAATGTATGGGTTTACATTATATCCGCACTTTGATTGCTTGCCGGCTCTGTCGCAAGGTGGCCGCGACTGTTTTTTTCGCCATCCTCGCCGTTGAAGCTGTCATTCTGGTTATTTCTGTCCAAAATTATAAAGATATGCGTCTTACGCAAATCGAGACCAAGGGTTTGGCCTTGCTTCAAACCCTCACATCTTTGCCTTACGGCAATGAAAAAATCTTGGAAGATCATCTCAGTGTTTTACTCGAAAAAGGATTTGTCCGTGGCCTCAAAATTGATGGCATGCTGTCAATCGAAGTCGGTGAAACACGCGCCCTGCCTGAAGGGGAATCTCGTTATCTTGCGAATGAAGGCACACGCTTTATCCGGAGTTGGACACCACAAGAACTCGGCACGGACTATAGCGCCACACTTGTGATGGATACGTCAGAATTGAATGGGCTTATCGCAAATTACATTCTGCGTATCACAGGGCTTGTTTTCATCATTACCGCATTTGTAACCCTTGTCTTAATGCCTGTTCTTGGTCGTGCGGTTTTGATGCCTATTCTTCATTTGCGCCAGCAATTGGCCGCTGCCGGAGCGGATCCGATTCACCCAGAAAAATATAAAATCTACACAGAGATTAAAAACGAACTTGGTGATGTTATTGTTGCCTTTAACCTTATGCTTGAACGCATGTCCCATGGCCTTGAGGAAATTCAAGCCCAACAGGCCTCTCTCCTCGAAGCGAAAAACAGCCTCGAACAACGCGTTGAAGAGCGCACAAAAGACCTCAGAGATGCCAATCTTACTTTACGCCGCGAAATCTCCAATCGAGAACAAGCAGAACAAGAACTCACCCGCCTCTCAAGTTTGCCTGGGGAAAGCCTGCACCCTGTTGTTCGCTTGAATGCAGACAATGAAGTCATCTATGCCAATGCCGCTGGATATGCCTTGCTGTCTGAATGGGGTGTTGAGACCCTCAAAGTCGACAATGACACCGAACATGCCATCGCAAGTGAATTAAAACCGATCATTGCTGAATTGCGGGGCAGTAGCCGCCAAGGGCATATGGAAGTCACCTGCCATCACTCTCTTTTCGCCATTCGGATGTTCCAAGGACCGGATGGCGAAGTAACCCTTTATGGTCGCGATATTAGCGACCAAAAAGCCGCAGAAGCCCAATTACAGCATCTCAGCAATCATGATGCTCTGACAGGGCTGGCGAACCGGAGCCTGCTCCTCGATCGGCTTGACCAAACCATTAAACGCAATCCCACAGCCGATAGCCCCGCCGCCCTTCATATGATCGATCTTCGAGGCTTTAAAGAAATCAATGACGCCCATGGCCATGATATTGGCGATCAAGTCTTGCAAGAAGTTGGCGAAAGTCTCAAAAAATTGGCTCACCCAAGAGATACCGTCGCACGTTTTGCCGGGGATGAATTTGCATTCATCCAAGCGCAACCCGGTGATGGCGATGGGGCCGCGGCTTTAGGCGAAGAAATTCTCAAAGCCATATCCGAAGAACGCCTCATCAAAGGGCTGAAAATGTCCTTACGCGCCAATGTTGGTATCGCCCTTTATCCAGGGGATGGCGAAACCGGAGAAGATTTGATTCGTAATGCTGGCTTAGCGACAGGCCGTGCGAAATTAGAAGAAGCCCAACATCCCCGGCTTTTTGTGCATTCCATGAATGAGGAAATCCAACAAAGGCGCGCTTTGGAAAGCGCCCTACGGGATGCGCTTCGCCATCAAGAATTCGAGCTTCATTACCAACCCAAGCTTGATTTGCGCAATAAGCAGGTGAAAAGCGCGGAAGCTCTCCTGCGTTGGCACCACCCAGAGCGTGGCTTCATCCCCCCAGATCAGTTCATCCCCCTGGCAGAACGCAGCGGCCTGATCTTACCCATCGGCGCGTGGGTGCTCGAAGAAGCTATTCGCCAGGCTAAGATCTGGTCCGATGGCGGTCACCCCATCAAAGTTGCTGTCAATTTATCGCCTTTACAGTTCAAAGACCAACCCTTACCCGAACTTGTCGGCAGCCTCTTGCGGAAACATGGCCTATCTCCCGAATTGCTGGAGTTGGAGATCACCGAAACCGTGCTCATGACCGATGCAGAGAGCACAGCGAATATGCTCATGGCGTTGCACCGCCTCGGCATTGCCCTCTCCATAGATGATTTCGGCACCGGCTATTCTAGCCTCAGCTATTTGCGGGCTTTCCCTGTACAACGGGTTAAAATTGACCGTGCCTTTGTCAAAGATATTACAGGCGACAAGCCCAAACGCACAAATAACAGTAAGCAATCCTCTCAACCGACGACAGGTGCTCCAGAATTAGAGGCAGTCTCCCTGCCCCAAGAAGAAGATCCTGGAGTCATTGCCCGTTCGGTGACGGCATTGAGCCATAATTTAGGCTTATCGGTCACAGCTGAAGGGGTTGAAACCGCTGAACAATTGCAATATTTGCTCGACCATGGCTGTGATGAGATTCAAGGATATCTCGTCAGCAAGCCTGTCCCAGCACAACAATTTCTTCCAGCCATTGCCGAAGAGAACATCAAACAGCTTTTCACAAAGTCTAAAAAGCGTTGGTCTTTTCGCAAATAAAGCTTTTTGAAAGACTTTTTCTCGAAAAAGTCGCCAAATTTCGTGTAAGCGAAAAGGGGCAACCATCAAAAGCAAAAAATACCCTTAAACAACACTTGTTTAAGGGTATTTTCATGCCTATCACCCATCACTCATTGACAGCAGGAGGATCCATATCCTCATCCCAATTCTCCTTGGGCTTTGGATAACGTGGAATCCATTCTTTTAAAGTGTCCACATGCTCAGACTCTTCCTCGGCAAATTCTTGCGCGAGCTTTTTCACATCGGCATTATCGCTTAAGACCGCGCAACCAGCATAGAATTTCTGCCCGCGCTCTTCATTATGCAGCGCCAATTGCAAAACATGCCAATTGGTCATTTTATAATGGGAATTTTCGATCGCACCGGATTCTGGCCCTTCTGGATCAACCCACTGAAATTCCCATGGTTTAAGATGGGGAACTTCATATTTCGCCGCAATTTCTTTCACTTCTTGTGCATGCATCCGGGAAAATTCAGCCAGCTTCCGAAATAAAGCCACCACATCATGGTTATTATGCACTTCCATTGAATCCGCAAGCTCGTCATAGCGCTCGGCGGCTTCATTTTCCAAAGCCAAGGAATGGGCTAAGAATTCCCCAACATCATCAAGTTTTGGGGCATGGTTTTGCGCTTCTTCTGGCGTCATGCTCATAATGCAAATTCCTTTTCGATCTCAGCGATAGGCGTATTGCCAGACCCAATGGGGTTAAAGGCGGGTTTTGGGCCTTTATAGATCACGCCTGTCGAGAAATCACCTTCCTCTAACAATCTACGGTTAGCCTCTGCGAGATTATCTGTCGCTTCATAAGCAGAGTCTTTCATCATCGATTTCCAGTCACGCTGCTCTGGGCGGTAGGTAATGCAGGGGCTCATGACTTGAATGATCGAGAAACCAGGATGATTGATGCCTTCATAGATTAATTTTGCCAAACCACGCGGATTCCCAGAAAAACCTCTTGCAATAAATTGCGCCCCAGCGGCCAGAGCCAATGTCAAAGGCTGGACAGGATTTACCCCTGTTCCCTCTGGCGTTAATTTGGATTGTGTCCAATCCGCATCTGTTGTGGGAGAGGCTTGCCCCTTGGTCATGCCATAGACTTGGTTGTCCATAATGACATAGGTCATATCAACATTCCGTCGGCAGGCATGGAGGAAATGATTGCCACCAATTGACAATCCATCCCCGTCCCCCCCAGCGACAAGCACTGTCAAATCAGGGCGCGCAAGCTTAACACCAGACGCAAGTGCCAAAGAGCGGCCATGAACACCATGGAAGCCATAGACGCTGGTATAGGCTGGAATGCGTGAAGAACATCCAATCCCAGAAATCACGGCAACATCATGAAGGGGGCGACCATGTTCAGCCAGAGCATTCGTAATAGCAGCAAGAACAGAGTAATCCCCACATCCTGGACACCAAATCGGTTTCACAGCGGACTTATAGTCCTTCGCGGTCAATTGAACGGCTTCCATGGTCTCAGCTCCAATCTGTGATTTGCTGGACAATTTCTTTTGGACGAATAGGCAAAGGCCCAGGGCGGGCAAAAGATTTCACCGTGCCAGGCAAATCATAATGCGCCCGTAAATAAGCATTGAACTGGCCGCTATGGGTTTGCTCAACGACAAGCACTTTGCTCACCCCTTCCAGGGCTTTTGCAAGCTTCTCAGGCTGCACGGGTAAGAGAAGGCGCATTGCAATCAACCGCACCGTTTGGCCATTTGCCTTCAGCCGCGCCACAGCCTCACTCACAGGACCATAAGCGGAACCAAAGGTCACAATGGCGATATCCCCTTGACCTGGGTGCGTCATCTCAGCCCAGTGGTCGCCAAAATCAAACATGCTTAATTTGCGTTGCCGCTTGTCCATTTGCTTTTCATGGTCTTCCCAATTGGACGAGGGATTCGCATTTTCCGCATGTTCAAGACCATCAGCAGTATATTCACCGCCCGGCATGCCTGGAATCGCCATCGGCGAGATGCCATCGGCGGTCACTTCATAGCGCTTATAATTGACAATTTCGCCCGTTGGGACACGGCGTTTTGCAAGGAAAGCAATGTCTGCTGGTTTTTCCACCACAGCCCGTGACTGGCCAAGAGATTGATCAGACAGTACGATACAAGCGGTTTGTAAGCTTTCGGCAAGATAGACAGACCATTGGGTTGTAAACAGACAATCACCAATTGTCAGAGGTGCTGTGACCAGATGTGGCGCATCACCATGCATGCCATAAAGCGCAATATTGAGATCTGATTGTTCAGACTTGGTGGGAATCCCAGTTGAGGGACCACCACGCATCACATCGACGACCACGATTGGGGTTTCTGAAGCAATGGCCAGTCCCAGGGCCTCAATCATCAAAGACAAACCTGGACCGGCTGTCGCTGTCAGAGAGGGAACCCCTCCGAAAGAAGCGCCGATGATCATATTGATAGAGGCCAGCTCATCTTCGGCTTGTACCAGGCTGCCACCGACTTTTGGCAATTTTGGTGCGAGCCATTCTAGAATTTCTGTTGATGGCGTAATGGGA
>DDLW01000118.1 GCA_002340345.1 Alphaproteobacteria bacterium UBA2562 | reverse complement strand
CCATCGCGCGCCGCCCAGCCAAAAGAAGTGGAAAAACAGCCTGGCAAGTTAAAAACAAGCTGGTCAAATTATTGTTAAGCACAGCAGACCAAGTTTCAGGCGACATGTCCAAGTCCCCATCTTCGGCAAGCATGCTGCCCGCATTGGCAAAAAGCCCGTCCAAAGTGCCAAAGGTCGCCTGTGCATAGGTGGCCAAAGCCTGGCAAGCCGCTTCCTGGGTGAGATCCGCCGCAAAGGCCTCTGCCTGTCCGCCCGCCGCCCGAATGTGATCCGCGACGGCCTGGGCTTTGTCTTCGCGCCGCGAGGTCACCAGAAGATAAGCCCCCTCCTGCGCTATTTTTAAAGCGCTGGCGGCCCCAATCCCAGACCCGGCTCCCGTCACAAGGATATGTTTCCCGGCCAAGCGGCCCGAAGGTGCAGACTGATTTTGACCCTGTGCCATGTTAGAATTTCATATCCTCAACCGCTTTTTGACCCGCTTTGTCATGCCTCTTTTGGGACTGTGCTTGATGTTCGGCGCGGATTGCAGCTTCTAAGGTACGATCGGCTAAGATGAGTGACAAGGTCCGCACCTTGCCTTTTTCCGTGCGAATCTCCGCAAAGAGGAAAAGCCCATCTTCGGGCATGGTGATACGGCTGGTGGGTCTGTCTGGAAACACAGCCCCCCAGAGCAGCCCCACGCGATTTTGGCGAAAACGCTGGTCTTCTGGTGGACCATAGCGCTCTTTCAAACGCGTCATGACCTGTTCAAACTTTGGCAAATTGCGAAAAATTTGGTCATAGGTAATTTCAAAAATCAAATTGGGATAGAGCCCATCTGTTGCCCGTGCATGGCCAATCGCCAATTCATATTGGCGGGCGACAAAAGGCACGGGTTGGCCTCTACGGGTGATTCCGGCACGCAGATCCCAAGGTTTATTGCGCAATTGCCATGGCATCACGTCCTGGACGTCTTCAAAGCTTTGCCAGAGAGAGATGTTATGGATATCAAAGCTGCGTACGCGATCTTGGGCGTTTGCTTGGGTCTCAGCTTGGTCAGCTGTGAGGTCCGCGGCCAAGGCGGTATTGCTATCCCCAAAGAACAGCAGGACATGGAGAAGAAGGCAGAGTGTCAGCGCTGTTTTTCTCGGAATCTGCATGCTGTCCCCTCTCGACCGACATTTTTCGCTTCCGCGAAATTTAAGCGACTTTTTCGAGAAAAAGTCTCTCAGAAAAGCTTTTAGAGTCATCCGCAGACCAAACCTAAGTCACGAAGGGCTCTAGGCTTTTATTTTTGCCGCAAGACGCGAGCGATCAGGGGGATCCACCTGATCGCGCTTTGCTCTAGTCGGGCCAGCGCTTATGGAGCCAGAGCCATTGTGCCGGGTCTTCTTTCACCCAATCTTCGATGATTCCATTCACTTTGGCCATTGTTTTTGCGATTTCAGTATGTTTATCGCCGTCTTTTTCGACCCAAAAAGGCGGGCTTACATCCACACGCAATTGAGCGCAAAATTGGCCCTTTTCATTGCGCAATCGTGTGACCTTCACAGGGACAATCGGCGCGTCAAACCGCTGGGCAATTTGGGCAAGCGCCGGCGCGGTCATCGCATCACGGCCAAAAAAGGGCACCGGCAGACCATCATTCATTTTTTGGTCGACCAACATCACCACATGGCTATTTTGCTTCATCGCCTTGATCAATTCACGGGCTCCGGCTGCGCCTTTGGCAATGAGCTGGGCGCCGCCTTGGGCTTGCAGATGGCGAATATGGTTATTCAAATAGGGGTTATTGGCCGGACGATAGACCAGATGGACTGGCTGGACCCCAGCGACTTTCAAAGATCGTGTCACCAATTCCCAATTGCCATAATGGGCGGAGAAAATCAGTCCAGCGATCCCATCTGCCGCTAACGCTTGGAGATGGGCAAGACCGTAAATCTCACAGCGCGGCGCTTTGCCCGCCTTTGGTTCTAAAAAAGGCTCTAAACAGGCATATTCAAAAATGGTCCGGCCTTGATTCTGCCACATGGCTTTTGCGGTTGCGTCATGCCAGGCGGCTTCTTTTTCTGGAAAGCAGCGTTGCAAATTCCGTAAAGCCACACGCTGTCGCCCGGTTTTGGGGCCAATCAGCCCGGCTAAAGTCCCGCCAACAGCAGAGGCAAAGGCCACGGGCAAAAGGGACCCAAGACCCTGGACAGCCATCATCGCCAGCCATTCGAAGCGAAAGCGAAGCTTTTTACCAAGCCCCATTGCCATCAGAGCGTGTCTCCTTTTCTCCATGTTTCCCAGGCCTGTTCAGGCTCTATTCCAGCTTTGCTTTTCAAAAGTGCTGCAAAAAGATCATTGGCCTCTTCTGGTTCATCCCACACCACAGAAACCCCGAGCATGGCAATTTTACACCGCAAATCATCTGGAATCCGCACTAAATCTTTCGGGGTGGTCACGAGAAGAGCCCGGCTTGCATGGGCTTGTGCCAAGAGCGCTTCGATCTCGTCCCGACGGTAAGGATGGTGGTCTGGAAAGGTGATTTTATCCTCCAGCACACAGCCTAATTTTTGTAAGCTCGTAAAGACTTTTTCAGGCCGGGCAATGCCGGCAAAGGCAATCACCCGTTTGCCCGCAAAAGCCAGCGCTTCTCCTGTTGGGACTGTTTGTGCCCTTAACACCGGCAAAGGGCCTTCTTTGCGATCTTGGGCCAGTTTGCGAATGCCGTGTGCATCCTCCCCAAGGAGAATCAACAGATCTGCCCGTGCAAGACCATCAGCAATCGTTTCTCGCAAAGGCCCCGCTGGCATCACCTTTCCATTGCCAAAGCCATAATGACCATCCACGACCAAAATCGAGATATCTTTGTAAAGCTTAGGGTTTTGGTAGCCATCATCGAGAATAAGACTTTTTGCCCCCGCATTTTGGGCTTTCCGCGCGCCTGCAGGACGATCTTGCGAGACCCAGCAAGGACGCACGCGCGCCAATAAAAGGGCCTCATCTCCCACCATGCCCGCATGATGGCTTTCAATATCAACAGCCACTGGACCGCCGAGACTGCCACCATATCCCCTTGAGAGAAAATGAGGCGCGTGCCGTGCAACGCTCGCCAATTGGGAAATTGCAATCGCCGTCGGCGTTTTCCCCGCCCCACCAGCCACCAAATTCCCCACACAGAAAACAGGAATATCCGCTTTAAAGGCTTGCCCTTGCGCCTGGCGGATCTTCCCACCCATGCTGAAAAGCAACGAAAAAGGCGACAAAAGATGCCGCCAAAAACTTTTGCTGTCTGGTCCCCAAAAATCCGGTGCACGCGGTGGCATGGTCTTATCCTCACAGCCATAAAGTCATAGGGGTCCAAAGGACATGTCCTTTGCCTAGAGTCATTCGCGATCAAACCTAAGTCGCGCATGACTCTAGAGTCTTGTTTTTGCCGCAAAACGAAAGCGATCAGGTGACGCCACCTAATCGCGCTTTGCTCTAAGCCTGAAAAAGGCAAAGTAAAGGGAAATGGTCTCATTTTTTATGACGGTCGCGCTCTTTTTTCAAAGCTGATTTACTGCGCCCTTCATCGCCAAGAGCCGGCTCAACAGGCACACGCCCGGTTAAGCGATCGGCTTCTGCGGTGATTTTGTTCAGCGCCGTTTCAAGCTGTTGCCGTGCCTGTTCGCGGGCTTCTGGATTTGCGTCTTTGGCCAGAACAATTGGGTCTCCCCAAATGAAAACACCTTTTGAGAAAGGAAAGCCGAGCAAAAAGCGATCCCAGGATTTCAGGACTTTGCCTTTTTCTATCCCAAAGCTTGCCGGTAAAATTGGGACTTGGGCTATCCGGGCAATATCAATCGCTCCGCCACCAACCCGCATCCGGGGACCGCTGGGGCCATCGGGGGTGATTCCCACCCATTCGCCTTGTTTGAGGGCTTTCACCATGACCCGCAACGCCGCCGCGCCGCCGCGTGTGGACGAGCCTTCAGCGGTTTTAATCCCAAAATGCGCCACCGTATTGGCAATCAGTTTGCCATCCCGGTGGGCTGAAATCAGCATATGGATTTGACAGCGCCGCCGCCAGCTATAGGGCATCATCAAAAGGCGCCCATGCCAGAAACAGAGAATAAAAGCTTGACCGTCTTCCCAATAGCGCTTGGCTTGGGCGTCATTGAGGATGGTCCAGCGTCCTGTGCGAAACAAAAGGGTGATGTAACAGGCGAGGAGAAAACAGGCAAAGCGTCGGATTCCCTCGCTTTGGCCAATGACTTTGCCAATTTTTTTCAAAGGCTTCACGCAGATTTTAGTCCCAAAAAATGCTGTACCATATGACAAGACCGAAGGACCTTGGGTCCTTTAGGAGAGCCTCCGGCGGCCAAAGGGTTTGCCCTTTGGAAACCCTTGGGGTTTCTTTATCATTAATCCTTGTCGATGGAAACTGGCCTTTGTTTATCCTCGATGAAAAATATTTATGATAGGGTCAGGTGATTGTCCCAGCGCCAGGTCATTAAGGCCAAAGAGTCAATGGAATCTGTTTGTTGGCTCGGGGCATGATGATGCTGGATTTGGCCTAGGCCTCCCGTCAGGAAAAAGCCTCCCACCACAGCAGAGGCCGCAACACCACAGCCATCTTCCAAGGCCACATCATGGCTGAACTGCACCGTCTTTGCGTCCGTGTCAGACCAAAAAGAAATCAGGCCGCCCCGCGGATGACTCACCGCAAAAAAACGGCCCGAGCGGTCAAAGCGCACGCTGCCGCAATATTGGGTCATCGCGGCCTGCACAGCATCAGGCGCCGTGAGAAACCGCAATGCAGCCTCGCCTTTTTTATGAACCGCCACAAGGGGTACTTTATCGGTTTTGGACCCTTGATATTGTAAGCCGATGGCAATATCCCCGGCTGCATTCACATCCAAATGGCGAATGCTGGCCTGATGCAAAGACCGAGGCGGTTCAAGCCATTGCTGCACCTGTCCGCGCTCACGGTCCAAGCGAATCAGCGCCGGGCGCATTGTGTCGAGATTATGTTTTTGCCGCCCGGTTTCTGGACGGGTCAAAATTCCCCCCAAGGCCAAACAAAGCTCTTTGCCATCCGGAGACAATACGAGCTCATGGGCGCCAATAGCTTTTGTGGGACCAGGAAGGTCCCAATGGCCAATGCGCTTATAAGCCTGTTTCGCATCGTAAAGACCAATCTGGGTGCATTCTTTTGCAAGATTATGTTCGGGCACGAAAAGCTGATCGCCTTCAAGGGAATAGGCGGCATGGCCGTAAAAATGATGTTCTGGAAGCGCTTCAATCTGTCCCTCTGCCCGGCCTTGTGCGCGATTGATAAGATAGATATGGCGGCCTGGACGCCGGGAAATCACCGCAATATGAGGACCTTGCGGCTGGATCACACTATCATGGGCACGCTCAGGCAGGGGAAGGTCAAAAAGAATCTCTCCTTCAGCATCAACGGCACTGATCCCGAATTGCCCCATCATATCAGCCCGCGCGGCATAGAGAACAGGTCCGGCGCTTTTAGAGAAAGTCTGTGCTAAGACAGGGCGCGCCCCCCACACGGCCAGAGGGGCTAAGGACAAAGAGGCCCCAGCCCCCCTTAAAAGCGTGCGACGTTTCAAAGCTTTAGTCTCCATCGAGGCTATTGAAACCGATCGGCGTCCCCAAGGCCGCCGCCAAAGGCCCGGCATAGGCATTTTTCAGATCGCGCAGAACAGCAATCATGGCTGTGATCTCCGCGCGTCCTTTTTCATCGCTGATCATGGTAATTAAAGGTGTTTCCATGCCTTGCAAACGCGCCTCTAAATCCTGATAGAGACTTTGGATGTGTTGATCAAGGGCCTGGCCCTTTTCACCGCCAAGCAAGGCACGGCGGAAACCGTCTTTCCCTTGGGGGCCATAGAGCTTTTTCTGAACCGCGATATTCTGTTGAATATTACGCCATGTCCGTTGCGCCAGTGCTGATTCCACAAGAAAAGGGCGTGGCTTTTCAAGGGACGGCCCCAGAACAGCGATCAATTTTAGGTCTAAAATTGCTTGGAGTTCCGTATAAGCACTCTTGAACAGAGCCGCTGTCGCCTCTTGCGCCGTCGCAAAATGGGGCGCGTCAGCGCCAGCCTCCGTCAAGGCTTTTGCAAAATGCTCAGCCCCTTGCGTCCCTGTCCAATCGCGCTGTAGATCACGCGAGAGATGCGCTAGATTTTGCGAAATCGCTTGCGCAAGCATGCACCGAAACGCTGGTTTTGTCTGAAACGCCGCGCTCTTGACCTGATCTTCTGGGAAAAATAAGCGTTCTAAAGCTGGCAACCCCTGTAAAGCGACACTGTCTTTCGCAAATTTCTTAGGCTCTAAACGCGCGACATTTTCGCTCTTTAAAAGCGCTTTCAATTGACGATCAACCTGCCGTCTCTTATCGGGCCAGAAATGGACCCGCGCATTGCGCATTAAAAGCACATTGGGACCAAAACGGATAAAGCTTAGCTGCATCCACGCATCCGCGCTTTTCTGATACTGGCCTCTGATCTCTTCGAGCCCTGCCTCTGTCGGCGCTTGGCAGAACGCCACAACGGCCTTGTCTAAAAGCTGGGTTTGGGTTTCAAAATCAGCCAGGGCCGGCAAAATCACATGATCCACAGCATAGCGATTGAAAGCCTGATAGCTGTCCGCCGCAAGGGGGGCACTTTGCCCCGCCTCTGATGTCTCCGCCGCCCCCACAGGCATGATCGGCATGAACGCAACATGAAAAACACATGCCGACAGAACCGCTTGCAACAGCCAATGTTGCTTAAAGCGAATTGAGGAAGGCCAAAAGCGCATCGCGATCTCCTTTTTCTAGGGCGACAACAGCCTGTTTTGCGGCTTCGGCTTCACCGCCATGCCATAAAATGGCTTCTAAGAGGTTCCGGGCGCGACCATCATGGAGGAAGAAGGTGTGGCCGTTCACCGTTTCTGTCAAACCAATGCCCCAGAGAGGCGCTGTGCGCCATTCTCGGCCTGTCGCTGTGCCCTCAGGCCGACCATCGGCGAGCCCTTCCCCCATATCATGGAGCAGCATATCCGTATAAGGCCAAATCAGTTGGTTTGAGAGATGCGGCTGTTCTGGATCTTGGCCTGTGCGATATTTCGGCGTGTGACAAGACGTACAACCGCTTGCATAGAAAATCTCTTTGCCTTTCAGAACGGTTGCATCATTCACAGACCGCCTTGCCGGCACCGCCAGATTTTGGCTGTAAAAAGCCACCATCTGCATGACTTTTTCAGAGGCTTCAAGATTGTCATGCTCTGGAGAATTCCCATGCGGCGCTTCTAAACACGCCTTTTGCGCCGCTGTGCAATCGCCAGACGGGAACGGATTCAAAGGGGTTGAAATGCCAATATCCCCCGCAAACGCGCCATCAGATTGTTGCCGCACCGTTGGATTGCCAGCTTTCCAGCCGAACCGCCCCAGCATGATTCTCTCATGCTCTTTACTCCAAACATCACGGCTGCGACCGGAAATGCCATCGCCATCTTTGTCCTCTGGATCCGCCGCGGCCCGGATAAGCTCTTCTGGAATCGCTTGCAGCAACCCAAGCCCGATCATTTGCGGCGCAACACGTGGGCTCAACAGAGCCTCCTTATGCAGAGGACCATAATTAAGATCTTCTGCCGCATAGGTCGGTACACGCAAAGACACATCAGTGCTATCGGACAGCGTGATGGTTTTTTCCGTATAAGAAATGGCCATACGCCCTTCGGGCTTGAGGCCTTTAATGGCATGATCTTGGAACTGTCCGCCATAGGTGGGCTCTGGCACCACATCCATTTTGCCATCTGCGATGGCTTTTTTCTGCGCCTCGGTTTGCGGCGGGATAGAGAGCCTTAAAAACATAGAAACGCGGCTGTCTTTCTCATTTTTTGGCGGATGGCCCCGTCCATCTTTTAAATGGCAGCGCTGACAGGACCGCGCATTATATAAAGGCCCCAAGCCATCTGCCGCTTTTGTGGAGGCTGGCGAGGTGACCCAGATTCTCTTAAAAAATCCATTGCCCACTTTGAAGAGCATTTCTTGCTCAAAGGATAGATTCGCCGAAGCATGGGAAAAAGAATCCTCCCCTGGTGCATGCAACGAGGTTGCGGCCCCACCAGACAAACGTTCTCCCGGTTCTGCTTTGGTGAAATCTTCTGTCGGACGAAGAGCGTCTCTTTCTCCTGAGGCCGTTTCCGCTGAAACGTGGGGGACCTGTAAACAGGCCAAGAGAACATATGCGATCACAGCATAAAGAACCGCAAAGCGGCGGCATGAATCCAACATTATTGTCATGGTTACGCTCTTCCAAAAGAAGGGCGCGAGGTTCTGTTTTATCCCCTCGCGCCTCACAGACAGTCCTCTCTTTCTTAAGAGAAGAAGATTACTGCACAACAGAAGAAGGGTTGTCTAAGCTATCAGACCCTTCAAAGGCGACTTTTTCGAGATCTAAGGCAGACACAGCTTTTTCGAACATTTTTGCCTGTGCGACCAAGCTGTTGATCACGTCTTCTAAGATCTTATTGCCAGCCTCATTCCCTGCCGCCAGCATTTGATCATAGGCCATTTCACGATTGTCCGCCGTAAGCTTCATGACCGCCATTTTCATTTGCGTGTCTGTCATAGCCATTGCAATATTTTGACCCAAGGCTTTGTCTTTGGCGGCAACCAGATCAGCAACAGAGGGGCCTTCGACCACAGACCCATCAATGCGTGCATAACGACCGTTATAAATCGCAATCATGCCGCTTTGGTTGAAAAAATGCGAATTATGGGTGTTATCGGAAAAACAATCATGTTCTTCCTCAGGATCATGGATCATCAGGCCAAGCTTCATGCGCTCACCAGCCAATTCCCCATAGGACAGACTTCCCAAGCCTTTGAGAATGGCTGCCAAACCGCCTTTTTCACCTTTTGCGTCCAATTGTGCTCTTGCCGCGCCTTTTGGCGCCCAAGCAGCCACGATCTCCTTTAGATCATCGAGCATCAATTCAGAGGCTGTGGTGAGATAGGCTGCTCTGCGATCACAATTGCCATTGGTGCAGTTCTTTACATCAAAGTCCGTTGCCGGACGTTTCCCAGCCCCTGCCTCTGTGCCGTAAAGATCTTGTCCCCACAATAAGAATTCAATGGCATGATAGCCTGTCGCAACATTGGCCTCGATGGTTTCGGCCTCATGGAGACTGTCCGCAAGCAATTCTTTTGTGATTTTGCTGGCATCCAGCTTTTTACCGCCGAGTTCAAAACTCTCATTTGCAACAACATTGGCGCTGTAAAGAGGATTCTCGCCCGTGCCAGCAGAGGCATAATCTTCGGAGACATAATCGATCATGCCTTCATCTAAAGGCCAAGCATTGACACGCCCTTCCCAATCGTCAACGAATTCATTGCCAAAACGGAACCCTTCGGTTTTCTGATAAGGGGTACGAGCCGCAATCCATGCATAGCGCGCGGCCAAAAGGGTTTCTTCGCTTGGTTCTGCAACGAACTTTTTCAGCGCTTGGTCAAGCTGTAAAGCCGCTAAAAGAGCGTCTTCATACATGGCATGTGCCATATCCGCATAATGGGAAACGACATTTTTAGGCGCAACATCCATGGTCTCTTTTGCAGAAGCCCCTTGCATGGGCATGACGAGTGCGGTGGTCATGAGGGCAAGGGCTGCGTATCTTTTGAAAATTTGCAATGTTTTGGTCCTTTTGTCTTAATTCTCGAGGCACTACAGCAGGAAACCTCTAATTACCTCTTTTCTTGATTTTTAGTCTCAAGCTTTTCAATAACTTCCGGGGCTTCGCAACGCAAAATCAGAAAGACCTCTGCATAATATC
>DDLW01000292.1 GCA_002340345.1 Alphaproteobacteria bacterium UBA2562 | reverse complement strand
TTTTTGCCGCAAGACGCGAGCGATTAGGTGACGCCACCTGACCCTCGCTTTGCTCTAATGGGGCGGGAACCACTCGAACAAAATCGAGAGATCATCCTGTAAAACCGGCACAAAGCCACAATGGCTGTAAAAAGCCATCGCCTGGTTATTCGACTTCATCACCCGCGCCAAAAGATGACGGTTGATCGCCGCACAGCTTTCTTGTGTCCGCCGAATGACATGGGCGGCAATGCCCTTGCCTCGGCAGTCTGGGATCAAGAAAAAATCAACAATCAACACCCCCCGCGCCCGCGCTTCCAAGACCAAAGACCCCACGACCTTGTTATCGATGACAATGGCGTGGTTTTCTTGGTTTGGGAATTGCGCGTTATAGCCCGTTTGCTGGGCTTTAAATTGCTGGCGCAGTAAGCTGTCATGGTCTGTTGTGCGTTCTTCGACTTGGTGCAGCTGAAGATCGACATAGCGTGCGTCTTTATAGGCTTGCTCGCGCTTGGCTTCCGAGGTTTTATCGCCATCTTTGAAGTCGAAGGCGTCACTGGCTTTTGCGGAAAGCTTCATGGAATGTTCCTTTTTACAGGGAAAAGGCGTGCATGCCTGAAATGCGCAAACCCTTAGAGCAAAGTGCGGCTGGATGGAAACATCCAGTCGACATGTCTTGCGGCAAAAACAAAAACAGAGAGCCTTTCCATTGATTCAATATAAAAGAGAAAGGCTCTAGCTGCGTGGCGGGAAAAGCCCTTGTAAAGCAATAATATAGCCCATGGCCAGCACCGGACCCAGACTGTTAAAGCGCTCCCCCATGCCTGTGGTGCCAATGGTCACAGCATCGCCGGCTTCAATATCCGTGAATTCAACAATGCGCTCTGGTATCGCAACAGAACTGCTTTTTAACGTCACCGTGCCTTCAATCTCCACAGTCCCGGTGATCATAGGGTCAGAACCACTGCTATAGGAAACCCCATCAATATTCACCAATGTATTGGCCGGCGCATTGTCGATATAGGCGATAAGATCTTCATTCGTCACCGTCATATGAGGAATGCCAATATAATCATTATTGGCGAGAACATCGTCATTGGCGCGCTGATTGGCCACTTTCAGCTGCCATTGGGCTGTGCCCTCTGTATAGCCAGTTTGGTTGAAAACACCGCTTGTTTGTTGGAAAAGGCCTGTATCGACCGTTGCCTGAACATCGGGGACATTGGCGACACCGCCTGTGATTTCAAAACTGCCTTTCACATCATGGTTATGGTTTGGCAGATTCTGGGATGTGAGGGTCACCGTTTCAGCCCCTGACTTTTGCGCTAAAGGGGCCTCTGAAAGGCCTGGCCCTCTGCCCATTGTCGATGTGGCGCCAAGGGGGATGCGCGCTCTTAAATCTGGCAAAGCAAAATTGACCCGGCCATCGCCGCCATATAGCGTTCCAAGCAAGGCGAACAAAGACTGATTGTTATTGACATCGATCAAGTTCCCACTGCACCAAGACCAATTTCTGGGTGCATACATATAAGGAACCAGGAGAATTTGCCCTAAAAATGCCTCAGACATGTGTGACCTTTCATCAGACTATGGGGGATGAGGGGGGGCTGATCGAGGCCCAAAAGGGCGGCACCGCCGTTCGTTTCGCTCAAACCGCTATTGCACCGACTGAGACAAAAGATACATCTTTTGTCTGCATCGCTGCACTATGACCTTGGCGGATAAGGCCCCTCAAGCAAAATATAATAGGTCATGGCTTGGTAAGGCGCACGTTTGCTGACAGCCTTATTCCCCCCCGTTGACGAGACGGTGATAGACCCAGAAGCCTCTCCCACAACGAAACTGCCAGGCACGTCTGTCTGTGGTGTTTGTAAGCTTTTGAAAGAGGCCGAACCCGTCACATTTGCCGTTCCTGCCACCGTAGGGTCCGTGCCGGCCTGCCGCGCCAGTCCCTGGATAAGAACGACACTGCCCGCAGGCGGATTATTTAAATACATCGGAATGTCTAAATTGGACGTTGTCGAGTGGGGAATCCCCATATGGCTATTGACCGTTGGATTGACACGGCCAGAGGCGCTAGACCCACTGGTCTTGGACACCTGGAAAACACTGCTCGTCCCTTGCGTATAGCCTGTTTGGGTAAAGCTACTTGACGTTGGTGTTAACACACCATCGCTGCCTGCCACGGTCCCCGTTGTCGCGGGCACGGTGACTTGCATTTTATCGCTGCCAGGTCCTTTTTCGGTTTCATGGCTATGGGTTGGCAGCTGATCATGGTCCAGCATCACATCCTCGGCACCATAACGCTCCCCAAGTCGATAGGAAGAAGGCGTCTCTCCTTTTCCCATAATATTGGTGGCGCCGATGGCTGTCCGGCCTCGCAGATCGGGCAATCCGAACGTGGCGCGGCCATCCCCGCCAAAATTTGTGCCGAGCAAGGAAAAAAGAGCCGAGTTTGCAGAAATCGCCATTTCCTGACCATCGCACAAAGCCCAGTTCCGCCAATGTGTTCGCACATAGGGGCAGATATGAATTTGCCCTAAGAAAATCTCTGCCATAAAGGACTCCTTCACTGGGAAAACTGTGCTCTCATCCCCGCCGATCGCCAAGCTTTGCCTGCGGGGGCCCTCCCCTCGATTGGGGGCGGCCTTAGTCGTGGCTTGGATAGAGACCAGAAAGGCTTATGATATAATTCAAAGCAAGAGAGGGATCGCGATTGGGGAAAGATTGGCCCAAACCCACCGGTTGCAAAGGAATATCTTTGACCGCCACCCCTGGATTCACCGAAAAATCAAAGGAATGGCCAGGAATGGTGACGGTATTTTGGTTTAAGCGCGCCGTCCCTGTCAGCTGGATTGAACCGCTGAACTGCGGTTTTGTGCCACTTGGATCCTGGGCCATTGCTTTGATGGTCACGAAATTACTCGCATTATTAACCGTTAAGTCCCCTTGGACCCCAAAAGTGCTGATATAAGGCCTGGCCAGAGAGCTGTTGGGTGTCGGGATGGTTGTTGTCGCCTGTGCGGTGCTGATTTCGAGATAGTCCGCAAAAGCCCCGATCGTATAGCTTGTCTGGGTGAAGCTTCCCTTGGTCTGGGTGAAATCAGCATCCATATAAACCTCTAAAGAGCCTGCGGGAATTTCGCCTGGAAATTGCGGCTTGGGGTCTTCGAGAGCGCCTGACACTGCGTGGCTATGGGCTGGCATTTGGTCGAGGGACAAGAAGATCTCATCGGCGCCTCCCTTTTGCCCGACCGTAGAGGCCGATAGATCCGGCGCTTGGCCCATGGTTTGAGAGGCCCCAATCGGCGCCCGCGCCCGCAGATCGGGCAGAGCAAAGGTCGTCCGACCATCCCCCCCGTAAACATTGCCAATTAAAGAATAGAGCGCACTATTCGCACTGATATTAATCACTTGGTTATCGCAATAAGCCCAATCTCTGGGTGTAAAAGTGTAAGGCGTTATCATAATCAGGCCAAGATAAGGTTCACTCATGATATGCCCCTTTACAGTGATAATTATAGGCCATCGAAGATTTTATGTTTTCCGGAAATATCATAGGAACGCCATCCAGCACAGAAAGGCCCTGGTCTTGGCGCTCAAATATGGTTTGAGGATTATAAGTCTATGCTCTTTTTTTAAGCATTACAACAGCGCAGCCCAAACAGAAAAGAGATTTTTGTTTGGGAATTATCCCTTAAAAATATAATTGTATAAACTTAAAGTCTTTATGTAAAAAAGTTTTCGGGGGTTTCAGGGGGACTTTTCCAAAAGCCCCCCTGATCTTCGCGCCAGCGAAAAGCAGCACCCCTAGAGCCTTTCTCTTTTATATCGAATCAATGGAAAGGCTCTATAGTCTTGT
>DDLW01000140.1 GCA_002340345.1 Alphaproteobacteria bacterium UBA2562 | reverse complement strand
TGAATCTCAACAGACCCTAAAGCATCTTTTGTAATTTGCCAAAAATCGACATAAGCCCCCATCAAGCTTCTTTGCCAACTATATTCAATTTGCTTCAAACGCCACAAGGCTGTTAAAGCATCGGCTTTATCGCCTAAGCTCTCTCGGTAGGGCGTAATGGCAGACGCATAATCCAGTAAAGTGCCATAAGCGTCAAAAACGCAGGCTTCTATGGGGAGCATGGACGAATCATCGGAGCGCATCATGATCACCTCTGAGTCTGACAGAATAAAAGATGGCACGGGCAAGCTTTTTGAGGCCCTTCCCCTCTTCAAACATGAAAACTTTGTCTTCTCTTTTAAGACAAGACTTCAAAAACTTTAAAGCCTTTACAGAAAAGGGGCGTTATCCAGGGAGACAGCCAAGGCCAGAGGACAAAAGCCTCTGACCTTCATGCCTTGAGCAAAGTCTTATTTGCTTTTCACCGACTGCGTTGCTTTATCCGCATCCGAGGCCGTTTCTGTCTTCCCATCCGCCGCACGGCGCAAAATCCCCTTATCCAGCATTTGTTTAATCACATGTTCGAAAAGAGCCGCAGAACGGACAAAGCCATCAAGTGGCATCGCAAGAACAGCACCAGGGCGTGTTGCAGGTTCTTTGTCCCCTTCTTTTGCATTTGTCGGATCGAAATGTTCCAGTTCCACCCGAACAACCCCATTCATGAGGTCAACCCGGCGAACGCGATCAGCGAATAAAGTTTCTCCCGCCCCTGAAGTCATAGATTGCGGCTCCTCTTCTCTAAAAGTTTATATCAGCTTTATGGTTGTTCTGCCCGCAAGAGCGGTTGTCAAACGGCTCTTCAGACACTGGACAAGGATTGTCAAAGCCCCTGCAACATCCATGATGGACAGACTTTTATTGAACACTGAAAGACGCAGCACTTTTGCACACTTCCTTACAAAAAAAAGCTCTACAGTGGGAAAGCTCTCATCACCTCTTGTGGCGGCTCTTCAGTCGCCATCTTTGCCTTAGACCAATCGACAGAGTCTTCCGATGTTTTGGTTGGTCTTTTGCTCAAGCGCCGCACGGGCTTAACATAGATCTTTGTTTTTGCACAGCAGACAGGGCTGTAGCGTTCAGATAAAGATCTCCTGCAAGTCATCTAAAGGCTCTTATCCTGCGTAATCTCCATAGATGTTTATATTTTGGAGAGACTGCCATGCATAAGTCCGTTTATATTTTCTCTCTCTGCCTCATCCCCTCCCTGGCGTTCGCAGATCTTGCGCCGACAGAAAAAACAAAATCGTCCTTTGATCCTCTTTCCCTTTATGGCGAAAGCTTACAATTCGATGTGATGCGTGATGGCGCCATCATTGGCAAGCATGAAACGCGTTTTATGGCCCAAGGCGCTGATTTGGTTGTTCAATCAAAAATGAATCTTGAATTGTCGGTTTTGTTTATTCCTATTTATGGCTTTGATTATCAGTCCAAAGAAGTCTGGCAAGATAACCGCCTGACCCAGCTTGAGGTCACCGTTGAAAATGGGTCTGAGGATTATCGTGTGGAAGGCCAACGTGCCGGAGAGGCGCTCGAGGTTTCAGGGCCTTTTGGGATGTCACAAATCTCTGGTCCCATCTTGCCAACCAATCACTGGAATGCCTCTGTCATCCATGAGAAAAGGGTTTTGAACACGCTGACCGGCAATGTCAATCAAGTGACTCTGGCAGAAAAAGGGGCCGAACAACTCTCTTTACCGAATGGTCGCGTCATGGCAACCCGCTATGACTACCAAGGGGAACTCCATGACACATCCGTTTGGTATGATACGGAAGGACGCTGGGTCAAATTGCGTTTCAAAGCCAAAGACGGGTCCATTATCGATTATCGGTGTCGCAATTGTGAGACCGAATCATGAGCGTGCCGAAAACGGTTTGGATTACGGGCGGGGGCAGCGGTATTGGCAAGGCCCTCGCCCTGTCTTTCGCCCAAGAGGGCTGGACTGTCGTGATTTCTGGTCGTCGATCAGAGATTTTGGACGCCGCCAGTGCCTTGCATCCCAATATTGCCGCTTTGCCCTGTGATGTCACCGACCCGCAGATTGTGGCGACATGCCTGAACGATATTGGCCCGGTTGATTTGGCGATTTTAAACGCAGGCACCTATCATCCCGGCCCAACCTCTGAAACATCTTTGGCAGATTTTCACCATATGATGGCCATTAATTATTTTGGCTGTCTCCATTGTCTCCAAAATTTGCTGCCGCCCATGCGTCAGCGCGGCGGCCATATTGCCATTGTCGCGTCTTTAGCAGCCTATCGCGGCCTGCCCAATGCGTCTGGCTATGGTCCCAGCAAGGCGGCGGTTCTCTCTTTGTGCGAAAGCCTGCGGGCTGAGCTGCAAGAGAGCCCCGTTAAAATCCAAGTCATCAATCCAGGCTTTGTCCAAAGCGATTTGACCGACAAAAATGATTTTACCATGCCTTATCTTCTCACCCCGGAACAGGCCGCGAAGGCCATTCGCAAAGGCTTAACCAAAGATCACTTTGAAATTGCGTTTCCAGCCCCTTTTGTGCGTCGGATCGCTTTTCTACGTCTTCTCCCCTATCGGCTTTATTTTGCTCTCACGCGAAAAATGGTGCGCTCTTGACCGCTTCCCTTTCCCAGGATTTTCCTCATATCGCAGGCTATCGGCGCTTATTTGAGGCGATTTCGCCCGCTCTTATTGAACAGGCGGACGCACATGTCCATCCTGATATCCATTTTCAAGACCCCTTCAATGATTTCCAAGGGCTTGATCTGTTTAAAGCTTTGCTCCGCAAAACCTTAAAAGATGTCCAAAACCCATGTTTCACGGTAACCCATCAGGCCCATGGTGGGGACTGCGTTTTCTTGCGTTGGACGTTCCAGGGAGAGCTGAAAAGCTTAGGAGACTGGGCTGTGACAGGAATGAGCGAGATCCATTTTGCCTCTGACGGGCGGATCTGTAAGCATATTGATTATTGGGATGCCGGAGCGCAATTTTACAGTAAGCTACCGGCTCTAGGTCCCTTAATCCGCTTTATTCAGCGGCGATTGCAGGTTTCGTAAAGAAGAGCGTCACTTGGCCAACATCAAAACCCCATTTGCTCACTTGCGCCCGATTGATCATGACATTGCCATTTTGCAAGAACATCCAATCATTAAAATGAACGCGCATGGTTGAATCACCAACTTTGAGATCAAGATCATAACGCCAATTGAGCGCATTGCCCGAGGCGATCCCGGTGGCAACCCCAATAACGTCATCGGCTTCGCCTTCATAGCGATTTTCACCCGTTTTCCGGATGCGCCAAATGCGCTGATCTTCTTCGCCGTCATCAAAGATGAATTGTTCATCCAAAGTGAGCAGATTATCTTGTCTTGTACCAAGGATCGTCACTTGGAATTGCCGTCGCACTTTACCAAAGCGATCTTCGAACAGGCCCCACGCCGAGGTTTGACCTTCAAAATATTGAAAAAGATCAAAATGGGGTGTTTTATTGACAAAATCTTCGGGTTTCATGCTGCTACATCCCGTCACCAAAAAAAGACAAAGGCCTATGACACCAACCGGCAAAAATAAGGCCCTGTTTCGGTTGGTGAGACCTGTACGGCGTTTGTGCAAAATACCAACCGACATGTCATAGATTTTTCCGGTTAGCATGAGCCAAAGGCGCTTCATGATCAGCCATCCTTTTGAAAATCTGTGTTTATCACTGTCAGGAGAGAGACGCATAAGCGGGAGAATTTTCTGCATCTTGCTGTAAAATCAAAGCCTTTCAAGACGCACACGGACCGCATCATGCTGTTTTTTCCCGAGTGGAAAGCGCCACATCATCGCAATGGCTATGCCCTTTAATACGATCGGAAGCAGCGCATAGATCACCACGAGGACCAGAAGAGAAAGTTCACTCACCTGGCCTGTGGGCGTTTTGTCTTCCAGGCCAAAAGCCCCAAGAACAGGAAATGCAATCCCGATGGCCACCCCGAGAGCCAGCTTTGTGGCCATGCTCCAATAGGCAAAAAGGCTTCCGGTGCGATCCTCTTGAAAACGCAAACGATCCCAGTCGGCACAATCGGCCTGCACCGCCGTTGGGAGCGCAAGGTCACTGCCGAGACAAACCCCTGTCAGCGCACAAATCACCCCAAAGGCAATAACATCCCCCGGCCCGAGAAAGGGGACAGCCGCAAACACAAGACAAGCCGCCACCATGGAAAAACACCAAACCCGATGTTTGCTGACAGATTTGCCCATCCAAAGCCATAGCGGGAGCCCTAGAAGCGCAAAGAGAAAATAAATGCCTAAGAAAATCGTCATGTCTTGATCATCCGCTTGAATGTAATGGCGGACGAAAAGTTGCAAACAAACAGCGGGCAAACCATTTGCTAAGCCATTGATAAACCAAGCCCCTAAGACGCGTAAAAAAAGCTTGTTCTGCGAGGGAAAAGACAGTTTGAAGCGCTTTGGCGTGGTGACAGGGCGCCCGGCAGGGGTGAACCATAGGGTGATCAGAAAAGTTATAATCCCAAGAAAAACAGTCGCCCAGGCCAGCCATTGAAAGCGGTCTTGCTCGGGGCTTCCCGCAAAAACAATCCCAAAAACACCCGCCGCAACAATCCCAAACAAGCCCGCCCCCTCGCGGGCACCATTCAACTGTACCCGTGCGGTATAATCAGATTCTAACTCGACAGCCCAAGCCGTATAAGGAATCTGGATGGCGGTCCACGCCAAATAAAGCACCCCACCCCACAATGCTAAATAGACAGCCGTCACCGTCTCTGGTGGCGACAAGAGCATGATCAGAGCGGGCGCTCCCAAAATCCCTCCAACCGCCATTGGGAATTTTCGTTTGCCATAGCGTTCTGGGATATAGTCAGAAATCCACCCTAAAATGGGATCGCTGACCACATCCAAAAGCCTTAAACCGAAAAACACAGCCCCAACAATGGCGAGACCCAAGCCAAGGGTCTCCGCATAGAATGTCGGCAAGAGCACAAAGACAGGGATTGTGGGGAGGGCAAGAACAAAGGCTGGCAGGGCATAGAGGATTCTATGCCGGCTTGGTGATTTTGAAGAATCCAACATTGATGGTCCCCGCCTTAAAACCGGCCTCGCAATAGGAGAGGTAATATTCCCACATCCGCTTAAAAGGCGCGTCATAGCCTAAAGGGGCAATGTCTGGCCAGGCATGTTGGAAATGTTTTTGCCAAAGGGCACAGGTCCGCGCATAAGAGTCACCAAAGAAATGACTTTCTGCCAAATTAAGGCCATTACGCTGGACACTGTCTTCTAAGGCACGGGGGCTTGGGAGAAATCCTCCTGGGAAGATATAACGCTGGATAAAATCCGTGCTTTTGCGATAGGCCGCAAAGCGTTTATTTTCGATGGTAATGACCTGTAGAACAGCAATGCCCCCTGGTTTCAGGCGGTTAAAAACCGTTTGGAAGTAAGAATCCCAATGGTCTTCCCCAACCGCTTCAAACATTTCAATCGAGGCAATTTTGTCATATTCACCTTCGCTATCGCGGTAATCCGTGTAAGATGCGGTCGCGCGCTCTGCGAGGCCTGCAGCTTGATAGCGGTTCTCGGCATAGGCCAGCTGTTCTTGGGACAGGGTGAGACCATGGATGCGGACGCCATAATCCCGGGCAGCAACCGTCGAAAAACCGCCCCAGCCACAGCCGATTTCAAGCACATGGTCCGTTGGTTTCAAGTCCAACAAATCAGCAATCGCATGATATTTAGCGTGTTGCGCCTCTTCGAGACTTTCTTGGCCTGTTGCGAAAAGCGCCGACGAATAGGTCATGCTGGGGTCGAGCCATTGCTGGAAAAAGTCATTCCCAAGGTCATAATGATAGGCAATATTGCGCCGCGAACCGCTTTTAGAATTACGGTTCAACAAATGGCGAAGGCGATAAAGGGTCCGAGACAACCATCGTCCCATAATTTTGCCGCCAAGCTGCTCTTCATTCATGAGCACGAGGTCAAACAAAGCAGTCACATCGGGGCTGTCCCATTCCCCTTCCAAATAGCTTTGCGCGAAAGCCAACTCTCCTTTCAAAAACAGCTTTGAAAGGGGTTTATAAGACGATAATTGCAAGCAAGCCTGGGGGCCGCCTTTGCCTTTATGGGGACCGGTTTCCCCCAAAATCAGACTGCCCCCATCTGGCAGGACAACGGTGAGACGCCCTGTTTCCAAATGGGCGAAATGACGCGCCAGCATTTGCAGCCAAGGATTTTGCAAAGAGCGGCTCTGGGCAGGGACACAGCTTTCAAAAGGATCATGACTCATGATTGTGTCTCCAGGCTGTCACTTTTTACAATCGTTAAAGAATTTTGAGGGGGCTGTGGACGACGGAAAAAATGTAACCCTTTCTTCCAAAGTTTCAAAGCCTCCCAATGAATACCAGCGATCACCTTTACGGTCATCAGCGGATATTTCCACATTAAAGCAATCAGGGTCCGATCTGTAAGGGCAACGGCTTGACCGCTAAAACTGGCTTTCAGCAAAAGCCCTTCCGCATCATGGTGATTGATCAATAATGTCAAAGATTCCTTGGGTAAGGAAAGACGGAATTCATACGCCCCAGCGGTGTCAATGAAAGGCGAGACATAAAAATCCTTTCGGCAGCTTTGCCGAATGATTTGGGTTTGATCTTCGGATACTGGGATAAGATAGCTATGACGCTGGCCGAATGTGTTGCTCACTTCATAAAGCAAAACGCGTAAAACACCGTCAGCATCATAACAATAATAGACACTTAAGGGATTGAAAACATAACCAAACATACGCGGATAGCACAACATGCGCACAGCACCGCCAGGCAAAGCATAGCCTGCATTTTGCAAGACGGTGCGCACATAATCTAAAAGCGTGTGACCGTCTTTTCCATGGTCACCATTGCCATAGTCTTTGTCCCAAAAAGACAAAAGGTTAAAGCGATTATGGCTAAAAAAGCGATGTTGTGCTGCGAGTTCGGGTAATTCTTCAAGATCAAGAAACAAGCTAAAAACGCGGTAAGAAAGCCGATGTTTCCGAGGTCGAAGCCGTTGATGAAAAACACGTCCTTGATAAATCTTACTCTGCGGCACGAACGTCATAAACGCTTTCTCCCTCAGACCAAACAAAAGGATGCTCTGGCAGGTGCAGACGTCCATTTTCGTTTGGAACCTGCCAAGGACGGCGCATGCCGCCTACGGCTTCTGCCACAGCAAGACCGGACTGTAGACCATCCTCATGGAAACCATGGCCGAAATAACTGCCGCAGAACCACAACCCACGACGCCCTTGCAAGGACCACAAGCCTTTTTGGGCTGAGATGGCTTTATGATCAAAAAGAGGATGCTCATAATCAAAGCTACGGATGACCGTGTTCTCAGCCGGTTCATGGGTTGGATTCAAGGTAACAAAATAATCGCGATCCGCTTGTAAATTTTGCAGCTTGTTCATCCAATAGGTGACGCAGACATCTTGCTGCCCAGATTGATCTTCACGGATATAATTCCAACTGGACCAGGCTCTTTTCGCCCGCGGCATCAAGGAGGCATCTGTATGGAGAATGGCCCGATTTTTTTGATAGCGGAACGCCCCTAAAAGATATTTTTCCTGGGGCAGAGCATCTGTGAGCATGGCGAGGGCTTGATCCGCATGACAAGCCAAAATGACATGGTCGAAGCAATTTTGTACGCCATAGCGATCTTGCACGACGACATAAGGGCCTTCAGACCAGATTTTGGTGATGGCGCATCTTTTTTGAATTTGATGGCGATAGGGGTCTGTTATTTTCTCAACATAGGCGCGGCTGCCGCCAATAACAGTGCGCCATTGTGGCCGCTCTGAAATTTGCAAAAGACCGTGATTGTCGCAAAACTGCACAAAGGCTTTCAAAGGATAATTCAGCATTTCCTCGACGGGGGTCGACCAAATGGCCGCGCCCATCGGCAAAAGGTGATCCTGTTGGAAAGCTTGGGAATAGTCATTTTGCGACAGATATTCCCCAAGGGTCATGGTCTCGCTCTCGGGATGGCGCAAATCCTTTGCAGACTCACGGTAGAACCGCAGAATATCACGCATCATGCCCCAAAACCGGGGGCGCAGCACATTGCGCTTCTGTGCCAGAAGACCGGCAAGATCGCTCCCAGAATATTCAAATTCCCCATTTGAAACGGAAACGCCAAAAGACATATCTGTTTCTTGTGAGGCAACCCCTAAATGATCAAACAAAGCCACTAAATTTGGATAATTTTTGTCATTATAAACAATAAAACCGGTGTCAATACCGACCCCATAATGGTCGAATGTATTGCTGTGACCGCCAATCCGGTTATCTTTTTCGAAAACCGTGACGTCATGCTTTTGGGATAAAAGCCAAGCTGCGGACATGCCAGAGATGCCCGTGCCGATGACGCCTATTCTCAGTTTTTGTGGTCCATAGTAATCAAGCATAAGCACATCCTCCCTTTCTCTAAGGGTATACGGAAGTTCTGACCCTATGGATCAATGTGACGCAGTCTTATTGCAATTTTTTATGATATTTTTTGCAGAAACATGGACGGCTTTGATCTTTGAGACAACATCGAAACAGTGATGATGCTATATCTCTTTGTTTTTTTAGAGAAAAGACCAAGTAAAAGCAGAGATCTCTTTTCGTGTTTCTTCTCTGAAAGTTGTCATTAGAATGCGTTTTTCTCGCTCAATTGTCGAGCCCATAAGGCGGCATAGGCCCCTTGTTCCATGAGCAGTGTTTCATGTGTGCCACGTTCAACCACACGACCGGCCTCTAAGACGAGAATCTCATCAGCATCAACAATTGTTGAGAGGCGATGGGCAATCACCAACACTGTACGATCGGAACCGATCTCGCGAAGATTGGCTTGGATTTCGCGCTCGGTATGGCTGTCGAGGGCAGAGGTCGCTTCATCAAAGAGAAGAATGGGAGGATTCTTGAGAATGGTCCGCGCAATGGCCACACGCTGCTTTTCGCCCCCAGAGAGCTTGAGGCCGCGTTCCCCGACAATTGTGTCATAGCCGTCTGGTAAGCTGAGAATAAAATCATGGATATGTGCGCGTTGGGCCGCTTTTTCGATCTCTGCTTGGGGCGCATCGACGCGGCCATAGGCGATATTGTACCGAATTGTATCATTAAACAGGACCGTATCCTGCGGCACCATGCCAATGACCGCCCGAAGGCTGTCTTGGCTGACAGCGCGAATATCTTGGCCATCGATGT
>DDLW01000025.1 GCA_002340345.1 Alphaproteobacteria bacterium UBA2562 | reverse complement strand
CCGGAGTCCGCCTAAAAAGGAAGGAGAAAGCCGAAAACAACCCTAAAGTGCCACTTATAGAGCCAAATTCGGCCAAAATAACCTGCAAAAACAGAAGCCGAAAAAGACAAACAGAAAAATCAACCATTATGCAGAGGTCTTTCTTAAGCGGTGTCCGGGATTTCAATGATGTGCGTGCGGCGTCTTCCCAAGAGGGTGATGACCTGCTCCTCACTTTCAATGATGTCACGGTAAAAATGCTTGGCGTAAAAGAATTGGTAGAAGAGGATGTTCTTCTCTAATCTACAGCATTTTGCATTTATTCTAAGTCAGAAAAAATGCTGTAAGTTTTTGTTTCTGCCGCAAAACGGATCAAAGTGATGAACCTATCACTTTGCCCTTTGCTCTAAATGCCATAAGAAAACTTTGAAAAGCCGATAGACTTGCACCTGGCAGAGCCTTTGATCTGCCAGGTGTTTTTATCTTTTACCCAGCGCGAGTCCACATTTATTGTGAAAAAAGCTTGCACAGACAGCTTGAAAAGGTTAGAAGCAATGTTCAATTTTTTGACATAAAGGGTAAAGGCATCGCTTCATCCCTTTTGTTTATTTTTGGAAGAATGAAGGACTACAGCATTTTTCCTGACGGAAGGAAAAAGCACCAGATCGTCCCTTAATTTTATATGCTTGATATCCAAGCGGGTGTAGCTCAATGGTAGAGCAGCAGCTTCCCAAGCTGACGACGAGGGTTCGATTCCCTTCACCCGCTCCAGTTCAAAACCATCACTTTACATCTTACGTTTTCATGATAATGCACTCTATGATAGGGCCAAACCGCCAGGAAAACTGGTCTGGTTTTGTATCCCCAAAAATAGAGGTGTTTTTTTATGATATTGTTGCTTAGAATAAAAAAGTAAAATGCAACACATATGATGCGGCAACTGTCAGGATCAAGCAATGTCAGAGGGCTTTGGCGGTTATAACTTTGACCAGACCCAGGGAACGCGAGAAAGCTATCTTCTTGGACAAGAGATTGTTAAAGAAGGTGAAGCTGGAGATTGTCTTTATGTGATTCTCTCTGGGGGCGTTGAAGTTTCGCGTAATGGCGAGCTTCTTGCTGTTCTGAATGTTGGCGAAATTTTTGGCGAAATGGCGCTCCTCGATGAGAGTATTCGCAGCGCCACCATCACCGCTATCCTGGATACAGAGCTTCTGCGCATTGACCGGGCGGCTTTTCAACGGCTTGTCCAAGGCGATATCCAATTTGCAAATTTCATGCTGTATGCCTTCTCGCGTCGATTGCGTCATACCAGCGCAACAGCAGCAACAATGTCAAAAGCCGTCAGTCTTGCTAATCTTTCTTCTGAAGGCATCGGCTCTTCTGAAAATATAGGGTTTTCTGAACCGGCAATGCGCGGCCAGAAAGCAGCGTCTCATATGACGCAGGATCCTTCTCCCAAACCCTCTCGGAAATTGGCAGCCCCTCAGGCAGCCGTCAAGCGGAGGCCTGATCCCCTGTCTGCCGAAACAGGACGCTCCCCCCTAAAGTCCTCTCAGAGGAAAACAGCCATGCCATCGCGCACAACAGATGGCCAGCCCTCTGCAAAAAGCAAAGCCGCAAGCACAACAGACCCAGGAAAAAACTTAAAAGAGTTCAAATGGGGCGGTTAATTAAAATAAGGCCGATCAAGCGGATCGACCTTATTTTTAATGCCTTACGCGCGCTTGCAAACGTAAAGACGCTGTAAACCGCTTTACTTTATAGATTTTCGGGCAAAAGAGGGTCAATCACTTTAGAAAACGCCTCGATTGGAAGATTTCCAGAGACAACTTTTTCGCCATTAATAATGAAGCTTGGTGTGGATTGAATGCCAAAATTATCATTCGCCAATTGCCGGCTTTCGATAATCCATTTTTGTAGCGGCTCGTCCGTCAGGCAGGCGGCAAAACGGCTTTCAGACATGCCGCGCAGACGCGAGATTTTCTTGAGTTCTGCGATAGGGTCTGTTGCGAAAGCCCATTCTCTGACCATTTTGAAAAGAATTTCCACCGTTGCTGGATAATTCTCAGGGCCTGTGCACCGTGCGACAAGCGCGCCCAGAAAACCTGGCCGGTCGAAAGGAAAATCACGCATAACAAAGCGGACTTTCCCTGTCTTAATATATTTTTCTTGCATGTCCTTGAATGTGCCGAAATGGAAATCAGCACAATGCCCGCATGTCAAAGACGCATATTCGACAATTGTCACTGGGGCGTCTGATGCCCCGAAAACCACGTCATATTCTGCAGAGATACCTCCGGGAACTTTATCCCCAGAAGGGGTCTTTGCGTTTTCAGAGGCATTGTTAGGCGTGTCAGGTTTTGGCGAAGACGTCGCCGCAGATGTATTTTCTGGCTCTGCATCTGATGTCACCATCGGCGTTGCTGTTGTGCTTTCAGCCACCACAGAAGGCTGCTGATCGACAGCCTGTGTCTGTGGGGTTCTATTTTCTTGACCTTGCATAAAAACAAAAGCAATGCCTGCACCCGCAAGAGCGACAACCGCGCCAATAATCAATCCCATGCGGCTTTTGCCGCCTGTCGAATTGCTCATAATGCCTCCAAAATGCCAGCATTCTTTTTCTCGCATAAAGCCCCTTGCTAAAGACAAGAAACCCTTTTGAGATTGAAAGAAACAGTCTGGAAATGATGCTTTTTCAATGACAGAACTATAAAAGCTGTCGACAAAGCGGGCAAGTCTCGCCGCCTCTGGTCACTGAATTGTGAGCACCATATCATCCTTAAGAAGCACAGCTATTCATGGTAAAACTTAAATGACGCCAAAGCTCTAAGCGTTCTCAAAAGGTTCTTCTCGAAGCTTGCAATGTCACCGGTCAGGCGCAATCATATAGCGGTGGTTGAGCACCCGATCGAAGGCAGCGACTTCGCTTTGCGAATGCTCTGCTGTTTCAGCAGAGTAACGTTGGCGCCAGTCATCGCGATGATTATGCAAGCGATGGGCGCGCCAGAAAATCAGATGTCCAAGCATCATGATCCTCTCCCCTTTGTCATCAGTGGGGCTGCGCGTCCCTTTGAATAGGTCTCGTCTCCGATTCCTTTAAGGGGCAGCAATATGATTATGGCTCTTGCTTTAGAAAACGTTTTAAGAGTCCTCTTCTTCCAAAAGCGCTCGAAAGCGCGGTAAGAAACGCGCGAGGGTATCGTGAAGTTTTTGGGCTTCACCATGGAGCTCCTCAGCAATTTCTGTAATGACGTCTGCTTGTTGCGATAGAGCGTTCGTCGCATGATATTGGGCTGAATCTTTTGGGTCCCATTGTCCCGCTTCATGCCCATCAAAACGGTTTGGGGAAAAATCAAAAGGCATGACGTTCATCCTTTCTTCTTTGTCATCTTCACACCAAATCTGTCTGAAGCCTTGTTTTGTGAAAGAGGCTTTCGATCAGGAAACTCCCTACTCTTCAAAAATGGGTTGTGGAATTTTCATATCAATGTCGAAGGCGGCCCAAAAAGGTTACACATATATGACAATCGATTATGTCTTTGTTACAGACTATATACGCGCACTTGGTGCGCATTTCAAGCGCAATCTGTGCGCTTTTTTTAAAGGATAAAGCGATAATTTTAAGATTTCGTTATTTATATATCTAATTTAATTTAAAGGAAAATTTTCTATTTCTTTACTGCATTGCAACAGTGAAACAAAGATGCTGGTCTCTTTGCTCTCCTTTAAGGCTCTTTTTTGCCTTTATTTTGCCTTTTAGACTCAGCAGAAATCGCGGTTCCCCATGAAGTCAGTGCTTGGCGTAAAAAAGGATTTTCAACCTTAGAGAGCAATTGCGCAGTTGCGAAATCCAGGGCCTTATCCTCTTGCGTCATGGGTCTAGCCACTTCACTTTGTGCTGCAAAAGATGTGAGAGCCTTGCCGTGAACGAAACGCAGCCTTGCAATAGCTGCATAGCCAAAATAGCGATTAATCCGTTCCAAAATGAAAGGGGCTTCCATGGAAAGCGTTAAAGCTTCTGCACTCTCACACCCCAATTGCAAGACACGCCCTTGCGACAGCTTATTGCCAGCTTTAGAGTGGGCTGCACTTTTCCGTGGGGCTTTTGCGGTTCTTTTTTGCGCTTCGAGTTTGATTGGATGGCATCTTCGGGCAATATCATTGCCAACGATGGCGGGCCATTCGGTAAACAGTGAGAACGCAGCTTGGCCATAATGCGCGGCCAGAGGCTTTAAAAGGGGGCGAACGAGCTGACCCAAATGGCGACTACGATAATGACGAGACAGGGAGTTTACTCCTTCATGACAACAGATAAGCTTTATAATGACATAGAAAACTCATTTTTTTTGTTCATGGCTCTATTGAATTCACTTTATTTTGGGAGTGATATTCTCTGATGGCTAAAAATGCCTTCCCGATATCAGAACCGTCTTTATCTGATAAGCTCCTCGATTGGTATGATCACGAGGGAAGAAATCTGCCGTGGCGTGTCAAACATGCTCCAAACCTAAGCCCATCAGACTCTCCCCCGCAAGCAAACCCATACCATGTTTGGCTCAGTGAAATCATGCTGCAACAAACAACTGTTGCCGCCGTCATTCCCTATTTCCATGATTTCTTATCACGCTGGCCAGACATTAAAGATCTTGCAACGGCAGATCTTGATGCTGTTCTCCACGCCTGGCAAGGGCTTGGCTATTATGCGCGGGCGCGGAATTTACATAAATGCGCCCGCGTTCTTATGGAGCGTTATGATGGACAGTTCCCTGATACAGAAGAGGGGTTGAGGACCCTGCCAGGCGTTGGAGACTATACGGCCGCAGCAATTGCGGCGATTGCTTTTCAACGCCCTGCCAATGTCGTTGATGGCAATGTTGAAAGGGTTATTGCCAGACTTTTTGCCATCACAGAGCCTATGCCTGGGGCCAAAGCGAAACTCAAAGCGCAAGCCTCGAGCCTCTGTCCAGAGAAAAGACCAGGGGACTATGCACAAGCTCTTATGGATCTTGGCGCGACCCTTTGCACACCGCGCAACCCAAAATGCATTTTATGCCCTTGGTCTTTAGACTGTGCAGGCCGAATTCAAGGGCTTGAAAATCAACTCCCAGCAAAGACCCCAAAACCTGAGCGACCAACACGCTATGGCATGGTGTTTTGGATTATTCGCGATGATGGATCCGTTCTTTTAAGACGGCGGGCTGAAAAAGGGCTTCTTGGTGGCATGATCGAAGTCCCCTCAACAGAATGGCGAGACGCTTTACCCTGGACAGAAGATGACGCCTTATTACAAGCCCCCTTACGTGCCCGTTGGCGTTTACTTCCAGGCGTTGTTCGCCATAGCTTCACGCATTTTCATCTTGAGCTTTCCGTTATGGCTGGGTTTGCCCCTAAATTCTCTCCGGTAACAACGGCTTTGTGGGTCCCTCCCGAAGACTTTGAAAAATATGCATTCCCTTCTGTCATGAAAAAGGTTATCAAGCATGCCTTGAGAAAGTTATGAGCTATGCTATTTATTTTAGTAACGAAAGTAAATTTCATATCAAAATAAGCGCACAGCCCTATAAAGCGAAAGATATGGATTCTTAAAAATGCACCAGAAAATGATTTTATTAGTGGAAGATGACCCAGTTAATCGGAAAGTCTTAAGACGCCAACTACAAAAAATTGGTTATGATGTGACGGACTGCACTGATGGCGAAGTCGCTTTGGCCTATTGGATCTCAGCCTGCCAAGGCGAAAAGCCTATGCCTGTTCTCATTCTCACAGATTGCCATATGCCCAAAATGGATGGTTATGCCTTGACACAAGCCATTCGCCAGAACAGTCCTGAAGGAAAAGGGGCCAATTTTCCAATTCTTGCGATTACAGCCAATCGCTTTGGAGAAGAACTACAGAAATGCGAAGATGCTGGTGTCAATGATGTTCTTGTAAAACCTGTATCTATAGAGAACTTAAAAGAGGCTTTATCTTATTGGACAACCAAATAAATCTAAAAAATAAAATATATTATAATATTTACTTTTGATTTTAAAGTATAATTACGATCTCATCAAAATATATAGCTTTCTAAACTTAATTATTATAAAATTTTATCTGCATTTTGGAAAATTCACCGACGAAAAATGACATTTTCATCCTAGAAAACTTGCTCTCAATCCCAAAGCAGTATAATTCTGATAAGGCAGAAAGGTTGTTCAGAGCAATCCCCCAATTGGCCTGACGCCTGGCTTAAATGACGTTGTTTAAAACGCTCTCAAAAGCCCTGCCAATGACTGACTGCACTCTCCTTAACCCCGAGATCAAGAACAGTCAGCATTGTTAGCGGAAAGACGCTTCGAATCCGGGGTCTGCGTCCGAACACCCCGGCTTTTTCGGACTCTTTGAGAACGGCTTGTCATTTTAGGTATTGCCTTGACAAGCCGTTCTTTTCTCAAAAGAGAATAATACCAAAAGCAAAAAACGATCAGATCATGGTCTTTAGATTTTTGTCTTATCGTAAAACAAACACTTTCAACATCCTTTTTTGACCGCAAAAACGATCCCATCCTGACGCATACCAACCGACAAAGAATAAAACCTATAGCCGGTTG
>DDLW01000021.1 GCA_002340345.1 Alphaproteobacteria bacterium UBA2562 | reverse complement strand
GCCTTTCGCTTTTAACTTGAAGCAGGTGAAAGGCTCTCTGTCTTCGTTTTCACCGCAAAACGGACCAAGAGGCCTTTGCTTTTAGGTTTTCACCGCAAAACGCATGGTTAAAGGGGCTGCCACTTTAACCAGCTTTGCTATAGAGATGTCTTTCTCGCCCGATGAGAAGAGTGCCATAAAATAAGAAAATGCGCCTGATCAGTTCATTTTGATCAGGCGTTTTTGCGAAATGCGTCATGGATGCAGACAATATTACAGCACTTAGAGAAAATATTGCATAATGGCAGGATTTTTTTCATAGAAAGGCTGCCATTTTCTTGGGTCTGACGTAAAAGAATTGGCATTCCTTTGATCTTTGGTCTCACAGTCGCTTGGCTGTAGCGCTGGGGAAAAGAGAATTTTCTAAAGCAAAGTGCGATCAGGTGGAATCACTTGGGCGCTTTCGTCTTGCGGCAAAAACATGAGAGCAAAGGCCAAAAAGATTTTTTATTTTTTGGTCCGTCTTGCGGCAAAAACAAGACTCTAGAGTCATTGGCAATTTAGGTTTGGTCGCGAATGACTCTAGGCAAAAGGGGATGCCAGACCATGGCAACGAAAAGAATTGGTTTATATCCAGGTACTTTCGATCCTATCACGAAAGGCCATTTAGACATTATTAAACGTGCAACCGGCCTTGTCGACCATCTTGTCATTGGTGTTGCTTTTAATAAGAAAAAGGGCCCGCTTTTCACAGCGGCCGAGCGTGTTGAAATGGTTGAGGCAGATGTTGAACCCTTAGGGAAGAATATTTCTGTCACAGCTTTTGACCAATTGCTTATGGATTTTGCCGTTGCCCAAGGCGCATCTCAGATTATCCGCGGTTTAAGAGCTGTGTCCGACTTTGAATATGAATTCCAAATGGCTGGTATGAATGCGCGCATTAATAAGGATGTTGAAACAATTTTTTTAATGGCTTCTGATCGACATCAATTTATCTCATCGCGTTTTGTCAAAGAAATCGGTGTCCTTGGTGGAGATGTCAGTCATTTTGTCTCTGATTTTGTTTATGAGCGTTTAAAACTCCGTTTTGCAGAATTAGACCGATAAAACCCATTGCCATATAGGGTAAATCTTATATTAGGCTATAAACATTTTTCGCCGTGATTCCTGATCTTGCAACGCTGCTATAAATCTGCTAACACGAATATTAGAATGGGCTTGTGTAAGGGCCATGACCTTGTTTAAGGGCCATGACAATGGATGGAAATTCAAATTTTGATCTCATTCGTGAAAGCGCACGGGAAGCCGTCACGCTTTTAAAGGCAATGAGTAACGAAAATCGCTTATTAATCCTGTGCCAATTGGTTAAGGGGGAGCGTTGCGTGGGGGATCTAGAACGCGCCGTTGGGTTAAGCCAATCCGCTTTATCCCAGCATCTCGCGCGTTTGCGTCATGATGGTATTGTCCAAGCCCGCCGCAATGCACAGAATATCTTCTATTCTTTAGAAGGCGATGCACCGGAACGCGTTATATCACTGCTTTTTGATCTCTATTGTGCGAAAGCAGAACAAGGCTGTGCAGCCAGTGAAAATGCTGCCCAAGAGTCTGTAAAAGACTAAGTGTCTATGAAGACTGGTTCTTCTTGCTCTCAAATAAACGAAATTTGAAAAAACAGTCTCTGTCATTTCAAAAGGTGAGTGTCTCTTAATGTCTGGCGATGGCAAGAATTTCCAAGATTTGGAGGCTCATACAGCCCAAGAATGGTTAGAGGCAGGAAAAGCTGTTCTCATTGATATACGGGGCGCAGACGAATATGCCCAGGTGCATGTAAAAGGAGCGAGGCTGGTTCCCCTCGCAACATTGGGAGAAACAGACCTCTCTGACATTAATGGAAAAATTGGTATTTTCATGTGCGCAAGCGGCATGAGAACAAAAATGGCGTCAGGCCAAATTAAAAAAACAGCTTTTAAAGAAGTCTATAATTTGAAAAACGGCCTTGCAGGATGGTTGAGAGCAGGTCTTCCTGTCGAAGGGTCTAAAGCAGGGCGCGCTTGCACGCTCTCGGCACGCACGGGTTTTATCTTATATGCTGTGGTGATTGCCCTTGCCCTTGGATTTGCGATTATGAAGGCTCCGAATCTGTGGCAAGGTGCGCTGATTGTTGCGATTGTGGCGATTGCAGCTTTGTTTTCACCTTGTATTGGCGGTCGTATTCTTCCTTATCTTATGGCAAAGAAATCTGATTGCGGCTCAAAACCCTCACCCTGAAATCTTTTCAGCCTCTTACATGTAAGAAGACAGACAGCCTTCCTTTTGGGACAAAAGAAAGGCTAAGGTCTACGGTCTTTTGCTTTTGTTTTGACTTAGAAAAATGCTGTCATTGCACGGATCTCATTGCCAAAAGGGTTTCACAGAATCAAATTTTTTCCATAGCCCAGCAGCTTCAGAAAGATGCGTTTCAATACAAGCCGCATGCCAACCAGCAATAACGCCTTCTGCTTTTGCGGCCTGGCGCATAATAGGTCCTCCAGAATCGCGACCGATATGGGCGAGGAGGGAGCTTGGTTCAGAAGACATCATGTCTTGCTCATGATCACTTTCCGAAGGTATGTTTTCTGTTGCTTGGGGAAGGGCAAGCGTGTCTTTGCCTTCAGCATCTTGTTCTCGATGAAGGATTTTATCACAGAGCTGACGGGCTAAATCTTCTGCAATCACCGCATCATTCACAGACCCTAAGCTTTCTTGTAACCCTTTTAAGGTTCTCAGAAAAGGTTTTGCTTTTTTCTCTGGATACATTGCGCTGAAGAATTCCAAAGAATAGCGTAGTTTTTTGCCGTCAATCCGTAATGTGTGCAATTCTTCTAAAGCAGACTCTTGCATGAGCTGACGGCCACGTTTTGACATTTTTTTATAACGCCTTTCCAGAATCTCTTCTGCCATTGGCCCAACAATTTCATCTAAAAGTGTGGGCTCTTCGGAATAGACTTCTGGTAGATGCACAAGCGGTGTGTCTGCAGGAAGAATATGTCGAGCGGTTCTTGGAATAGGTCTTTTAGGAGAGGCTAAGACAGGGCGCATGTCTGTATAGCGGGCGACAGGTGCACCAAAAGCATCCGTACTGACCACCACATCATCGTCTTTCCAAACTTTCATTTGGCGTTTATAGGCATTTGTCAGCTTCTGGCGCTCCTTGCGTTCTCTCTGGCGGGCCTGTTCTCGCTCGAGCCAGGCTTCGATATGTAACAGAAGTGCTGTATAGCGGGGTTGTAAAATCGCAGATCGTGCGAGGTCATAACCCGCCTGACGTTCTTTTTCCGCGCCATCTTTCAACAACTCTAAAGACCCATCCATGGGCCGCCGTTTGACAAGAGGTGCGATTGTTTCCTCTAGAAACACGTCATAGTCACGCGCAGGCCCCATCATTCTTTGTAACCACCCAAGTTCTTCTTTCAGGTAGTCTCGCATGACAGGGGAAAAAGCTTTTTCGAAAAGTGTGACAGCTGTCCTGAGGCGACGCAAAGCAACACGCATTTGGTGAATACCTTCGGGTTCTCTGCCATCAAGAGCACAGGCCTCGTTTTTTAAGAGATGGTCAATACCAGCGCGAAGGACATGTGATAAAGCATCTCCAATGCGCATTTTTTTATGTAATGTAATAGGGGCTGCTAAAGCATATTGTGGCGGTGTGAGACTTGCACCTCGGGAGAGAGCATACCCCCTATGAGATTTGCTTTTGCGCGCGTAACGCAAAGAGAAATCACGTCCTAAAGCAAGGGCTAATTCAAACAAACGCAAGGGTTCTCCATCCTGGAGTTCTAATTCCAGTTCGCAAATTTTTTCTTGCACACAGCCTGTGCGTAATTCGCCATGATCAAGATGGAGGATAATGGTGCTTTCACAAAGACGGAGAGGAAAACAATTTCTCTCGAAACGAGATTCAAACAAAGGCATTAAAGGACCGGTTTCGTCCGTATTTTCAACGAGTTTTCGGATGTCCGCATCTGGTATTGCGTCTAGAACCGGCATGTCAAAAGCGATTTCGCTTTCATACTCTTGCCGTTCATGGGCGTGGAGGCACTGATCTTGTTTTTTGGAAGCAGGATAAGGTCTTTTGATCGTTTGTATACGCCGGGCGCCTTCTTTTCTGACACGAAGCGCAACCCCTTTTTTTTCGAGCCTAAGGTCTGGTGTATCAAAATAAAGGCTCTGCAAATGCTGGGTTTGCATCGGGCCAGTTGCTAAATCTGCTAATAAGGCTGAGTCTTGTAGTCTTTCGATATCGGCTTCTTGAAGGGTCAAACGAATTTGGAAGTCTTCGTTCCAGTCTCGTTTGGCTGTTTTGACATCAGCGCGCAACACTCCATATCCTCCACAGTCTGCACATGGCTTAGTGTATTTTTTTACAGTTTTTTGCTTTTATTCTGAATCAGAAAAAATGCTGTAAGTTTTTGTTTTACCGCAAAACGGATCAAAGTGATGAACCCATCACTTTGCCCTTTGCTCTATGGTCTCTGCGCCTATAGAAAAGGACTTTACAAGATAAGAGTTAACAAAACACAGAGATCGATAAAACAAAGCAGCGAAAAGCCATGGTAGAATATAAAGCAATGGTCTTTGGGCTGAGACCTTTAAAAGCGATAGCCAACGCCAAGGGCGGTGTGGATGGCATAATCAGATCGGTTGAAAGGTGATCCTGTTGCGGCATCGCCGAGCATGCTGTAGCGTGCAAGCCCCATGAGTCCCCATGTCTCATTAAAGTTATATTCGCCTTTGATGCTGGCGCCGATATCTTTGATGCCCGCTTCGGGGGTGTATTGGCGATAGCCGCTGGCAGCGGCTTGGCGACGAGAAACACCGTAATAGGTTTGAGCATATTGCTCACTCATGACAGTGCCATCCAGGCCTAAAGACATACGAATCCCATCACTAATATTAAAGTCATAAGAAATCGCCCCGGTCAGGAGGGTGCCATCATCATTGCCCATCACATCTTGGCGCAGGGTGGCGCTGAGGGTCAAATTCTCTAAATGATATTTGGCAAAGAGCTTGGCTTCCAGACCTGGGGAAATATCGCCAAGCCGGCGAAGATAATCGGATTCATCATCGCCTCGGCCCATATAATAATCCAGTCCGGCCCCAAGGGTCCAGCTGTCTGTTGCCAGCATATGAGCCCCAACACCCTCATGGCTGGAAAAATAAAAGCGATTGCGATAGGTCACCTCGATCCAAGGAAAGGCATTGAGGCTGTATTCATCGGATCCTTCATATTCGGATTCATAATAGCCAACGACACCGAAGGTTCCAGACCAGTCTTTCCCCTTTTGATGCTCTTTATCGGTCAAAGCAATCCAGCCTTCTTCTTGGGCTTGGGCAGGGGCTTGCAAAATATGGGAGCTGCCAAGCAGAGCGAGACCGAGAAAGGCTGATTGAGACAAAAAGCGCTTAGAAAAAAGTGATACTATCATCATCGCCTTCCTGGCTGATCGGCTTTTGGAGCAAGGGACAAACCATCTGGAAACCTCTAATTGACTCTTTTCTTGATTTTCAGTCTCAAGCTTTTCAATAACTTCCGAGGCTTCGCAACGCAAAATCAGAGGTAAATCGAGGTGGCCATCTCTTCTACCAACCGACAGAGTCTTTCTGACTCTTTGGTTGGTCTTAAAACAACAGGCAATAAAGTAACGCAAAAAGAGGGTCGAAATCTAGACATCACTTTTGGTTAATGAAAAAAAATACAAATAAGAAAATAGCGCTTTGTGGAAATTAAAAAAAATATTATATGGTTTATTAAAGATTAAAATAGAATATAAATTATAAAAAACATTAATGGGTATCCTTAATATGCGCTTTTATGATCCCTTATAAAGAAATAATCTTTAAAAATTAAACTTAATACATATGGAATTTTGCAATAAAACCAAAAATAATTCTGCAAATTTATATTTTGCGGCAAAAGGATGATAGAAAACCTTCATCCATTTTACCGCAAAAAGGGGAGATTACGCCATGTTCTTAGTTCTCATGTCGTGAGAAAACTTACAACACACCCTCTATGGAAAAAGAGCACCAATCTGCCATTTTTCGATATCCAGCAGAGAATCCTGCAAGAGAAAGACGTGTGTTGGTAAAAATAGTGTTTTGAATCTCTAGCATGTTGCGGAGGGCCATTGCGCGTAAGAGTTCCTGAGATTGCGCGGAAGGAACTTTAAAAACATTCCGCCCGTCTTCAAAATCCCATGTCATTTGAACAGGAATGGATGTTTTATTGTCAAAGGCGAAGATGAATTGCAAATCTTCATCGGCAAGAGCCATCGGTTGTCCTGTGACGCCGAGCGTGCGTGTGAACGCGATCTCTGGGTATATATCGGGCGGTCCTGCATCTCCATTTGATTGGGAAATTTGCATATGAAGAAGCCCGCTATTCTTGCCTTGCAGATCACAAATGACTCTGACGTCTTGGTTCGAGGGTTGTATTATGGCTGTGACGGTCCAATCTTTATGGTCCCATGTCTTTGTCTTTCCCTCTGCATGGGAGAGAGAAGAGCCAATCAAAAGAGTGGTTGCTGACAAACCTATTACCGCAACATGACGCAAAGTCTTTTGCGTTTTGAGTTGAATATTGTGGAGTTCTTCAATTATCATTAATCATGCCCCATATGTTGAATTTGAATATTTATTATGCGCGGATCTATTATTTCTAAGCAAGAAAGAAACAAGTAAATCTGTATTGCGGCGTTTTTCTCCAAGTCCTGGTTTCCAAAGGACCGCGTCCTTTGGCCGCCGGAGGCTCGTTTTTTAGGCCCTTTGGGCCTAGTTTGCGCCCAAGTACCGCGCCGGGCGTTATAGGCTCATCCGGCGCCTGGCCTGGGCTCCCCTTGGTCGCTAGTCCTTGGGCTCTAAACGAGCCCGGCGTCCAGGAGGGATGCTGTGAGGTTTGGTGCTTTGTCTCTTAACATCTCCCTCGAAGTCCTGGTTTCCAAAGGACCGCGTCCTTTGGCCGCCGGAGGCTCTCAAAGCTTTTCCTCAATCACTGTTTTAACATGTGCGAAGGTGGTCACAATTTCAGGATAGAGCATCTGACAATATCGCATATCCCCCGCGGCAGCGGCTTTTTCATAGCGTTTGCAAAGTTGGCCTAAGGTTTTCGCTCCGGCTGTTTGTGCGGCGCCGGCGATGGAATGGGCGCTACTGCGGCCACTGTCGGCATCTTGGCTGATGAGAGAATGCTCTAAAGCGGCCAGGGTGGGGGCCGTTGTTTCTAAGAAAAAGAACAGCATTTCTTTGCCAATCTCGAGATCTCCAAACGTTTCTTTGATAAAGGTTAAATCTAAGATCTCTGGGTCAAGCTCTTTTTGTAAGAGGTCTTCTTCCGCGAGGGCGGCTGCCTCGGACAGGGTTGGCACAGCAGGGGGGATATCGTTTTGTCGATCTTCCTGTAGAGCTCTGGGGTCTGTTTTTGGAGTGCGGATAATCAAAGCCTCTGGAAGATAGTCACCAATGAGGGCGTCAAAGCGTGCAATATCAATTGGCTTGCTGAGAACCTCATCCATGCCAGCGGCCCGACAATTGGCGGCGGTTCCCGGCAGCGCATCCGCGGTCAAAGCAATAATCGGCAAAGCTTGGCTTATATTATCAGAGTGTTTTTCCTGTGCTCTTAAGGTGCGGGTGAGTTCATAGCCATCCATTTCGGGCATATGGCAATCGGTTATGAGCAAGCCATATGTATTCTGATTAAGTTTTTCCAAAGCTTTCTGGCCATTATCTACAATATCAAGCACAAATCCCAGACGATCTGCGAGTTTACGCAGAACCAATTGATTGGTTGGATTGTCTTCGGCGGCGAGAATCACAGCATTCAGCGTTTCTGCTTGTGTTCGACTCGGTGCGTGATAGTCAGATCCACTCCAGTCTTTTACAGGGTGGTTTTGTGAAAGGGGTGTGGGAGGATGACCGCTGGCCGTCGCGAGGCTTTGCAAAAAGAGGCGCCGCTTCACGGGCTTAATCAAAGTCTGGGAGGGGAAAGAGAAAAAACGGTCTTTGATCTCTTCGGGGGCGGGGGAGATCGCATGGCGCCGGGTGAGGATGAGGATATGAAGAGGGAGGGCTTTGTAAGGGGCCATGACCTCTTCGAGATTATGATCGCCAGATAGAATACGCTCATCAATGACCAGGACCCGAGGGTGTAGGGACTCATGGGTTGCGGCGGCCTCAAGAGGCTTGGTCATCTGGGAGGCGTCCTGGATAAGATGGACACAAGCTCCAGCGGTGCGGCCATAATGGGAAAGGCTGCGCAGAATATCAGGATTGGGACTGAGCAAAATCACATCCAGTCCTGTGAGGTCAAAAGCTGGCGGTGGGAGGCTTAATTTTGCAGCGATTAAGGGCAAACGAAACCAAAACACAGACCCTTCGCCTTTTTGGCTTTTGACACCGATATCACCGCCCATCATTTCGACAAGACGGCGGCAAATGGACAAGCCAAGCCCGGTGCCGCCAAAGCGCCGTGCGGTGCTTGTATCAGCCTGGGCAAAGGGTTGAAAAAGCCGGGCTTGTTGATCTGGGTCCATGCCAATCCCTGTATCGCGTAAGGAGAACAGGAGAAAAGCTTGGTCTGTGGACCCGGCATCTGAGGCCTTTTTCGCGGAGGTCCCAGGACTGAAATCTAGGATAGGAGGGGCGTCCTGCCAAGGATGCACTTCGAGGGTGATCTGGCCTTGATCGGTAAATTTCACCGCATTTCCAACAAGGTTTAACAGGATTTGCCGCAATCTTGTGGGATCGCTATGGATCTGGTCTGGCACATCGGGGGAGATATAGGTTGTTAGTTCAATATTTTTTTCTTCGGCTTTTACAGCCAAGAGATCGCCCACCGCTTCGACACTTTCGGTCAAAGAGATATCAACAAATTCTAAGTCTAACTTACCAGCCTCAATTTTTGAGAAATCAAGAATATCATTAATAATCGTCAAAAGCGCCGAGGCTGAGTCCTGAATCACGGCTGCCATGCTTCTCTGTTCAGACGTAAGAGCGGTTTGGGTCAAAAGCTCGGACATGGTCATGACACCATTCATGGGCGTGCGAATTTCATGGCTCATTGTGGCTAGGAAATTGGATTTTGCACGATTGGCGGATTCGGCATTTTCCTTTTCTTTTTCAGCGACATCACGCGCATTCCGCAACTCGACGGCACGGTTTTCGATGGTTTCGACAAAAAAGGTCAGAGATTTTGCCATATCTGCGATTTCATCACGGCCTTCTTGGTCGATTTGAGCGGTTTGACCGGCGACATGGGCACTCATGGCCGAGCGTAAATGCAGCAAACGGCGCACCACCGAGCGATCAAAGTAAAAAAAAGCGCCAATGGCGCCAATAGCGCTGAGCCCTGAGATGAAAATCAAAATCCAACTTTGTTTTGTGGTTAATCGGTTTAAGTCCTGGCTTTGTTGGGCAACATCATCTTGCATCGAGGTGATAAAATCGACGAGGGCCAGAATAAAATCGTCGGTGAGACCACGGTGGCGTTGCAGCATGTCGTCAACGGATTTGCCCCAGTGGATTTGCTCTAAGCGACTGTTGAAAAAACTTTTTTGGCCTGTGCCATAGTCTTGGAGCAGGGCTTGGGTTTCGGCGAAACGCTCTTGTGCCTTTGAAGGAAGGCTGGAAAGAGCTTGTGTTGCATCTTTATAAAGGGCTGAGAAACGCTCTGAGGAGAGAATAAGGCGCTCGCTATCGGACTCGGCCAAAGAGGACAACAACAAACCGACAGCATCTTCACTCTTACGGCGCCATTGTTGCACGCTATGATGCTGTTCTAAAGACGGGAGCGTGGTCTCTTGCGATGATAAAGCAGCAATATTGCCTTGGAGCTGTAAAACTTGACTTAATGCACGCTCGATGCGGGCTGTTGCTGTAATGCGGCGTTCAACACCAATATTGAGATTTTCCAAATTGGCAGTGAGCGCTTTTTTGGCATTTTGGATGTGATCGAGCGCTTCAGGGGTGATGCGCGCGCTTGTCATGCCTTCGACCAAGCTATCCAAGAGAGAAACTTGGGATTCAATGCCTTGCAAGATTGTTTCACGTTCTTCTTGCGTGCGGGCTTGCATCAGCGAGGGAACAACAGTGGTCACCATTTTGGCGACGGCCTCGGATTGGCGACCGATCTCTGTTGCAACAAGGACGACGGGGAATTGTTCGCTCGCCAGCTCTTGGAAGCTGTCACTGACGCGATTCACCAAAACAACAGCAATAATCGTAGAGGCAATGGACATTAAGGCCATCACCGCAAGACCCGCGAGAAGACGAAAGGCAACACCAAAACGAATCGGAGACATTAGGCTGTCTCCGATTCAGAAATGTTATAGCCTACAGCCCATAAAATGATTGCAGGATATATAGCATATCTTTTTGAATTTACACAAGAATCCTTAAAATTTTCTGGGCGCAATTGGGGATCACATTGCTTTGACCTTGCGATATGGGGGGGCAAAGATCTGTTATTGGAGCTCTGCCAAAAGTGCCAGCGCTTGCGGTTTACAGCCCGCATTCGCCATCCATACGGCTTGTTCAACATTCGTCTTGATCTCCGAGGGCATCACATGGACGCGCAGCTCAACGCTATGTCCGTCGAGATCAACCGTATAGGTTTTGTCGCTTTTAAACAATTGCCCAGGCACATTCAAAAGCTCATATCCTGCGACCCATTGCACAACAGCTTTTTGGGCTGATGTCTGGGCAGAGAGCGTGACCTTAGCATCTTGGTCAATATTTCGCGTGCGCCAAAGGGTGGCGCGATCGGGCTTGATGCAGCCATGACCAGGTTCGGAGATATTCACCGCCCAAGGATTCGGCACCTTGACGGCTTTGCCAGAAGACCGCACCGTTCCCAAGGACAGATCAGACTTCCTATTATCCTTTAGGAGTGCTGAGAGAACGACGAGGGCTTTTGGCTTTAAAGTCCCCTTTTGAGGTTTTGGCAGGGTGCCTTTAAAAGGCCCCGCCAATTTATGAAGCTTGCCATCAAGGGTGAGAAGGGTCAGCTTTGCTCCCGCTTTCAAATTCAAAAGCGTGCTATTGGTCAAGGTTTCGCCGACTTGATAATTGGCTTTTTCGGATGAAATGATAACAATTTCATCAGCTTGTGCGCTTCCAAGGCCAATCGTAAAACAAAAAAGCCCCCCCAGAATAAGGCCGCCAAGACGCCGTTTGTAGCCTGTAAAATTTCTTAAAAACATTGTTCTTACCCCCTCTGAAGTCGAATTGGCCGAAAAATTCATGGGACCTATGAAACCATGAGGGGCAAAGCCTCTCTTCTTATTATAAAAGCACAATACTATCCTTTCGTAAAGGTTTTTTATTGCTGATAATACGAAAGGATGGAGTGAAACCGCAAAAAAAGCCAGATTAAGACCCTGTCCCATCTGGCTTCAGTCTGTCATGCGACACTGTCTTTTAGAGCAAAGCTGGTTAAAGTGGAAACACTTTAACCATGCGTTTTGCGGCAAAAATAAAGACATAGAGCATTTCCACTGATTCAAGATAAAAATGAAATGCTCTAGGGCCGAAACTATCTCAAGGGCCACCATGACGATGAAGTCAACGTCATCCTCAGCGCAACAGG
>DDLW01000341.1 GCA_002340345.1 Alphaproteobacteria bacterium UBA2562 | reverse complement strand
ATGCGTTTTGCGGTAAAAACAATAATCTAGAGTCATTCGCGACCCAATTTGGTCGCGAATGACTCTAGGGCAAAGTCTGATGTGATCAATGTCATGCCAAAAGCGTCCATTTGCTCGAAAAGAGCGTCTTGTTGGGACGAGAAATCCGCAAGAATAGCGCCTGCAGGATCTCTGATCACCACAGGAGACATGCAGTCGGTGAGAAGATAGCATTTCTTGGCGAGGTCAGGATCGCGGGCTTTGATGTCTTCGGCTAGGTCGAGAAGAGACGAGCGGACACAGTGAGATCCGGCTTGTCCCGCAAAAATGAGTCCATCATAATGTGACAAAAGTTGATCAAGAAGAGGGGTGTTTTTTCCTGCAATCGTTTGACCTTTATGATCTTTCTGCACTTCAGGAGAAAAAACGCTATAATTCTCACTCAGAATAAGGTCGCCCTTAAGAAGATTATCATTCGAACTTTTCCGCGCATAAGCGTGAAAAAGTCGGGCTTCCTGTAAAACGCCCGCAAGACTATGCCCCAAACTCCCTAAAAGACAATGTTCAGGCCATATATAAAGAGCATATTTGCCATCAGCTTCTAAGCTTTGGCAATAATGCAAAGCATATTCCCGAAGGCTTTCGGCATCCAGACCGCACAGGGAGGCAATGCCAGCGGCAGGGGTAAATGTGCCATTCGCAATCTCAGCCGCCGTAATCACACTATGCGGCGGTACAGCCTGCCCATGACGGTCTTGCCAAAAGCTGGAAAAGAAAATTTGAAAAGGTCGATGGCTGTCAAAAGTCGGTAGAATTTTAGACAGAGACGCCGTCTCGCGATAAATGAACCGTGCAAGCCGGTCATTATCTTCCATGGCCCCCTTGCCGCTATGGCCTGCGACATAGAGGCTGCCTGAAGGGAAGCAAAAATCTCTTTGCCCATCGATAATAATCAGGCAGATCTTTTGCTCATCCTCTGCGGAATCAGACCAGGCGTGGGTTTGCTTTGCATCTTGGGCGGCGAGAAAAACGCTACGGGGGTCTGGTTCATAATGGACATTAAAAGCATTTTCCATTTTGTAAAATGGTGGTAAGATGTATTGACCAGACATGCTTGATCTCCTGAAAAGAGGACTTTCTCATCTTATCGGGTATTTTGCGTGGTTCTATTTTACTTCATCATTAAAGCGCAAAAGTTGTAAGGCCGGCGTTGTTCTCCTCGGTGATCTTGCCGCAATCTCAAGGCAGGTCCTATTTTATGCGACTTTAGGGTGAGGTGGAAGCCAAAATAAAGATGCTACTGGCATCTTTGCTGTTTGTCTTTTGGAAAAAGCGCAGTCTTCATTTATGGGAGAAACAGATCGAAGCAATCCTCTATTCTTGGCCATCCTATGTATGAAAAGCGAACAAAAACTAGGATAGCCCTAATATTTTTATCGATTCAAAGTGTAGATATTTAATGCTTTTTTATTTCCATACATCATAAAATAATAATATTTTAAATTGATCCGAGCTCTAAAGAATAGAATAAATAAAGAATAAAACGGGGCATGAGACTATTCTTCATTTTGTAGCGTATATTTAAAAATTGTGGATTTAGAAAATATTATTGTAAAGTATTTAATTATATATTTGATTATTTAATATATTTATTTGTGGGGAGGGGAGTGTGTTGATTGATTTTAATAAATCGAGACACTCTGAGATATCATAATCTTAAAAGGGGGCGTGTTGTGAGTATTCTAAATAAAATTTCAGTATCAAAAAAATTATTTTCTGTAATATTTATTATTTCTATATCAATGATATCTATTCTTATATTTGCTGTTTATTCCCAAAAGAAGATGCTTGTAGATGAAAGAGAAAAAACAGTTCAGGCAATTACACTTATCTCTCAAGAAATTGCTATTGATGTTTTTCAGAAAGAAGAAACTGAAAATTTAACAGAAGAAGAAGCGATCAGTGAGCTTAGAGAATATTTATATTCTATGAGATTTGATGGCGGTAACTATCTATTTTTGTATTTCTATTCTGGAGAAAGTATCATACACCCAGCAAAGCCAGAGCTGGAAGGAACAAACCTTATTAATGCCAAAGATAAAAATGGCGTTTTCTTAATTCAAGAATTAGCCAATATTTCAAAAAAAGGTGGGGGTTTTATTTCATATTTATGGCCTAAAGCAGGATCAGACGAACCTGTTGAAAAAATGAGTTATGTTCTCCCCGTGCCAGGAAAGAATATGTTTATTGGCACAGGTATTTATCTTGATGATATTAATGAACGCGTGAATGAAAGAATTATCGAACTTGTCATATTTTTTGTTCTGATTTTAGTATCAGCAATAGTGTATTTCATCGTCGTGGCAAGAGATTTATCAAAAGCGATTAATACTCTACGGAAACATATGGTAGAGATTTCCCATGGGCGCTTAGATGTGACCGTGACAGAGACAAAAAGGGGAGATGAAGTTGGAGAAATGGCCAGGACCGTCGAAATCTTTCTTAAAAATGCTTTAGAACAACGAAATTTAGAAGAAGAGAATAAGAAGCTACAAAAAGAGGCGAAAACAGCTCATGTGACATCGTTAACGAATTTAGCGCTCGAAGTTGAACAACAGGTCGGAAATCTCTGTTCTGATCTTCATAAGCCTTTGTGTCATTTAGGCGATCAAGTGGATCTCGCTGTTTCTGCGTCTGTCAAAAGCGCAGAAAAAGCAAAATCAGCGGCCTCAATAACGGATATTGCCAATCACAATGTCAATATCGTGGCGGCGGCTGGCGAGCTCAACGCCTCTTCCCATGAGATTTCAGAGCAGGTGGGCCAAGCGGCCAGCCTGGCACGAGAAGCCTCACAAGCCGCATCCACGGCCGATGAACGGGTGCGGGTTTTGGCCGATGCTGGGCAGCAAATTGGTGAAATTGTTGCTTTAATTAACAATATTGCGGATCAAACAAATCTATTGGCTTTGAATGCGACAATCGAAGCCGCACGTGCGGGCGATGCGGGCAAAGGTTTTGCGGTTGTTGCCAATGAAGTTAAAGTGCTTGCCAGTCAAACCAGTAAAGCGACAGAACAAATTAGCGGCCAAATTTCCTATATCCAAGAAGAGACAAAAGCAACGATCAGTGCGATTGAAACCATTGGCCATGCGATTGATCGTGTGGATCATGCGGCTGAAGCCATTGCCTCTGCGGTTGGGCAGCAAGTGATGTCGATCAAAGGGATTTCCGGCAATATCCATGAGGCCAACACCAAAACAGTAGAAGCCAGCACACAAATTGGCGAGGTCGCGGCACATTCGCAATCGGTTCATGATGCGATTGGGGATACCCAGTCTGTGCTGACACAATTGGCAGATCGAACATCAACCTTAAGCAAAACTGTCGAGGATTTTTCAGTTCAGTTGCGAAAACAGGCAGGGCAATCTTAAAGACCTCTGCATAAT
>DDLW01000241.1 GCA_002340345.1 Alphaproteobacteria bacterium UBA2562 | reverse complement strand
TTGCGGCAAAAACAAAAACTTACAGCATTTTTTCTGATTCAGTATAAAAGCAAAATGCTATAGACTATGGGAGGGTGAGAGAGGATCTCTCACCCTCTTTTTTTGGAGACTTTGTTCATGGCCAAAGCTGTGCGCGCCCGTTTTGTCTGTCAATCTTGCGGGGCGTCTTTTCCAAAATGGATGGGGCGCTGCGAGTCTTGTCATGCTTGGAATTCTTTGGTCGAAGAGGCGGTCTCAGAAACGGCTCCAGGTGGGCTGGGGAAAGGCAATAGCGGCAACAAGGTTGGCCGGAAAATCGACTTTTTGCCCTTGGAAGGAGAAGGCGCAGACCCACCGCGCTGTGTGGCCCATATCGCGGAATTTGATCGTGTGTGTGGCGGTGGATTGGTGCCTGGATCGGCGGTTCTGATTGGTGGCGATCCGGGGATTGGAAAATCGACTCTTTTGCTGCAAGTGGCAGCCGCGCTCTCGAAAACAACCCGTACCGCTTATATCTCTGGGGAAGAGGCTGTGGCGCAAATTAGAATGCGCGCCCAAAGGCTCAATGTGGCAAAAAGCGCTGTTGAATTGGCCTCTGCCACCAGCATCAGGGATATTGTAACCACATTGGATTCGCCCGAAGCGCCCGAGCTGGTGGTGATCGATTCTATCCAAACCATGTTCCTCGACAGTTTGGAAAGTGCGCCTGGCAGCGTCGGTCAAGTCAGAGCAACCGCCCAGGAACTGATTCGCTTGGCGAAAAGGCGGGGCTTTATTTGTGTCCTTGTTGGCCATGTCACAAAAGATGGCGCTATTGCCGGGCCAAAACTCCTAGAACATATGGTCGATACGGTTCTGTATTTCGAAGGCGATCGGGGCCATCAATTTCGGATTTTAAGGACGGTTAAAAATCGCTTTGGGGCCACGGATGAAATCGGTGTTTTCGAGATGACCGAAGGCGGTCTTAAAGAAGTCTCAAACCCATCGGCCTTATTCTTGGCAGAACGGCGGGGCAATGTCAGTGGCAGTGCTGTGTTCGCAGGAATGGAAGGCACAAGGCCACTTTTGGTGGAAATCCAAGCCCTGCTGTCGCCAACATCTTATGGCAATCCAAGGCGGGCCGTCGTTGGCTGGGACAGTGCGCGCCTTGCCATGGTGATGGCGGTTTTGGAAGCGCGCTGTGGCGTGTCTTTGTCAGGCTATGATGTCTATTTAAATGTTGCTGGGGGCTTGCGTATTGCCGAGCCTGCGGCAGATTTGGCGGTGGCGGCGGCTTTGATCTCGTCTTTGGCGGATCGCCCGGTGCCTGAGGGGGCTGTGTTTTTTGGTGAAATCGGCCTTTCCGGTGAAGTCCGGGCGGTTGGGCAAAGTGAGAATCGTCTCAAAGAAGCGCAGAAACTTGGGTTTAGTCGAACCTATCTCCCCACAGTCCCATCTGCGAAACAGCAAAAACCAAAAGCGAGTTCTGGTCTTGAAATCTATGAAATTCCTCATCTTCAGGATTTAGTGGCGGCTTTGGCCCGGCCTTAAATTCGGAAATCTTTGGCGATAAATATAAAATAGTCGCATTACAGTCTGGTTTACTGTAGTCACATCCTGCAGATTGACTCTGATGCTTGATCCTCCGAAAGCTGGCTTATGATATGAGAGCAATGGCATAAGATAAAAGATGTCTCTCTTTTGTCAAAGCGGATGACCGGTTGGTTAAGCTTGTGCGGTGCTTGCGAAAACGATCGACCCAAAAGTCATGGACTGTGCAGGTTCGTATCAGAATTCTATTCTCTCTTTGTGGTTACAGGCGAGCCTTGGTCTCATGAGCTTGCAGGCTTTATTTGAGTAAGATCTATGGATGCCTCTTCTTTCACTGGTTTTGATATTCTTGTTGCCATTGTCCTCCTGATCTTTGGTCTGACAGCCTTGAGTGCTGGTCTTGTCAAGATGATACTTTTCTTAGGCTCTTGGATCGGCGCTGCGATTATAACATCGACTTGTTTCTCCATAGCCCAGCCAGAAGTCCATAAAATTATCACTGTCCCTATTATTGCTGATTTTGTGACATTTCTGGGCTTGTTTATTGGCAGTCTCGTACTATTAATTTTATTGTCCCAAATGTTATCTTCTTTCGTTAAAGACTCTTCTTTCAAGATCCTTGATAAATCTTTGGGATTTGTTTTCGGCTGTCTTTTAGGAATTGCTGTTATCACAACCGGTTTCATGGCTTGGAAGTGGTTGGCAAAGCCAGAGAGCGAGCCAGAATGGTTGCAGACGGCTTTTGTCTATCCCTATTTGAATCAGAGTGAAGCCTTACTTCAAGCTTTTTTGCCAGAAGATCAGCAAGCCGAAATTGAAACCAAGGGCGATGAAGTCCGAAAGAATATTGAAGGCGTCTATGAAAGTGGCAAACAGTTGGAACAACTGATGAAGCCTGTTCCGATCGCCCCTGAACAATAGGCAGACCGACTGAAAAGAATTATAGAAAACCTGGAAAATCCTGGGCACTGTTAAGAACGACCCAAATGGAGACTGAAATCATCATGCCAACGACCAACCCTTATGATGACGATAAGCTACGCGAAGAATGCGGTGTATTTGGGATCTTTGGCCATCATGATGCGGCGGCCCACACAGCGCTTGGCTTGCATGCCTTACAGCATAGAGGCCAGGAAGCCGCTGGTCTCGTGACCTTTGATGGCGAGCAATTCCAAGCACATAGGGCTTTAGGGGAAGTCGGGGAGATCTTTTCAAAACAAGAAGTCATGAAAGAATTAACGGGCCATGCTGCCATTGGCCATGTGCGGTATTCCACCTCTGGCGGCACTTTGGTGCGGAATATACAGCCCTTGTTCGCAGATATGGAATTCGGCGGCTTCGCCATTGCCCATAATGGCAATTTGACGAATGCACGTTCTTTACGACGGGCGCTGGTGAAAAGAGGCTCTCTTTTTCAGTCAACAACAGATACAGAAACCATTATTCATCTGATGGCAACATCCATCCGCACCAATCTGACCGGGCGTTTGATCGATGCTTTGCTGCAAGTTGAAGGCGCTTATTCCGTTGTTGCGATTTGTGATGATCAAGTCATTGGTATTCGTGACCCTTACGGCGTGAGGCCGCTTGTGCTAGGCAAGCTTGGCTCCGCCTATCTCTTGGCCTCAGAAAGCTGTGCGTTAGACATTATCGGTGCTGAATTTGTCAGGGATGTCGAGCCTGGAGAAGTGGTCGTCCTCAATCGCGGTGGCGTGCATTCTTTACGACCTTTCCCGCAAAAATCCTCTCGTTTTTGTGTCTTTGAATATATCTATTTCGCCAGACCAGACAGTGTTGTCGATGGGATTGATGTCTACAGCACCCGCAAAGCCATTGGTCGTCACCTGGCGCAAGAAAACGCTGTCGAGGCAGATTTGGTCGTTCCGGTTCCCGATAGCGGTGTCCCTGGAGCCATCGGTTATGCAGAAGAAGCCAATCTTCCTTTTGAGCTCGGCATTATTCGCAATCATTATGTTGGACGGACTTTTATTGAGCCAACAGACCAGATTCGCCATTTTGGGGTCCGCTTAAAACATAATCCCAACCGGGCTTTGATTGAGGGCAAGCGCCTTGTTCTCGTGGATGACAGCATTGTACGGGGCACGACATCGCGTAAAATCGTTGAGATGATGCGGTTGGCAGGTGCAAAGGAAGTGCATATGCGCATTGCAAGCCCGCCAACCACCCATTCTTGCTTTTATGGCATTGATACGCCTGAAAAGGAAAAACTCCTGGCCCATCAAATGACAGTCGATGAGATGTGCAGCCATATTGGTGCTGATAGCTTGGCGTTTCTGTCTATAGAGGGGCTTTATCGCGCTATGGGCCTTCCGGGGCGCGACGATAAAAAGCCTGGCTATTGTGATGCCTGTTTTACCGGCGATTATCCCTTGTCTCTCACGGATCATGAAGACAATGAATCAGGACAATTGTCCTTATTGGCAGAGCTCGGCTGAGGAAAGGTTTCAAAAGCTTTTTGAAAGACTTTTTCTCGAAAAAGTCGCCCCATTTTCGCGCAAGCGAAAAGAACGCCCTTTTATCTCACATTTTCGCCACAATCGGCCGAGATGTTAGCACAGCAAACCGCAAACAGAGCAAAAAGGCCGCACTGCACGCCCCCAAAGTTAAGCCAATCACCAGCCCCTTAACGCCATAGCCCGCCGTAAAGGCAAGCCAATAACCCGATAAGGTCGAGAGGCCTGTAAAACTAAATGCAATAATCACAGGGGGGTATGTGACATCTGCCGCCCCGCGTAACGCGCCCATCATGGTGCCCTGGATACCATCGAGAATAATCATCACCATCATGATGGGAATGATCGGTAATGTCATCGCAATGACACTCTCTTCGACCGTGAAGAGACGAAGAAGAGGGAGTTGCAACATCCAGATCAGCAAGGCGACAAAAATCTCAATCACAATAATCAGGCCAATACCACACCAAGCCACATGAATGATGCCTTTCTGATCCCCGCGCCCGACCGCATTGCCAACGCGAATAGAGGTCGCTGTTGCTAAGCCGATTGCGAGCATAAAGGCAGCGGTGAGAATATTTTGGCAGATTTGATAGCTGGAGAGGCTCATAATCCCCATACGCCCGGCAAAGCTTGCAATAAGAGCAAAGGTCCCGCTTTCCAAGGCAATGGCGCCAGCCAGGGGAAGGCCCAGCAAAACCAATTTCTTAAAAAGACTTTTCTGATAAAAGCTTTTGCGGCTGATCTGTTCTAAAACTTCAAGAACGCCAAAATGATGCCGTTTTGGCCAGAGCCGAAAAACCCAAATGAAAAGCGCTATGACCATAAGCCACCGGGTGAGGCTTGTTGCAAGATTGGCCCCCGCAGCCCCTAAGGCTGGCCCACCAAAAAGACCAAAAATCAAAATGGCATTCAAGCCTGTATTTACGACATTTGCGGCCAGGGAAATCACCATGCCAGGGCGGGTGTCTCCTGTAGCCTCAATAAAAAAAGTTGTGGCGATAAAGAGTGTCAAAGGCACCATGCCAGACGCATAATAGGCCATGGCTTTGGCGCCGCCTTGCACGATATCGTCAGGTTGTTGAGCAAAAACGAGCAGAGTTTCGCCCATAAACATGAGCGGCGTGTAAAAAATACCGAGGGCAAAGGCAATCCAAAGGGCGTGGAGCCAGATAACCGCTATGGCTTTAGGATCATCCGCGCCATCGGCTTGGGATCCTAAAATAATAATGCCTGAAAGAAGACCAATCGTGATGGTCAATAACAAGACTTGCGGTTGGAAGCTACTGGCAAAATAGGCTTGCTCGGCAGCGCTCACATGGCCAACCATAATGGTGTCGGTGACGGACATCAACAGCAAGCCGATCCTTGACAACATCACAGGCCAAGCAAGATCCAGGCTGCGCTGGATATGGTCCCACACTGTTTTCGCAGGGCGGCGGCTATAAGGCTGTTTTTGTGAAAAAGACACCATGGGAGACCCCAAAAGAGAATGAAAAGCTCTAGAGCCTTTCGCCTTAAGTTAAAAAAAATTTTAGGGGGTCATTAGGGGGCCTTTTTCAAAAGGCCCCCTAATATCACATCATGTGATCAAAGGACTTTATCAGCAGTCTCAAAGGACAAGCCTTTTGATCACCAGTAAAGCATATCGTCGGGTGCTTGAGGGGGACAGGATCGCTTTTAAGCAATCGGATGGGCGATATGGCCGCCGCCAGCAACGAGATCTTTGAGGAGGGTCAGCCCTTGTCGGAGATGGTTGTGGTCTCTTGCCGATTGGACACAGATACGAACACCGCAAAAAGAAAGGGAATGATCAATCGTAAAGGAATCAGGGGCAGAAAGAGCAACACCACGTGACATGGCGGTGGTAATAAAATTGGCTGGGGTCCAGCAATTGGGAAGCTCAAGCCAAAAATGGAATCCCGAAGAGGGGACCTTCATCACCTCTTCCCCCATGATCTCCCTGGCAATGGCTTGCCGTTTTTTGGCCTCTTGCGATTGGACTGTGGCGAGCTTGGCCATAATGCCCTCCTCAATCCAGATACGTGCAATTTCGGCAAAAAGGGAAGGCGCGCTTGAGGTGGTGAGACGCGTATAAGCGGCAACTTTTTCAGCCTCTCCCGGGGGAACAAGAAGATAGCCAACGCGGAGGGCAGGAAGAGCACATTTCGACAGGGACGTCATAAAATAGCTGCGTTCAGGGGCATAGGCCGATAAGGCGCGGGGACAAGGTTCATCGTCATCCCAGAGAAGAAAACCAAAAATATCATCTTCGAGAATAAGAACGTCATAGCGCCGGGCAATCTCTGCAATTTGTTCTCTGCGGCTTTCTGGCAGAATGGTGGCTGTTGGATTTTGCAGATTTGGAACGGTGTAAAGAACGCCTACGCGGCCATCTTGGCAGGCTTCTTCAAAAGCCTCGGGGATCAGGCCGAGCGTATCCATGGCCACAGGACGCAAATCCATACCCAGCAGGGCTGTTAGTCCAAGAATGCCGGGATAGGTCATGGCTTCGCAAGCCACAACTTTACCGCGTCTATTCATGCTCGACAAAGCAATGTTAATGGCGTGCTGCCCGCCCATGGTCAGAATTAAGCGTGAAGGATCATGGGGAAGACCGCTCTGGCTGACCCATCTTGCGCCCGCTTCTCTATGGGGCAAAAAGCCAGGGGCGGGGGGGTAGCCGGAGAGAATGTTTAGGCTGGGATCTTGTAATAAACGCATCAAAGTTTGCGGAAAAACATCGACGGCGAGATTTGTTATGGGATGAGCAACACTCAAATTAATGATGTTGCTGCTTGGTGGCGATTCGCAAAAGGCCGCAAGCTCATTAAAGGGAATAAGGGCTTGGTGGGGATCGCGGAAAGCTATAGGGGCGAGGCCTGTATTTGGGCCTGTCCGCGGGGTGAGCTCTGCAAGCTCTTGGTTTTGATCGAGGGGCAGAGAAATCGTCAGTGGTTTCGTATCAGGCCGCGGCCAAATCTGTGGCCGATGAGAACCATTTTGAAGGCCATAAACAAATGTGCCACGACCGACCTCTCCTTTAACAAGACCTTGGCGCTCTGCCTCTGTGTAGGCGCGGCTAATGGTTCCCACAGTCACATTGAGACTGTGGGCAAGTTCCCTTTGCGGGGGCAGTTTGGTGCCAAGGGCTAGATTGCCTGCGGCGATGTCTTCGGCAAGAGCATCGACAATGGCGCGATAGACCGGGCGGCTGCGGTTTGAGAGGTCTGGTTTCCAAATTGTCATGATACAATATTTACATTGACCTGATTCAAAATCAATGACAGAATTGTATCCATTCAAAGAGGGGTTCAATATAAGATTTAGAGGTGTCAAAATGGTGACAATAGATAATTTGCAAGAGAACAATCTTCAAGATCAACAAGACAATATCTTGCGCTGTGGAAAAGAGGATTTTTGGGTCCCAGGCCTGGACCGTTTCGTCACAAACAATTTGACACCGACATCAGAAAAATCTGTGATGCGCAGAGGTCTTGGCGTGAAACGGAAGCTCTTGCACTCAGCCTTTGCCTTGGGGCTTATTCCTGGCCTTCCTCCTCTTGATCCCATTGAAAAGAAATTGAGAATTGGGGATCAAGCTTTGCGAGACTTAGAGAAATTCCATATGAAATAAGGGCAATTTGAAGTTTTTCTCTGGTTCTCAGAAATTGATTCTTAAAAAGATATCAATTTCTCGAAAAGAAAGGGGACAATGAAGGATTGTACTGACCTCGAAAAAATCAAAATTTTAACAATCCCGGTTTGAGCTTTGTCTCACGCCGGGATTTTTTATGGTATAGAGCCTTTTGCGTGATGATAGACGCACACAAAATGCTCTATCTTA
>DDLW01000039.1 GCA_002340345.1 Alphaproteobacteria bacterium UBA2562 | reverse complement strand
GGCTTGCCCTTTGGAAACCTTGACCTAAGCGCTCCGCCATTCTAAGCGTTCGCGGCTTTTTTCGCTTCGCGTTTTCGGGTCGTTGGATCCAAGAATTGTTTCCGCAGACGAATACTTTCCGGTGTGACTTCCACCAATTCGTCATCGCCAATATACGCAATCGCTTTTTCCAAGGTCAATTGCATGGGAGGGGTTAATTGAATGGCATCGTCTTTGCCACTCGCCCGCACATTCGAAAGCTGCTTGGCCTTGAGAGGATTCACATCCAAATCTTGACCTCTGGCATGTTCGCCAATGATCATGCCGCAATAGACTTTTTCACCGGGGCCAATCATCAAAGGGCCGCGTTCTTCCAAATTCCACAGCGCATAAGCCACCGAGGCGCCTTGCTCCATGGAGATCAAAACCCCGTTCCGGCGCGCCGCAATCGCTCCTTTATAAGGGGCATAAGAGTGGAACATGCGGTTCATAATGCCAGTGCCTCGGGTATCCGTGAGGAATTCCCCATAATAGCCAATCAAAGCGCGTGAGGGCGCATGGAAGACCAAACGCGACTTTCCGCCACCGCCAGGCCGCATTTCCTGTAATTCGCCTTTGCGTTGGGTGATTTTCTCAACCACAGAGCCAGAGAATTCTTCATCAACATCGATGACCACTTCTTCGATCGGCTCCATTTTTTGCCCTGTTGCTTCATCTGTTTGCAACAGAACGCGGGGACGCGAAATCGATAATTCAAAGCCCTCGCGGCGCATTTGTTCGATCAGAACTGCGAGCTGGAGCTCCCCACGGCCCGCCACTTCGAAACTATCTTTCTGGTCCGATTCTTTAATGCGAATCGCGACATTGCCTTCCGCTTCGCGCATCAGCCGGTCCCGAATCAAGCGCGAGGTGACTTTGTCGCCTTCTTGCCCCGCCAAGGGGGAATCATTCACCGCAAAGGTCATGGCCAAAGTTGAAGGATCAATGGGTTGAGCTTTCAAAGGTTCGCTGACTTCTGGCACACAAATCGTGTTTGACACTGTGCCTTTCACCAAGCCTGCAATGGCGATAATATCGCCAGCATGGGCCTCATCCACAGGGACGCGTTCCAAGCCTCGGAAGCTCAAAAGCTTTGAGACACGGCCTTGCTCAATCAGATTGCCCTCGGTATCCAGCACCTTCACAGCGGCATTTGTTTTGACCATGCCACTTTCGACGCGCCCTGTCAGAATCCGGCCCAGGAAAGAATCTCTTTCCAAGGTCGTGGCCAGCATTTTAAAGGGGCCATCTTCTTGAATTTGATGGGGTTCTGGAACATGTTCTAAGACAAGGTCAAAAAGCGCGGTCAAATCCCCCGAATGATCTTCTGGGCTCATCCCCGCCCAGCCATTTTTTGCCGAGCCAAAGAGAGTGGGGAAATCCAGCTGCTCGTCATTGGCATCCATGGTGCTGAACAGATCGAAAACCTCGTCATGCACTTCATGGGCGCGCTGATCAGGCTTATCGACTTTATTGACCATCACAATCGGTTTCAGGCCTAACTTCAGCGCTTTTCCAAGCACGAATTTCGTTTGTGGCATGGGGCCTTCCGCCGCATCGACAAGCAACACGACCCCATCAACCATGTTCAGAATCCGTTCGACTTCTCCGCCAAAATCAGCGTGGCCTGGGGTATCAACGATATTGATGCGGTGATCTTTCCAAGAAATCGATGTCACCTTCGCCAGAATGGTAATCCCGCGTTCCCGCTCCAAATCATTGGAGTCCATCGCGCGTTCAGCGACTTGCTGATTTTCGCGAAAGGTACCAGATTGCTTTAACAGTTGGTCAACAAGAGTGGTCTTGCCATGGTCAACGTGGGCGATGATGGCAATATTGCGCAGGCTCATGACGGTCAGTCTTTCCGATTCAGGCGATGCCTTGGGGGCTTGTCCTCTATCCCAATGAGACAGGATGTGAGACGAGCAGCGTAAGGCAAAACTTTAATAACAAATCAAGACGAAGTTTACGACAGCACATCCGGCTATAATTTTATAGGCGGGGCTTGCGTGTGACGTTGTGTTACCCTTAAACTCTTTTCGGGTCCAGCCTATTCCTACCGCAAATGCGAAATAGCACCGCGAACCCTATTTTTCGCTCACGCGAAAAGGGGGCGACTTTTTCGAGAAAAAGTCTCTCAAAAAGCTTTGGAAGTCTAGGTATTGCAAGGGTTTATGAAAGTTTCCTCACCATGCTTTTAAGATGGGTATTTTTCCTACAATGTGTGCTGCTTGGGAGTATACTGACTTTTACACCTGCCCACGCGCAAATGAGGAATGGCGGCCTTGAACGCTGTGTGACCTTTAGAGATCTGGGGATCGACCCCGCCCGGCATCAGATCACAACCATTCGCAGCCGTGCCGTTGAAACGCGGTTGTTTCAGCAAGCAGGGCTTTCGCAAGCGGGGCGGGCGTTGGCCGCTTATTCCCAAGACTTTACACGCGTCACTGTTTTTCTTGAGGTCAATAAATGCATCCGTTGGACCCAAACGATGCCCTTCCAAACTTTGCTCGAAATCGCAGGACAACCTTAAAGCCATTGCCAAAAGCTTTTTGAGAGACTTTTTCTCGAAAAAGTCGCCCCCCATTTCCGCACCAGCGAAAAAGAACAGGCTGACCCTTTTCTTTTTCAACCGCCAAAACACTGCACCGCCGCCCGCATGTGAAAAGCCAACCGCTCGACGGGATAAGGCGTGCCATAAGGGCAGGCATGCCGCGCAAGACAGCCTGTCTCCCAACAAGGTTTTCCCGCATCTGTTGCAATGTGGCGACGGCATCGCCCAAGATCGAACGGATAAGATCCAATCCCCGTTTGTGCCAACGCTTGCGCTGGGCAGGCTTGGAGACAGGGTTTCTCGACACAATGATCACAGCCTAGGGGCTCAGAATCCGGGGCCGTTGTGCCTTTCCCCAGCTCCAATGCGCGCGCGCCACGATAAGGGCCTGTTTTCACCGTCTCACATGTCAGAAGTGCCGCCCGCAGCCCCCACCATACCCCTGCCTGGGGATGAAACAGCACCCCTAGGGGCGATGGTTTGATCGCCGCATCGATCTGTTGTGCCCAACGCTGAAAAGGATAATAAGGCGGCCCTTCAAACGGAAAAATAGCCCAGGCCTGATAGGTCGCAGCGATTCGGCTGACCTTGTCTTTTGTCCAGCGATCCAGAGGGTCTTGCTGGGGACGAGGGTCATAAAACGCGGATTGGCGAAAACAGGGCCACAAATCGCGCCCAAAAAGCCCATCTGCAATCACAATAAGATGGGAAAACCCCGCTTGATCCTTTTCTGGGTGCATCGGCGTTGGAAATGGAACAGGCCTGTCTTCTAGGGGCAATGCCCCCAGAACAGCCAAGCCATAAGGGGCACATTCATAGTCCAGACAGACCAGCATGCGATCATCAAGATCATAACGCATGGCTTTATTTTACTCTTTGTCATCAAGGTGGGCGTTTTGAAAAGAGTGTGGTTTTTACCCTAAAAAGCACCACAGTCAAGCAATGTTCTCAGCTCTGCAATAATAATGTCAGGGCGATCTTTATGGGGCGCATGGCCGACATCTGGGATCAAAAGCAGCTTCCCTGGGCCTTGGCTCTGGGCAATAACCGTTTCGACTTGTCGGGCCGTGCCATATTCGTCCTGCGCGCCTTGAATTGCGGTCACAGGGCATGTGATCTGTGGAAGATAATGTTCAATATTCCAATGGGCAAAATCCTCCCTCAGCCATGTATCATTCCAGCCATGGAAGGCAATATCAACATTATCGCCATGGTGGCGTTGTAATTTTTCACGCCAGCTTGGGGAGCGGTCTGGGGCGTGCTCTTCCTGCACCTGTTGGCGCTCGGCCTCCCAAATTTCTCTTGCCGCACGCACCCCTTGAATCGACAGGGCTTCATTAAAAACATGGGGCGCCATAACCAAGGCGCCACAGAGCAAACCATCTTGGCTATAACGGGCCGCATGGATCAAAGAAATACTACCGCCATCGCTATGCCCAACCAGAATCACCCGACCGAGATTTAAAGCCTTGCGCACAGCGGGCAACACCGCCAAAGCCTCGTCTTCAAGATAGCTGACCGGCCTTGGCAAACGGGCCGGACTCGATTTACCATAGCCCGCACGGCTCACGGCAAAAACACAGCAGCCCGTGTCTTGGGCAACTTTTTCTGGAAAATCACGCCAAAGGCTGACAGATCCAAGGCCTTCATGGAGAAAAAGCAGGCTGGGCTTTGTTTCCTGGACAACACCCCATTGTTTATATTCGAGGTAGAGTTTCTGACCAGATTGCGGGTAAGAGGCGCAAAGAGAGGGCTCTATTGTGATAAAGTCTTGTTTTTCCATAAGCTTAAATCCTAAATAGTCTCCGTCGAAGCCAAGACCAGCCTTGCCTCCTCTCAGACTCGCTCAACAGCCCTCCTTTGTCAGGCCATCCCACAAGACGACATCTTGGCCTAAGAGAGCACAACGGCGTGCGCATTTCGCTTTCTCGCGGCCTCATTTGTCTTTATTCTAAACAGACTATATATCGGCAAAAATGAGACCCTCTTTCTTATCAATGGGATCCTTAAAACCGTCCCGACCACAACATCAAAAGCCAATCAGAGGAAATTGTCTGAACTGATGGCAAACAACACACCGATATCCTTCACAGAAATAGACCCCTATGGCTGTGCCGCAGCATTAGCGCGATCTTGCCGTGATGCCGTGATCATGATTGATAAAAACGGTGCAATGATCGCGTTCAATGCGCAAGCAGAAAAAATCTTTGGATATCGCGCCGACGACATTCTTGGTCAGAATGTACGCCGTCTTATGCCCGCCCCCGAAGCCGCTCTGCATGACAAACATCTTTCCGAACATGTGCGAGGGGGGCCTGGGAAAGTGGTCGGGAAAGGGCGTGTTGTCACAGCCTTACGCGCTGATGGGTCTGTTTTCCCAGCAAAACTCACTGTTGAAAGACTCCAAACCGGCCCAGGGCCAGAAAGTCTTTGCTTTTGCGGGGTTATCCAAGATCTGAGCCGAGAACGCGCCACAGAGTCCCATGCGGCAACCCGGCAAGAGCATTTGGCCGCCGTTCTCTTAGCCGTCGGCGAAGCTGTTTTTTCCCTTGATAAGACAGGCTGTATAGAACTCGCCAATCCTGCTGCAGAAGTCATGTTGCAAATGGATAGTTTGGAAATGAAAGGGCAATTCCTTTCGCGCTATATCAACTATAGCCTTTGCGATACCAAAAGCGAAAAAGGCGAGATAGAATACTATACAAATCTCCGTAAGAAAAACCTTATAAAACACCCCTTCAATAAAAATAGCAAAGACGGTTTTGAAGATCCTCTGCTAAAACTTTTCCTATCTTTATTAGCCCACACCGCCAATGAAGCCGCGACATTTCCGGTCACAGCAACGCGGAAAGATGGCAATGACTTTGCTGCCCTCCTCACCGTCTGCGCCCGGATCATGGATGGGCAACGCCATTTTGTGGTTGTTCTGAGGGATGAAAGCGAGCGTCAAAGCTATGAAACCCAGCTCGCACACGCTTTGCAGGCCTCCGAAAGCGCCAATCGTGCGAAATCGCGCTTTCTGGGCCATATGAGCCATGAATTACGCACCCCTCTCAACGCCATTATCGGCTTTTCGGATGTCATGCGCCAAGAGCGACTCGGACAAATGAGCCAGCCCCTTTATAAAGACTATGCCCAGAATATCTATAGCTGTGGCCGCCATTTACTTTCTGTGGTTGAAGATGTTTTGGATATCACCCGGCTAGAGCATAATGAAATCGACCTTGATCTTACAGCCATCAATCTTCACGACCTTTGCCAAGATCTCCTAAACGACTTTCAGCAAAAAATAGAAGAAAAAAGCCTGCGTCTGACGTTAGATATCCCAAAACACACAAAATTATGGGCCGACCGCCATTTTCTCTATCGCGTTTTTGCCCATATCCTAGACAATGCGATCAAATTCAATCCCCCAGACACAGAGATCCACCTGACAGCTCTTTTGCAAGAGGATGGCAGCTATAGTGTTACGCTCGAGGATTTTGGGCGTGGCATTCCCAAATCTATTTTAGAGACCGCTTTACTGCCCTTCCATGACGTCGATTCTCGTACCACGATTGCGGGGCGTGGTGCTGGTTTAGGTCTCCCCCTGAGCGCCCGTTTCATGGCGCTCCAAGGAGGAGACTTGAAAATTGAAAGTGAGATTGGTCGAGGAACAAAAGTTGAATTAAGCATCCCGCCCCACATGATTGTCGCGTAATTTCACATGCGATAATTACTCACAATACGGGCAGACCAGGCCAATTTTCGACTCTGGGTGTCTTTTATTTAAAAGTTTTCCACCACGGCTAAATTCGTGGTAATGTCGGCAATGCTTTTGAAAGGCTGCCGCTGCCGACACAGCGTAACTAAATTTAAAAAGCCGAAAGTCCTTATGTCTTCCCACCATATCCTGCACAGCTTTCGGAAGATTGCTCTCCCCCCGCCCAACATAAAGGACTGTAAAGCGGTTATTCACAAGGTGGCCAATCGCAAAATTACCAGGAGCTTTCACTGTAATACAGGCTGAAATCGCCTCTGGCCGTAAGGGATATGGGCCTTCCATATCAAGCGAGGGCATACAGAACCTCCTGCATCAGAACCCTGTCTGACAGCATTTTGCTTTTCTTTAGACTCACAGAAAATGCTGCCTGTCTTTATTTTGCCGCACTTTACAGCATTTTGCTTTTATTCTGAATCGGAAAAATGCTGTAAGTCTTTGTTCTGTCGCAAAACGGACCAAAGTGATAAAGCCACCACTTTGCCCTTTGCTTTAAGGTTCTGTCGCAAAACGGACCAAAGTGATAAAGCCACCACTTTGCCCTTTGCTTTAAGAGAGTCTCCAATGGCAAAAGATACGCCTCCAAAAACAACAATGCTTCTCGCCATTCTCGCCGTCATTACAACAGGATTTTGTCTTGCGGGCATGGATGCTGTTGCAAAAGCTTTAATGACAGACTATCCCCCCGTTCAAGTTATTTGGGGGCGCTATATATTTACCACCGTTCTTGTCGCTGCTTTTCTTGTTCACAAGAATGGCTGGACCATTTTGGTGCCACAAAAACCTCTTTTGCAAAGCTTGCGCGGCGGCTGTTTGCTCCTCGTAACCGCTGGTATTTATTTTGCTATTCAAACAATTTCTTTGGCAGATGCAACCGCTGTCATGTTTTTTGCCCCGGTTTTGGTGACCCTCTTTGCGGGAATTTTTTTAAAAGAGCCCGTTGGTAAACTTGGCTTTGTTGCGGTGATCTTAGGGTTTTTAGGCGTGCTCATCATTGTCAGACCGGGCTTTGCCTCCACAGACCCAGCGCTTTTTCTCGCGGTCCTCGCTGCCTTTAGCTTAGCGTTTTATTTCTTGCTCACAAGACTTCTCCATGGACAAGACCGTCCTGGCACAACACTTTTCCATAGCACCGCCATAGGCACTGTGCTTTTAACCTGCATGGTTCCCTTTTTCTGGCACGATCCTGATCTTGTCGGATGGGGGCTGATGATTGCGACCGGTTTATTAGGCGCCATGGGCCATTTTTTCTTAATTAAGGGCTTTAGCCTCGTTCCCGCCTCGACCTTGTCTCCCTTTTTGAACGCGCAATTGGTTGCGGCAACCCTCTATAGCTATGTTTTCTTTCAAGATCCTCTGGATGTTTGGTTCTTTTTGGGCAGTGGGCTTATCGTTATCGCAGGCCTTGTGGTCTGGTGGCGCGAACGCTAGAGCCTTTCACTTTTATCTTGAATCAGTGGAAGTGCTGTCTGTTTTTGTTTTTGCCGCAAGATAGGCTTGATCACAAAAATGTGATTGGCAGGGCCGCGCCTGCAGAGTCAAGCATGTGACCAAACCTCTACAGCAAGGTCAAAGCCATTTGATGACAAATGACGCTCAAGACTCTTTTGCGGATCCTTGCGCATATTCAATAAGATAGAGCGCATGTTCTAGAGTCATTTTATGGGACATGCGCTCTATACAATCATCCTTTGGGGCCCTTTTGGCCTTTGCTCTCATCCCAAGATTTTCAATCGCATCCAAGACCTCGCCCGACAAAACCCAAAGGAAAGCAAGGTGGGTCCTCTTCTTTATTCTTAAAGGCGAAGAAAATATCATTATTTTTTGTTTTGGGGGCGCCCCCAGAGGGACGGCAAAGCCACGTCTGCGTCCTGGTTCATTTTGCAAAAAATAATATTCTTATTCAGAGCATTATGTGCATTTATCGACAGCCCAGAACCTGGTTTTTTCCAGATTTTATCGCCAGCGAAAATTCATGTAAAAATTTGATTTATTCCCAATAAAAAACTCAATTTTTACAGTATATCTAAAACATATTAAGATATAACACTAGTAAATACAGAGAACACCGTGATTCTAGAAATGATATTCGCAATTATGAAAGATTTAACAGAAGCTCTACAAAGTGTGCCCACAAGACCATAATGCTTCAGAAACAGCTGTGCTCTGGTTTTCTCAAAAGTTATTTCCCGCTCCCATACCATCATTCAGAGTGGTGAATAAATTATTTTAGCTGCGGTTGACGAAATCCAGCCTTCATGTTAAGTGTTATCCGAATATCATCTGAATAATATTCATATGGTATTCGCTGAAGATGTTCGTTTTTTGACTTACCATACGAACATTTTTCTTTGGAATTACTGGATTGATTATAAAATGACTGTGAAATTACAGATCAAAGACGTTTATAAGATTTTTGGCAACAGCCCCAAAACAGCCTTGGAAATGGTCAATTCCGGCATGACCAAAGATGAAATCTACAAAAAAACCGGCAATACAATCGGGGTCGCCGGGGCAAGCTTTGAAGTCAATCAAGGCGAAATCTTTGTTGTTATGGGATTGTCCGGATCTGGAAAATCCACTTTGGTCAGATTGCTCAACCGATTGATTGAACCAACCTCCGGCGAAATCCTCCTTGATGGCAAGGATATTATGAAAATGGACGTCGATCAGCTGCGCAATATGCGCCGCCGCGATATGTCTATGGTGTTCCAATCTTTTGCTTTAATGCCCCACCATACCGTGCTCCAAAATGCCGCTTTCGGCTTAGAAATCGCCGGTATTGGCAAAGCACAGCGAGAAGCCGCAGCCTTAGAAGCCCTCGAACAAGTTGGCCTCGCGGAAAGAGCCTCTTCATACCCAAGCGAACTCTCCGGCGGCATGCGGCAACGGGTGGGATTAGCCCGCGCCCTCGCCAACAACCCAACCATTATGTTGATGGATGAAGCTTTCTCCGCCTTGGATCCCCTCATCCGCACAGAAATGCAAGATGAACTCTTAAGACTCCAAGCCGAACATGAACGCACCGTCATTTTCATTTCCCATGACCTTGACGAAGCCATGCGCATTGGCGACCGTATCGCCATCATGGAAGGCGGACGTGTTGTCCAAGTTGGCACCCCAGATGAAATTTTGCAAAACCCTGCCGATGACTATGTCGAGTCTTTCTTCCGGGGCGTCAATCTCTCGCAAGTTTACACAGCAGGACAAATCGCCCGCCAATCCCAAGTGACACTTATTGACCGCTCCGCCCATGGTGTGCGCACAGCCTTACGACGCCTTGAAGAATATGATCGCGAATTTGGCTATCTGATTGGGAAAAAGAAAGAATTCCACGGTGTGGTTTCCATCGACAGCCTGCGGGGGGCCATCAATGATAAAAAGAACGATTCCCATTTAATTGATGCCATCCTCGATGACGTTCCGATCGTCGCCGAAGATGATTCCTTAAATGACATCATGGGAACGGTTGCGAGCTGCCCTTATGCTGTTCCTGTTGTGAATAGCAATAACATTTATAAGGGGGCTATTTCCCGCGCTGTTCTTCTTCGTACGCTTGATAGTGGGCCCCTGCAATAAAACCAAATCAGGTCTTGCTTTTGATTGAACAGCGCATAGGTTGCAAAAATGGAATTCCCACCGCTCCCAATAGGGGATAAGATCTCTGATCTGGTCGACTTTCTTCTGATCCATTTTCAAGGCTTTTTTGATATCATAGAGGTCATTGTCAAATTCATGGGCGATGGGTTTGAAGATGCTCTCATGATCCCACCAGCCCTCGTCTTAATTATTGCGATCACGGCCCTCGCTTTTTGGCGCGTCAATTGGATGTTTGGCATTTTTACGGCCCTGGCCTTATATTTAATAGGCTGTTTGCAGCTTTGGGATCAAACAATCTCTACCCTCGCCCTCGTGCTGACAGCCACATGCCTAAGCCTCGCCATTGGAATCCCCATTGGGATCGCTATGGCCAAAAGTAATATCATCGAGCTTCTGTGCCGCCCTCTCCTTGATCTCATGCAAACCATGCCAGCCTTTGTCTATCTCATCCCTGCCGCCATGTTTTTCGGCTTGGGGAAAGTGCCTGGCATTATCGCGACCGTTATTTTTGCCATGCCCCCCGCTGTACGCCTTACCAATCTTGGGATCCGTAGTGTGCCAAAAGAAATGGTCGAGGCTGGTCTTGCTTTTGGCTGTACCCCAAGACAACTCCTGTTTAAGGTCCAAATCCCAAATGCCATGCCGTCTATCATGGCTGGGGTGAATCAAAACATTATGTTGGCCCTATCCATGGTTGTGATCGCGTCCATGATTGGTGCTGGCGGCCTCGGCAATGAAGTGCTCATCGGGATTCAGCGCATGGAAATCGGCGATGGGTTTGAAGGCGGTTTGGCTGTCGTCATTATTGCCATCATTTTAGACCGCATCACGCAATCTTTTACCCAGAACAATCAAGTTTAAAGATAAAGCCTTCGACAAGATTCTCACAATAGGAGACTTAATGTGCTGAACTTCACCAAAAAAAGCCTGATGGCAGCCTCTGTTGCCTTGGCGATGTCTTGTGGTTTTGCCACAACCGCACAAGCCGCAGACAAAAAAGAAGTCACCATTGGGTGGACGGCTTGGTCTGACGCAGAATTCGTCACAAAACTCACCAAAAAGATCCTCGAAGACCGTATGGATATCAAAGTCAATCTTACAATGGCAGATATCGGTATCCAATATCTTGGTCTCCAAAATGGCGATATGGACTTTATGATGATGTCCTGGTTGCCCAATACCCATGAAGATTACTGGGGCAAAACCCGCACAAAAGCCGACACCCTCGGCATCGTCTACACAGATGCTGTGCTCGGCTGGGCGGTTCCTGCCTATGTTGACGAAAAAATCCAGACCATCGAAGACCTCAAAGCCAATGCTGACATGTTCGATGGTAAAGTCCAAGGCATTGATCCAGGCGCGGGTTTGATGCGCTTGTCTGAAAAAGCGATCAAAGACTACGGGCTTGACGGTTTCAAACTACAGTCCTCCTCTGGCGCTGCGATGACCGCTGCTTTGGCGCGGGCTGTGAAGCGTGAAGAGCCCATCATTGTCACAACCTGGAAACCACATTGGATGTTCGGCAAATATGAAATGCGGATGCTGAAAGATCCAAAAGCCGTCCTGGGCAAAGAAGAACATGTGGATATCAAAGCCCGCGCTGGTTTCTACCAGGAATTCCCTGATGTCGCCGCTTTCTTATCCCGTGTCTATCTGCCAATCGATGAGTTGCAAGCGTATATGTTCAAAGCTTCTGAAACATCCTATGAAGAAGCTGTCGATGAATATATCAAAGTCAATGGCAAAAAAGTCGATTACTGGGTTACTGGTGAATTGAAGTAAGAGTTTTTCTCAAAAAAAAGCCTTACAGACTCTAAAACAAAGCCCGCATGCAAATTGATTTTGCATGCGGGCTTTATTTTACCTACTATAGGCAGCCTCAGACAGGTTTAGGACAAACGCACATCTGGACCCCTTATAGATCTTACATCGCTCCAGATGCTTTTAAACGAAGACAAAGAACAGCCTATAAGCTGCTGTCTTCTTTTTAAGAGCATATGTCAACTGTCTGGTGATCGATCACAGTGTATGAGAGAATTCATGGGGCGTTTTTTCAAGATCTTCTTAGCTTTGCTAAACGGGGTCTTTCTCCTCTTTCTGGCTTTGCCGATAGAGCAAAGCTGGTCCACAGACGCTATCATCACCCCCAAAAACAGCCGCGACCGCATTCGCCCTGTCCAAAGCAACATCCCTGAAGAGGGATTCCAAACACGCCTTATCATGGAAGCCTTACGGCGCCTTGGCTATGACGTCGCAGAACCCGTCATTGTGCCCTATGCAACCGCCCATCTTTTGATCGCAAGAGGCGGCTCTGATTTCATGGCGAATCATTGGAAACCCCTTCACAATGACTATTTCCGCTATGCTGGTGGCGATGGCAAACTTTTTCGCAGCCGCCTTTACATTTATCCCGCCTTTCAAGGCTATAGGATCGATCGCAAAACAGCCGAAACCTACAAAATTACCCATCTCCAGCAACTCCAAAATAAAGAAATCGCTGCCCTGTTCGACCATGATGGCGATGGCCGTGCGGATCTGATCGGCTGTGACCCCGGTTGGGCCTGTGGTGATGTCATTCGTCACCATCTCAGCCGCTATAAATTAGATTATAATGTTCGCCAATTACGAGGGGGCTATCAAAACCGCATTCGCACCGTCATTGACCGCTTAAAACAGGGAAAACCCAGCTTATTTTACAGCTGGTCGCCCCATTGGATGGCGGGGATCATCGACGCTGGCCAGGATGCGGTTTGGTTGGAAGTGCCTTTTAGCACTTTTCCAGGCTATCAAGATGGGGAACTTAATACCAAACTGCCCGATGGCCGGGACCTTGGTTTTGGTGTCAATAGCCAACATATTGTGGCGAATAAGCGTTGGGTCTCGCAAAACCCAGAGATTGAGGCTCTTTTCAATGTCATGCGGCTGCCCGCTGAAGATATTAGTGCGCAAAATGTCCGGCTCTATCACAGCAAAAATAAACGCCATCAGGTCCAAAAGGATACGGCTGAGTGGATTGAAAACAATGCTGATCTCTTCCAAAGCTGGATCGATCTTGCCCGCAGCACCCTTCGTCAGCAGCCTGTGAAGATTATTGAGACCAGCCCATAATATGTCTCTAGAGCCTTTCACTTTTATCTTCAATTAGTGGAAATGCTCTCTGTTTTTGTTTTCACCGCAAAACGCATGGTTAAAGTGATCCCACTTTAACCAGCTTTGCTCTAGAGTCCTTCGCGACTTAGGCTTGGTCGCGGAGGGCTTTAGCGCGAAATGGAACGACTTTTTCGAGAAAAAGTCTCTCAAAAAGCTTTTGTAAACATGGCTCTGGTGACAAAAGTAAATCTTTTATCGCGCCCAGTGCATGAGGTTAGAAATCAGCCCTTGTTTCTGAGGTAAAAAAATTTTAGGAGCTTTTGCTCCATCACCTTCTCAAAACAGGGTTAAGAGTCCCTTTCAGACAGGATGTGTTTCTTATGAGCTTCAGTCAAAGCGATTACCACTTTCGCGTCAAATAAACCATAAGACAAAACCATGGCAACAGGAGAAAAGGCCAAAATTCTCCTATACGCGCTTCTAAAAAACCAAACATATATTCGATCAAAAGAATAGGCGCCAATGTTACAATGAAGGCAAAGACTGCAGCTTTAAAATTCATATGCCCTCCTCTTTCTCTGGGCCAGAGCTTACGGGAACATCTGTGTGCATCATACTCATTTTCGTCAAGTCAACATCCTTTTTATGGCATCTTATCTGAGTATTTGATTTGCAATTGGCAACAGAGCTCGCTTTTTACAGAGAACAGCACCCCGATATGTATAAGATGTATAAAATCGGACATCCGCGCCACGGCCCTTACTTCTCAACAGCCTTTGCCTGCATCTCTCCATCTTATGCACCAAAAGAGATATTCTATTTATAAATATCCCTCTTTTCACAATATAATTCCCTATTGTCTCACTTATTTAATTTGATTTTTCTTCATAATTCGTTCATTGCGACATTATAATTTTTTTTACTCAAACAAAGGTTATTTTGATGATTGCAAACACCACCAGATCATTTCCTGCAGCCTTCCTCATGGCAATGGCCAGCCTGCTTGTGTCGGGAACGGCCCAGGGCGAAAATGCCGTGCAACTCCCCGCACTAAAGGCAAAAGTGGACCAGGTCTCCATTTCCGGCCTGTCCTCCGGCGCTTTCATGACCCACCAGATCCATATCGCCCATTCTGCCCGCTTCATCGGGGCAGGTGTCATCGCCGGCGGCCCCTGGGGCTGTGCCATGGACAAACTAGAAAATGAAACAGCGATGCACCGGCTCCCCGACAATGCCTTGAAACGCTGTATGGAGACCGGGAAGGACCTTCTGTCTGTCGCGCATTACAAATGCTTTGTCCGGCTGCGCTCTTTCAAGGCTGATTCCGAAACCGTCAATGATCCCACAGCCCTGGAAGACTGCCGGAAATATTACTATTCGCCCGCCGTGGAGCGCCAAGGCAATCTCGTGGACAATCCCGCAGCCCTGGCCGACCAGAAAGTCTATCTGTTCAGCGGATCCAAGGACAAAACCGTCATTACCCCGGTCGCCCAACGGGCCGCAGAGCTTTATGAAGCCCTGGGCATGGACAAGAACAATATCAAAACCGTTTTCGACGAGACTATCGGTGGCGGCGCCAGCCATGGCTGGCTAACCATCGATGAAGGTGAGGCATGCGACGCACTGTCCGCTGACTCAAAAACCTATATGCGCAAATGCGGCTATGACCAATCCGGCGCGCTCCTGAAATGGATTCACCTGGACCCCGAAACCGTGAAAGAGCCGGAAAAAGGAGCCGAACCCACCGGAACCCTGACGGCCTTTGACCAGACCGAATTCGTTTGCCAGCCCGGTTCCGCCGTGCCTGGAGATCTTGCAATCGATGTTTGCGATTACTATAAAAATGCAAAATCCTACGGCATCCTGGACCATGGCTATTTCTACACCCCGAAGGGATGTGAAGGCGACAAGGTCGAAGACTGTTCACTGCATGTTGTCATGCATGGCTGTAAGCAATCCTTCGAAATGCTCGGCATGACTTTCATCGAACAGACCGGCATGATGGAATGGGCCGATGCCAATAATATCATGTTGCTTTTCCCCCAAGCAGCCATTGTCAGGGCAACCGATCTGCTCAACATCTCTGGCTTCGTGCCCTATCTGGACAATCCGATTTATGGGAATCCCAAGGGATGCTGGAACTGGTGGGGATATAGCAAGGATGATCATTTCCCAGATAAGAATGGCGTGCAAATCCGTGCGATCATGGCCATGATCGACCGTCTGACCGGCCAGTAAAACCTGATCGCTTTCGTTTTGTGGCAAAAATTAAGAATTTAAAGTCATTCGCGACCCAACTTGGTCACGGGTGACTTTAGATTTCGTCTTCCAAAAAAATGGAGAAAGGCTGTCGGTAAAAACACCCTTTCTCCATATCTTGTTACTCTAGAGCCTTTCGCTTTTAATTTGAATCAGGTGAAAGGCTCTCTGTTTTTGTTTTTGCCGCAAAACGCATGGTGATAGGGGCTGCCACTTTAACCAGCTTTGCTCTAAGCACTTTAATGCGCA
>DDLW01000112.1 GCA_002340345.1 Alphaproteobacteria bacterium UBA2562 | reverse complement strand
TGATATTATGCAGAGGTCTTCCCATTCATATTTATGCAGTCTATGACAAGGTTCTATACTTAATAATAAATAAAGCTTAATAAAAATGAAGTTTTGTTAAAAGCTGAATATAAGTGTAATTGAATGTATAAAAATCTTATATCCGATCAACCACGGTATTTTTTCGCTTGCGCGAAATCAGGCGACTTTTTCGAGAAAAAGTCTCTCAAAAAGCTTTTGAAAACTTATCGCCCCTGATCCAGAAAAAAAATTTAGGGGACATTGTTCAAAATGCGCCTTCCTAACATATTTATAGCATTGATTTTTAAATCTTTATTCAGTTTAAGATTTTCTAATATTTATATCTTGCGCCTATGATTATCTTCGTGCAGGATGCCGCCGCTCAGCGTGCTCATTCTCTATGCCCCAAAAAAATGTGGCGATAGAAAGGTGGTCACGAGAGATTTTATGGTTTTGCCGTTTTTATCAGAAAGGAATTTGGTCATGGCAAAAGATTGGCAAGAAATATCGCAGTCTGTTGTTGATGGCGCTGGTTTGTTAAGAGAAGCCCATCCAAATGCAATGAAAGCTTTTGCCAGTTTAGGAGCAGCAACATATCCTGATGGTGCTTTATCCAATAAAGTCAAAGAATTGATGGCATTGGTGATTGGCGTCGCTATTCGTTGTGATGGATGTGTTGGCTATCATGCCAAAGCATGTTTGGAAAAAGGCGCCACCCGTGAAGAAGTTGTCGAGGCTTTAGGGGTTGCTATCCAAATGGGGGGTGGTCCCTCTATGGTTTATGGGGCGCAAGCCTTACAGGCTTATGACCAGCATGTTGCGGCTCAAAAGGGCTAAATGCTTTTGCCCTTGAAAGCGGAATATTCTTGTAAAAGTAAAGATTTACAGCCTCCTGTTCATTTAATGGATGGCAGGAGGCTGTGGCGATATAAGATTTCATCTATTCGTTCTTATTCTTTCTATAATATATTGTTTTCAATATGAGAATAAGATCAGAATTCTATATCTGTGGTGACAGTTTGCTCGAAAGCAATATAAAAATATAGAAATGACCATGTTCAAGAAACTATGCTGTAAGCATAGAAAAAATGTAGCTTTTCTCATTTATAAAATATGCAGATCGTCACTCTCATAAAAGAGTCCACATCATAGCGCTCTACCCCTTATCGAGAGTGGGTGTTTGTAAGGGGGGCAATGCCAACACCAACATTATGGGACGCGTGGTCAAGTGCCTGAAATCACTCTCACAAGCTTTTCTGCTCTTGTTATTGATGACGAAGATTACGCCCGTGGCCTTGCGGTGCGTATGCTTAAGAAATTAGGCTTTGGAACGGTTGAAGATGCCTCAAATGGTGCCATTGCCGTTTCGCGCTTGAAAGAGTGTGGTGAGGGGGAATTTGATCTCATCCTCTGTGATCTTCATATGCCGGATATGGATGGGATCGAAGTCTTGCGTCATTTTTCAGAAATGAAGTGTCGCGCCCATCTTGTTCTTATGAGCGGTGTTGACCGACGTGTTTTGCAAACAGCAACAGAATTAGGGACTGCGAGGGGATTATCGATTCTTGGCCATATTGGCAAACCCATTGCTCTTCCTGATCTCCGGACAATGGCGGAAAGGCTGTCAACCCAGCAGACAAAACATGCACAAACACTTCAAATGTCAGAGCCGAGTATTGACGAAGAAGATTTTAAACATGCTTTGGCAAATGGTGCTTTAAGACTGCATTTTCAGCCTAAAATTACGATAACAAACCGTGATTTCTATGGTGTTGAGGCACTTTCGCGGTGGTGTTGTGCTGATCATTCTTGGATTTCACCAAATCACTTTATTCCTTTTGCAGAAAAGAGCGGTTTAATTTTACCTCTTACGGATTTTGTTATTGAACATGCCATAAAGCAATGCAGTCTCTGGCAAAATTTAGGGGTTAAATCCCGGGCCTCAATTAATTTACCAACAGTCTGTTTGCAGCAATTAGACCTTCCAGAGCGCATTGTCGCGATGTCTTGTGACGCGCTTGTCGATCCTGGCCTTTTAACGGTTGAAATTACGGAAAGTAGCCTTTTTGACAATCAAGCAACGTCTTTGGACGTCCTGACACGTCTCCGTATGAAGGGTATTGGTTTATCAATTGATGATTTCGGTACGGGATATTCTTCAATGAAACAATTGAAAAGTATTCCTTTCACCGAGCTAAAAATCGATCGTGCTTTCGTTCATAACGCAGCCAATGATCAAAGTGCCAAGGCCATTTTAGAATCCAGTATTGATCTTGCCAAAAGATTAGGTCTTGTGACCGTTGCAGAAGGGGTTGAGACGGATGAGGATTGGGATCTTGTCGCGGAATTAGGCTGTGATATGGTGCAAGGATATCTTATTAGCCGTGCGATTGCTGGTGATGAGCTTCCCGCATGGCTTGCACATTGGGCATCACGACGAGACAGCCTGCATTTGCCTGAGCGTCTCAACAACCGCCATTAAAGTTTACGCATATTTTATGTTATGAGAGTCTTCCGCTTTTTTAGCCTGTGCCTCATGTTTGAGCCGCAAAACGGACCAAAAGATTGGCCTTTGCTCTCATGTTTGAGCCGCAAAACGGACCAAAAGATTAAAATAATGGCGCTTTTCTTAGAACGAAGGAACTTTAAGCAGGCCATTCGACAATATGGTCAACAAGATCTTCGTCGCAGACATGATCTTCTGGGATAGCACGGCCTAAAACAGAGATCCCGGCGTTGTGAATGCTTGTTTTGCAACCGCTTATAAGAGGATGCCAAGTTTGCAGATCTTTGCCTTCATGGAGAAGACGGTAAGCGCAGCTTGAAGGGATCCAAGGTAAGGTTCTGATCTGATCTGGGGTCAATTCTATACATTCAGGTACTATTTTTTTGCGATTTTCATAGTCTTTGCACTGGCATGTGTCTAAATCGAGCAGACGACAGGCAACATCGGTGAAGGCGAGTTCGTCTAATAAGGCGCCATTTTCATCTTCATATTCAATTTTAACCAGACAGCAGCGACCGCATCCATCACAGAGGGCCTCCCATTCTTCGTGAGAAAACTCTTCGAGGGTTTTATGCTGCCAAAAATTATTTTTTGCCTCCATATCTTATCCTCCGAAAATTTTTTCTGAAAAAGCTTTTTGCGAGACTTTTTCTCGAAAAAGTCACCCAATTTCGCATAAGCGAAAAGATATAGCCTCCAAAATTATTTTGAAGGTTCTCTTTTATAAGAGGATCATAAATAAACGCAAAGGGTAAGTTTTGATCTGAGCTATAGCATTTCGTTCTTATCCAGATTGAGAGCCTTTCGCTTTTATGTGGACTTAAGGGAAAGGCTCTAAATATTTTCTCCCATAGAAATCGGCATGTGAATACCACATTCCGTTTTGCTCAACCCTTTCCAGCGTCCTGCACGGCGGTCTTCTCCCGGTTTCACCCTGTCAGTACATGGCATGCATCCGATAGAGAGATAGCCATCTTCTTCCAGGGGGTGATGGGGTAAAGCGAAATCAGTAAAATAATTCTCGATATCTTCATGGGTCCAAGCCACAAGCGGGTTGAGCTTAATACGACCGTTGGACTCAAGCTCAACGAGCGGCAAATCCTCTCTTGTCAGGGCTTGATGTCTTTTGCGACCACTAATCCAGGCATCATAGCCCGATAAAGCTCTTTCAAGGGGCTCAACTTTACGAATATAGCAGCACAGATTGTTATCTGTATGGAAAAGCATATCTTCTGGATCTTTTTCGGTTAAAAGATCCGCTTTTGGAAAAAGAGTTGTGACATTTGAGAGGCCTAAATGTTGAACCAATTGATCTCTATATCGTAAGGTCTCTCCAAAATGCCGTTTTGTATCCAAAAATTGTACTGGGATATTCTGATCAATCCGAGACAATAAGTGGAGTAAAACAGCAGAATCGGTGCCAAAAGAGGAGACGAGCGTAACCTGGCCAGGAAGCGCCGTCGTGACCATTTCTGTCAAAAAGGTTTCTGTTGTTTTTGTCTCATAACAAGCAGACATTGTTTGTGCCCATTGACGGCGCCCATCAAGATCTGAAGGAAGGTCTACAGACTCAAACATTATTCTGCTCCTGTCTGATCAAGATGGCGTTTTTGCGCGATAGTCGCAAAACCATCGGCGGCCCCTTGATACATATTTGAAAAATCTGAAAAGGCTTTTGACCATTCTTGTGCTGGTGCATGAAGGGGGAGTTCAAAGCAATCAATACCGCAGCGCGCCATGAAAGCCAGCTGGTCTCTTAAGACATGACCAGAAGCGCGCAATTCTCCTTTAAAGCCATAGCGATTACGTAAAAGTTGTGCTTGGCTATAAGCACGACCATCGTTAAAGGCCGGAAAATCAAGAAGAATCAAAGATAAATGGTCCAGCTTGTCTGAAATGTCCGCAGGAGAAACATCATTTGGGAGCTCAAGACCCAGCAATCCATTTCTCTTTAAGAGTGTTTCTTGTTCGTTGAGCCACCGCCCATATCCAACAATGATATTCTCAGAAACAGGGAGCGGTTCTAAGTCCGTACAGTGCACCCATGTTTCCTCAATGAGGCCTTGATCTTTTTTAAGCAGCTGCATAAAGAGCCTCCTTGAAAGGGGTGTCCCCTAATCGACGATAGGTGTCCAAAAAGATCTCATCTTCTGTTCTGAGATCAAGATAGGTTTGGACGACGGTCTCCACCGCATCAACAATTTGATGTTCTTTAAAGCTTGGGCCTACAATTTTGCCGATGGAGGCTTCAAAACCGGCATGCCCACCAAGGCTCAGTTGATAATGTTCCTCGCCCTTTCTCTCTAGCCCTAAAATGCCAATATGACCGACATGGTGATGGCCACAGGCATTGATACATCCAGAGATTTTGATCTTAAGAGGCCCGATATTTTGCTGTGATGTGATATCTTCAAAGCGACGAGACAGAGCTTGGGCAATAGGGATGGATCTGGCTGTTGCGAGGGCACAATAATCCATGCCTGGGCAAGAGATAATATCGCTAATGAGGCCAGCATTCGCTGTCGCAAGACCTTGGCTGACAAGATCTTGGTAGAGGTCAAAAAGCTGATCTTGGCGAATATCAGGCAAGACAAGGTTTTGCTCATGGGTCACCCTAATTTCGCCAAACCCATAGCGTTCGGAGAGATCGGCAACATAGTCCATCTGATCTGAACTGATGTCACCTGGGATCCCCCCAATAGGTTTTAAAGAAATTGTGACAACAGCATATCCTGGCTGTTTATGCCCTGTGCGGTTGGCCTGGAGCCATTGACCAAAACCCGTATTTTGCTGTGCTTGTTGGTTTAAAAGAGCCTCTTGATCTTCAAGATTCTGGTAAGGTGGGGCTGTGAAAAAGTTTTGGATTCTGCTGACTTCCGCCTGGGGAAGATCGATAAAACTTGCGCGCAAGGCCTCATATTCTGCTTCAACAAGAGATCTCAACTTTTCAATGCCAGTCTCATGGACCAAGATTTTGATACGGGCTTTGTATTTGTTATCCCGTCGGCCAAATTGGTTGTAAACACGCATAATGGCTTCCAGATAAGGAAGAATTTCACTTTTCGGCAGAAAATCGCGAATGGTCTGTGCAAGCATTGGGGTGCGGCCTTGGCCGCCACCGACCATAACTTCGAAACCGATGTCTCCATGGTCGTTTTTTTTAAGAGCCAAGCCAATATCATGAACTTTTATGGCCGCTCGATCTTCAGAACTGCCCGTAATTGAGACTTTGAACTTTCTAGGAAGGAAAGTGAATTCGGGGTGTAAGCTTGACCATTGGCGAATGATTTCCGCCCAGGGTCTTGGGTCTTCGATTTCATCTTTTGCGACACCAGAAAATTGATCCGCAGTGACGTTACGGATACAAGCCCCAGATGTTTGGATAGCATGCATTTCAACTTCAGCAAGGCTATCCAACATATCAGGGATATCTTCAAGCTTTGGCCAGTTAAATTGAATGTTTTGGCGGGTTGTGAAATGACCATAACCACGATCCCATTTCCGACCGATCATAGCCAGGCGTTTGAGTTGTTGTGACGAAAGTGTGCCATAGGGGATCGCAACACGGAGCAAATAGGCATGCAGCTCGAGATAAACCCCATTCATGAGGCGCAATGGTTTGAATTCAGCCTCACTTAACGCTCCAGAAAGGCGTCGTTTCACTTGATCTCTAAATTGTGCAGAGCGTTGGCGCACAAATTCTTGATCAAAACCGTCATATTGATACATGGGGATCCTCTTGAACCGTCAGCAAAAGCAAGGCGTGATTGGTTCTATTGTTGTCGGTTGGTCTTAGAGAAGCATCGTAAAACGCATCACTCAGGCAGATGTGTTGGGTGACTTTCTAAAGCGGCAAAAGAGGGCTGCAGGTGGAATTCTGGTAGAATAGAAGGCCCGAGCGCCCGAATTCTTTCCCGGTAATGGTCGGGGCGGATCATGTTGCCTTCATGGGTCACAGAGAGTGCATAGGGCTCGACAACTTCTTGTTTTTCAACAGAATTTTTAGCTTCCACCATAAGAGTCTCAAGGTCTTTTTCACTATGAACAATCACAGCATTATCAATAATATCCTGCCAGATAACGTCTTTTCCCAAAAAAACAGGTCGTCCATCGCGCAAGCGATGGGCTGAGATAATCTGAGGTCCTTCTTTTTTCTTAGCCATGTTGAGTCTCCATAATATACAAAAATGATGTGTTTTATTCTGTATTTTTATAGATTATGTTTGTGTAGAACTAAAGTCAATCAAAATGTTGAAATCTAATAATAACATATAAATTATGTAAAATAGGCTTGTAGCAAAAATCAAAGTGATAGGGGCCTCACTTTAGATCCATTTTACGGCAAAAATAAAAACTTACAGCATTTTTCGGCATTAGATAAAAGTAATGCATTGTAAAATAAGAACTTTTAATTTTTTGAATGCAAAAAAGAGGGGTGGCGACCCCGGCAGGACTCGAACCTGCAACCGGTCGCTTAGAAGGCGACTGCTCTATCCAATTGAGCTACGGGGCCAATTAAAGTAGATTAAGATTTATGAATGTTACGGAATATAATATTGTTACGCATGCATAGGAACAAACCTATATACTTTATAATAATGACTCTCTTGGAGGGCAAAAGCCGACTTTAATGAGTCCAGCGTTCTTTTCTTTTATAAGAAAAATTATCAGCATAGGCTTTTGGTTTTATTTGCCGTTCTTTGGGCTCTTGAACGGTAAATTGCATACCATGTCTGCGAGCATATTCAATCGCTTCCTCTTTCGAGGAGAATTTAACTTTTACCTGGTTCATGGTATCAGAAGAACCAACCCAGCCCATGAGTGGGTCAGGTTTGCGCGGGGTCGTGAGGTCAGGTTCGAGGACCCATGATTTGGTTCCAGCACGACCTGATTGCATGGCGGTTTTACTCGGTTGATATATCCGAACCAACATGCCGATCCCCTTTATTTTGTGTCAAGAAAGGAATAATGGTCGGGGCGGAGAGATTCGAACTCCCGACATCCTGCTCCCAAAGC
>DDLW01000147.1 GCA_002340345.1 Alphaproteobacteria bacterium UBA2562 | reverse complement strand
ATTATGCAGAGGTCTTTAATATAGAACGGATCAAAGTAATGACCCTATCATTTTTCCCTTTGCTCTAAAGCCCGTTTGGCAATTTCATAGGAAAACCCTTGGCGGGCTAAAGTGGCCATATGTTTTTGTCTGTGCAAAGCGCGTTTTTCCGGATCTAAGCAATAAAGACCTAAACGTTTTTTCTTCGCAAAACGACAAGCGGCTTCATAATCGGCGTCGTTAAGACTTGTTTCGGATTCTTGCTGAAAATCTTCTAACACAGCCTGGGTCATTGTTTCAGAAATGCCTTTTTCCATCATTTTGGCTTTAATATAGCGTGTTGATCGCCCGGCCTGCCGTAAGCTGGAGACTTTATGGCTGGCATATCGGTGGTCATTGAGGAAACCTTCCTGGGTGAGTGTTTTCAGGACATCTTCGATTACTGTGACGGCATCAGAGGACATGACAGGGTTTTCATGTTGCTGGGCCCGGAAAACACGTCTTAGCAGCATGGCTCTGAGCTGTTCTGTGGAGCTGTTGAAGCGTTGGAGATAGCGCACAGCGGCAGCATAGGTTGCGTTTTTATCGAGCTTTGGAGCGTAGAGCTGCTTTTTTTGCATATATGATCTCTATAAAGCAAAGGCTGTGACTTATGGGAAGGGCTTTGAATGTCTCTATTTTGGCTTTGACTTTAAAAAATATTCCTTTTGGCGATGGGGAACCTCTTATGACCTCTTTTCCTGATTTTTAGTCTTAACTTTTTCAATACGTTCCGAGGCATCGCAACATAAAGTCCACGAGAAATTGAGGTGGTTGATGGCAACATTACCATGCTCGGAAGGCAAAAAGCGCTCTCTGTGCCAAAAGGAGTGGGCAATTCCTGCATAGCTTTTTACTTTTCGCAACAATTTAAGATATTTTTTCGTAAAAACTTGATTTTAAAAGGCTCTTTAAGGCTTCGACAGAGCCGGGAAATCCTTGTTTACAGCATTTTGCTTGTATCTTGGACCAGAAAAAAGGCTATATGCTTTTGGTTCTACCGCAAAACGGATCATAAGGGTGGATTTATCCTTGCGCCTTTGCTCTAAGAGCTTTTTCTTTAGGGTTTAAAAGGATTTTGCTGTGGTATTTTGATAAGGTTAAAAATTTATGCTCCTTTGGCACATCTTTTGCTTATATATCGCTAAAGTTAAAAAAGATGCGGCCTTTGTAAGCGTTTTCTTTCCTTTTACAGAAAAGAAGAAAACACACGAACAGGGCTTCTTCCAACTTACCCAGTAACTTGGAGTTATGGCCATGTGGATAGAAAAAGAATCAGCTGAAGGCTATTCAATAGCATGCCATTGTGGGCATCATTATATTGAAAAAGCGGCTGGCCGTTACACAGAATGTCGTCGTTGTGGCCATAGCGAGGAGATCGATCGCTTGGTTCTTGCTCATTGGCAGACTGTTGGCTGGGTGTGTCCTGCGTCTCTTAGAATGAGTACATCAAGACAGTCTCATCCTGTTTGGCGGCCTTTACGATAAAAACTAAAGTCTTAAGAAAGAGAGTGTTTGCAGTCTGCGTTTAAGAAAGGGGAGCTTAAACGCAAAAGCTATACTTAGAGAATATATTAAATATTTCAGTAATTTAAAATATAAGGTTATGAATCAGTCTATTATTCTTATGGCAAAGACTTGATTTTCCTTTTTAAGTGTATCTTAAAGCGAGCGCATTTTGCGTGATGAGGGGGGCACACATAATGCTCTCTGTCTTTGTTTATGCCGCAAAACGGACCGAAGATCGGCCTTTGCTCTCATGTTTATGCCGCAAAATGGTAAAATAAGACATGCATCATTTTGCCCGCAGTTCTGGAACATGGTATAAAATATTTTTTTGTTTATCTTTTTTGACTGTCATTGAAATGTCACGCCTTCTCTCTGGACATTGCAACCTGTCTGCCTTTTTATGGCGAGAGTCATATCAAGCAACAAAGTTTTCGACTTTTAACGGGCTCGGTCTTTTAAGCGCTATGCAGGCTTATATAGCTTGAAAGAGTAGGGTTTTATTTGCTTTTGGGTTGAATGGTCTTCCCATAATAACCGTTCCACAGGAGACGACAGAAATGAAGATCAGCGACGCTTCAATATTGGTTGTCGATGATGAGGACTTTAGCCTATCAGTCGTTTCTAACATGCTGAAAGATCTGGGCGTGAAGCGTGTCTTTCAAGCGCGCGATGGGAATCAAGCCTTAGAAACTCTGAATAACGAGGCGAAAGGCGCTTCTTGTGTTATCTCAGACTTTAATATGCCGCGTATGAATGGCTTGACACTTCTCAGGAATATTAGGGACGGGGCAACAGCTTTAGATAAAAATTTAGGCTTTGCCATGCTCACCGGTGTTTCTGATGCAAATCTTGTCCGCAGCGCTATTCAGCTTAGTGTTGATGCTTTCTTAATGAAGCCCGTTTCAAAAGATCAATTGGGCGAGCGTTTGGAAACAATCCTGGCCGGGCATCACGAGGAAACGATTCCTCATACGGTTGCTTTGGGGGATGCCTCGGATGTTCAAAAAGTTCTGGTCAAAGACATCAAAGAAAATATGATTATTGCCGAAGATCTGATGATGAAAGAAAATTTAGTGCTCGAAGCGGGAGTGCGGTTGTCGCCCCGTTTGATCCAACAATTACGGGATCTTGACGCTCTTTTTGGGCCTTTAGACCCCATTGTTGTGAAGGTCTAAGACCAACCGCCAGTATTTTTGTGCTGGTGCGCAATCAGACGACTTTTTCAAGAAAAAATCTTTCAAAAAGCTTTTGCGCAAGCGATCAGGAGGCTCCCCCTGATCGCACGCTGTGTTCTTCCTAAGCTTTTGGGAACCAATGCTGTGTGCGGTTTGCAAAGGCAACGAGAGACAGCATCACAGGCACTTCCACCAGAACGCCGACAACAGTGGCTAAGGCCGCGCCCGATGAAAGCCCAAAAACGCTAATCGCGACGGCAACGGCCAGTTCAAAGAAATTCGACGTGCCGATTAAAGCGCAAGGGGCAGCAACCTTAAAAGGCAGACGCCAGGCTTTTGCAAGTCCGTAAGCGATTAAGAAAATGCCATAACTTTGGATCAGTAAAGGAATGGCAATGAGCAGAATAATGATGGGTTGCTCAAGGATGGTCTGGCCTTGGAAGCCGAACAGCAAAACCACTGTCGCTAATAAACCAAAGATAGAGATTGGTTTGATCTTTTGCGTAAAAGCCGCAACAGCACGGTCTTCACTCTCTTTTTCATGCTTTTTTGCTCTTTGTCCAAGCCATTTCCGTGTCGCCATACCGGCGGCTAATGGGATAGCCACATAAAGAACAACCGAAAGAATAAGCGTGTCCCATGGCACGGTAATATCACTGACCCCTAAAAGCAAAGCGACAATAGGGGCAAAAGCAAAAATCATAATGATATCATTGACAGAGACTTGCACGAGGGTATAGGTGGCATCGCCACGGGTCAATTGTGACCATACAAAAACCATTGCGGTGCAAGGGGCTGTGCCTAATAAGATAAGACCTGCAATGTAACTTTGCGCATCGGTTGGATTGATCCAATCGACGAAAAGGATCTCGAAAAATAAAACGCCCAAAGCCGCCATGGTGAAAGGCTTAATCAACCAATTGACGACAAGAGTGATGATCAATCCTTTAGGACGATCTCCGATATGGCTTAAGCTGGCAAAATCGACATTGACCATCATTGGATAAACCATGGCCCAGACCAAAATTGCGACAGGTAGATTGACCGAGGCAATTTCCCAGCTTGAAAATGTCTGAAAAACCCCAGGGAATAGATTCCCAAAGAGGATTCCAGCGGCGATACAAAGGGCAATCCAAACGGATAACCATTTTTCAAAAAAGCCAATACCGCCTGGTGCTTTTTCTTGCACAGGGGGGCGGGATTCTGGTGAGAAACTTCCTTCGGACACTGACACAGTAAGACTCCAAAGTAATTGAGAGAAAAGTCCTTTTCATTCTCTCTAGAGCATTTCACTTTTATCTTGAATCAATGGGAATGCTCTATGTTTTTGTTTTGCCG
>DDLW01000382.1 GCA_002340345.1 Alphaproteobacteria bacterium UBA2562 | reverse complement strand
GCCTGGGCTCCCGTCGGTCGCTCGTCCTTGGGGCTCTAGACGAGCCCCGGCGTCCGGGAAGGAGACTGTGAGGTTTAGTGGGCTGGGTCTTGCCCCCCATTCCCTTTTTTATTTTTTATCTCAGGTCTGGAAAAAAATCTAGACAAATATACGTTCATGCATGTATGTATTTTGCAGACACACAAAACAGCCCAAATCCCATGATCAGAAAACCCCGATCATCCTTCACCGCCTCACCGGAGATGCTCCATGAAACTTGCCTCTCTTCTCCTCGCGTCTGTCTTGGCCGTTTCCCTCAGCGCGTGCGATGAGCCCCAAGACCAAGCCGAGACCAAAGACCTCATCCGCCCAGCAAAGGTCGCCACGGCCAAAAACAGCCTGTTTGAGACCAAAAAAATCTTCCCCGGCATTACCGAAGCCACAAAACGCTCAACCCTCGCCTTTCGCGTCCCAGGTCAGATCACAGAGCTTCCGATTGTCAGCGCCCAACATCTTAAGAAAGGCGATTTGATTGCAAGTCTGGATGATGCTCCCTATCAAGCAACACTGAAAGACCGCCAGGCCAAATTCAATGTTGCCCGGACCAATCTGAATCGGCAAAAACAGCTTCATGCGAAGAAATATGTTTCCCAGGCGAAACTTGACGAGGCACGGTCAAGCTACCAAGCGGCCTCGGCAGCCTTGAAATTGGCGAAAGATGAGCTGTCTTACACCCGGCTTCTCGCCCCCTATGACGGTGTGGTCAGCCGGATTGATGTCGATAATTTCCAAAATGTGCAAGCAAAAGAGCAAATCGTTCAATTCCAAGGCGCCAAAAATATCGATATCGCCTTTAACGTCCCAGAAAGCCTGTTCCTGAAGCTCAATGGCGACAACACCCAAGATGGCCATGTCATTGTGCGTTTTGATAGCCTTCCCGATCGCCAGTTTGATGCGTGGTATCGTGAGCATGATTCTGTCCCCGATGCGACGACACGCTCTTTCAAAGTGATTGTCTCCATGCCCCGCCCGAAAGACCTGACGGTTCTGCCTGGCATGACCGCAAGTGTTGAGGTGGATCTTTCCCAGGTTCTGAATGCGGACCAAAAAGAAGGCATTCTTTTACCGCTCGAAGCTGTCTTTGAAGAAGGCGGAAAAAGCTGGGTTTGGAAGCTCACAGCAGAGAATGCCGCCCAGAAAACCGAAGTGACCGCCATTGGCTTAGAAGGCAGCTCTATTCGTTTGTCCTCCGGCCTGACGGATGGGGATCGCGTCATTGCCGCTGGTGTCAGCCATGTGCGCGAAGGCCAAATCATACGGCCTATCGTGAAAGAGCGCGGCCTATAAGACCACCCGTTAAGCCCGTGCGGCATTTGAGCTAAAGACCAACCAAAGCGTCGGAAAAACTCTGTCGGTTGGTATTGAGAGACGCACAGCAGCAAAAATTCAGACGCCTGACACAAAAGAAACGTTTGTCTGTGTCAGTGCAGGAGAAAGGGATTCCTTATGTCTCTGACGGAATATTCTATTCACCGCACCACGGTCAGCTGGATGATGACCATTTTGCTGATTGTGGGCGGCATTCTTGCCTTTATGGGTTTGGGTCGCCTCGAAGATCCTGAGTTTACGATCAAAGAGGCGGTGATCGTGACCCAATATCCCGGAGCCTCGGCCCAAGAAGTCGAAGAAGAAGTCACTTTACCCATTGAAAATGCGTTACAACAGCTGGCAACAGTGAAAAATGTCCAGTCAATTTCTTCGGCCGGTCTCTCGCAAGTCACCGTCGAGATGAAAAGCATCTATCGCAAAGCACAGCTCGCCCAGATATGGGACGAAATGCGCCGAAAAATCAATGATATGCACCATAGTCTGCCGCCAGGGGCCTATGAACCGATGATCAATGATGATTTCGGCGATGTCTATGGCGTATTCCTTGCCGTGACGGGAGAAGGCTATAGCTATAAAGAGCTTGCGGATTATGTCGATTATTTGCGACGCGAATTGGTTTTGGTCCCAGGGGTTGGCAAGGTCAGTGTTGGCGGGCGCTTAACCGATCAAGTCAATATGGAAATCAACCGGGCCAAACTGACGTCTTTGAACCTGTCTTTGGACAAAATCCAAGGGCTTCTTGAGACCCAAAACCTGGTCAGCGATGCTGGCAGGCTGCATATTGGCAGCGAATATGTGCGGATCAGCGCAACCGGCGCTTATGACTCGGTCGAAGATTTACATGGCTTGATGCTGGGCCACGCCAATGGCCAAGTGATCTATCTGGGCGATGTTGCTACCCTCACCCGAGGCTATGCCGATCCACCGCGCCATCTTTATCGCTTTAATGGCGCGTCTGCCCTGACCTTAGGGATTTCCTTTACATCTGGCGTCAATGTCGTCGAAGTCGGTCAAGCGGTCCAGCAAAAGCTGCAAGAGTTAGAATTCGCCCGCCCAGTCGGTATGAACACCCATGCCATCTATGACCAACCCCAAGAAGTCGATAAGTCTGTCACCGATTTTTTAGTCAGCCTCGCCCAAGCGATTGGGATTGTGATTGTCGTGCTGTTGGTGGCGATGGGGCTACGCTCCGGCATTCTGATGAGTGCGGTCCTGTTGATCACCATTCTTGCAACTTTTATTTTTATGAATATCTTTTCCATTGATCTGCACCGGATTTCTCTTGGCGCTTTGATCATTGCGCTTGGGATGCTGGTTGATAATGCGATTGTGATTACAGAGGGCATTTTGATTGGCCTGAAAAAAGGTCTTTCCAAGCTACAGGCCGCCCGTCAGATTGTGTCGCAAACCCTTTGGCCTCTTTTTGGCGCGACTGTGATTTCTGTGACGGCTTTTGCGCCCATTGGCTTGTCCCCTGATGCGTCCGGAGAGTTCACCGGGTCTCTTTTCTGGGTGTTGCTGATTTCCTTGATGTTAAGCTGGGTGCTGGCCATTACCCTCACCCCCTTCTTTGCCACCTTATTGTTTAAAGAGCAAATTGCCACAGCGACAGAAGAAGAAGCGGATATTGATCCTTATAAAGGTGTGTTCTACGAAATTTTCCGGCATCTTTTGACCTTTGCCTTGCGCTTTCGCTGGCTGACCAGCGGGGCGATGATTGTTGGTTTGGCCGCCGCTCTCTATGGCTTTGGCTTTGTCAATCAAGCGTTTTTCCCACCTTCGAATTTGCCAATGTTTACAGTAGATTACTGGTTGCCAGAAGGCTCTGACATTCGCAATACAGCCAAGAGCATGGCCGAAATCGAAGAAAAACTCCTTGAAAATCCCGACATTGCACAAATCACCGCCACCATTGGTCAAGGCTCCATGCGGTTCATGCTCACCTATAGCAACGAACGCTCCTATCCCAGCTATGGCCAGTTCATTGTGCATGTCAAAGATCCGGAAAAAGTCGATGCTGTAGAAAAATGGGTCAACGCCATCATCCGCGAAGAAAGCCCTGATGTTTTCTCAAAATCGGATCGTATTTTTATTGGCCCAGCGACAAAAGCCAAAATCGAAGCGCGGATCAGTGGGCCTGATGGCGCTGTTTTGCGGGATTTGGCCGCGCAAGCCATTGAAATTTTTCATCAACATCCTGAAGCCGCCAATATTCGCCATGATTGGCGCGAACGTACCAAAATCTTACGCCTTGATTTCGCCGAAGTGGAAGGCCGTCGATTGGGCATCACAAAAGCCGATGTCGACAATGCGGTCGCCATGAATGTCTCTGGCACCCAAGTGGGCGTGCTCCGCGATGGTTCGACCCTCTTGCCCATTGTCCTGCGCCCACCTTTAAGAGAGCGCTCTGATGTTGAACGCTTGCATGACATTCAGCTTTTCAGCCCTGCCTTAGGCCGTTATGTCAGCTTTGATCAGGTGGTCCGAAAAGTCGAACTTGACTGGGAAGACCCTCTCATTATGCGACGCGATCGCAAAAGAACCATCCAAGTCTGGGCCGACCCTGCCCCAGACAGTGAAATCACCAGCTTTGCCCTTTTCAGCGACCTCAGACCTCAGATTGAAGCCCTTGACCTGCCCACCGGCTATAGCCTGGAATGGGGCGGCGAGTTCGAAGCCCAGCAAGACGCCAATAAAGCTGTGTTCAAATTCGTCCCCCTTGGCATTGTCGTTATGATTGCCATTACGATTGCACTGTTCAATTCTTTCAAGCAAACAGCCGTTGTTTGGCTCACCGTACCTTTGTCCATCATTGGTGTGACTTTTGGTCTTTTGCTCTTCGATGCGCCCTTTAGCTTTACAGCCATGCTTGGCTTCCTCAGCTTGTCTGGCATGGTCCTCAAAAATGGGATCGTATTGATGGAGGAAATCAAAAGGCTCATCGAAGAGGAACAGCGCAGCCCCAACCAGGCCGTGTTGGAAGCCGCTATCAGCCGCTTACGTCCTGTTGTCATGGCCGCTGTTACAACCGTCCTAGGCCTTATCCCCTTGATCGGAGACGTCTTTTTTGCGCCTCTCGCGATTACGATCATGTTTGGCCTTGGCTTTGCGACGGTCCTCACTCTGATTATCGTTCCCGTGCTATACGCCCTTTTCTATGGTGTGAAATACGATGCCCAAAAGGGCTAGAGCCTTTCGCTTTTAATTTGAATTCGGTGAAAGGGGCTGCCCCTTTAACCAGCTTTGCTCTAAAGCCTTTCCTCCTGATCAACACAGATATTCTTAACATGAGAAAAGGCGAGTCCCATAACAGGACTCGCCTTTAACATTCCCATACCCCCTAAAGGCGGCATAAAGTCTACCCAATTACGCGAACAAGCGGAGCAAGTTCTGTGGCAATTGGTTGGCTTGGGCCAAGGTTGAAATTCCAGACT
>DDLW01000316.1 GCA_002340345.1 Alphaproteobacteria bacterium UBA2562 | reverse complement strand
CTTTAACCAGCTTTGCTCTAACGCAAAAACAAAGCCTTGTCTGGTTTTAAAAGACCAAACAAGGCTCTGAAACTGCAAAAGGATCTCCACAATATTGTCTCTTACGATGCTCTAAAAACAATGTTGCAGATTTTCATTCCGGTTAAGAAATAAAAGACTAGAGCCATCCGTAACCAAACCTAAGTCGCGAATGACTCTAATAAGCATATTCGGCGAAAAGCGGGGCCACAGATTCTCCCCAATTCTCATAATATTTCTTGAGCTTCACATCTGCAGGAGACTTCCCCGTCTCGGCGATATCAAACAACGCTTTTAAGAAATGCGTTTCATCTTCCCCATATTGATCTTTATAGCCCCGCCTTGCCAGCCCAGCCTCGGAGAGGGAGAGCAAATGGCGGGCAAGATCTTGCACCGTTTGAGCCCCGACTTCATTGTCTGGCACCGGCGCCTTTAAGCCCATTTTAGGGACATCGCGACGCATGACCTCCCGCTCTTCAGCGCTCCAGCCTTTGATCAGCGCCCAACAGGCCTCAAGGGATTGACTGTCATAGAGGAGCCCCACCCAAAAAGCGGGCAAAGCACAAATACGCCGCCAGGGTCCCCCATCCGCACCACGCATTTCCAAATAACGCTTTAAGCGCACTTCAGGAAAGACCGTGGTCATATGATCTTCGAAATCAGATAAAAGAGGCATTTCGCCTGGAAGCCCTGGCAGCCTCCCTTGCATGAAATCCCGGAAAGATTGGCCGCTGACATCGATATAATGGCCATCGCGATACACAAAATACATCGGGACATCGAGCATATAATCCACATAACGCTCAAAGCCAAAGCCATCCTCGAACACAAAAGGCAAAGTGCCGCAGCGATCGGGATCGGTATCTGTCCATGTAAAGCTGCGATAGCTCTGATAGCCATTTGGCTTGCCTTCTATAAAGGCAGAATTCGCAAATAAAGCGGTTGCAACAGGTTGCAGCGCTAAGCTGACACGAAATTTTTTCACCATGTCGGCTTCATCGCTGAAGTCGAGATTGGTTTGAATCGTGCAAGTGCGCACCATCATATCGACCCCAAGGGCGCCACGCTTTGGCATATAGTCTCGCATAATACGATAACGACCTTTGGGCATCCATTCGACATCTTGATAGCGCGCCATGGGATGGAATCCAAGACCGATAAGACCGATCTCCAAGGGGTCCACCACTTTTTTGATATCATCCAGATGCTGGTGTACTTCGCGACATGTCTGATGAAGATTCTCTAAAGGGGCGCCAGAGAGCTCAATTTGCCCGCCTGGCTCTAAGGTAATCGAGGATTTATCACATTTTGTCGGCCCTTTAAGGGCAATGATTTTGCCATTTTCGAGAACAGGCACCCAACCGAAATGCTGTAAGCCCTCTAAAATAGCTTTAATGCCGCGTTCCCCTTCATAGACAACAGGGCTGAAATCATGGCGATGATATGCAAATTTCTCATGTTCTGTGCCAATACGCCAATCTTCACGCGGTTTGCAGCCTTTTTCGAAATACGCAATAAGCTGATCCTTGCCGGTGAGCCTTTCGCCGCCACCTGCTGGGGGAGCCGCCATGGGGGTATCCTTTTCTTAAAATCAGTTGGAGAGAGAGGTCGTTCTCTTGAACGTCTCTCTAAATAAAGACCGATAGGGTGTCCTTTCCAGGATCAACGCCGTCCAGGCGGCGACATCTGCCAATCTCCGCACCATGCTTGCACAATTGCTAATGCCGCGATAACGGCTGTTTCTGCCCTTAAGATTCTGGGTCCAAGACCAATATTTGTAACAAAGTCGAGTTGAGCCAAAGCGTCAAGCTCTGATCTTTCAAATCCGCCTTCTGGACCAACGAGAATGGCTGGTAAGGGCTGTGTTTTCGCATGTTCCTGGAAGCCTTGCGTTATAGGCAAAGCTGACCCGCTTTCTGCGCATAGCAAAAGCGGGCGCACAGTCCCTTGATGAGACAAGGCGTCCTCATGCTCAGACCAACATGACAAAACATGGTGCAAAGGCACAATATCTTCAATCACAGGGATTGTCAGCCGCTCGCATTGTTCAGCCGCTTCGACAGCAATTGCCTCAAAACGCTCCAGATTAATTCTTTGGCTATTCGAGCGTTTCGTTTCCACAGGAATAATTTTTTCTACGCCGAGCTCAACGGCTTTTTGAATAATAAGATCTGTTTGCGCTTTTTTCACAGGCGCAAACAGGAGCCAAGGCCCAGTCTCTTCCTGTGCGTCTCTGAGACAATTCTCAATTTGGAGCGTCGCATCTTTTTTTCCCTCAAAGGCAAGAGAGGCAAGCCATTCCCCTCGCTGGGCATTAAACACACGTATTATTGTACCCTCTCTTAACCGCAAAACAGCGCGGAGGTAATGGCTTTGCTCTCGCGACAGAGAAACCGTCAGCCCACTGTTAAAAGCCCTTTCGAACGGTAAATAAAGACGTGGTGTCGTCACCAGTTCTGAATATGTCAATGAAGGATCAGGAAGAGCCATATTTGCGAGACCTCAACAAACTTTTCAAGACGCTGTTTTACAACGGTCCTGTTTCGAGAGCATCTCATTTTCGCTCTTATAAGATTCGATCTGGATAAAATCTCGGTGACGATTCAACTCTTCTAGCCAGTGCAATTTACTGCGGATTTCACATCGTGAATCCTCGGAACCTATTGAAAAATTTGAGAATAAACATCCGAAACAATGGCCATGAAGGGTTCCAAAGAATTTGTCATGTCCTACATTTCCGCACGCATGCGAAGCGTTTTGATGAAATTCGTGATTTTTTCATCCAAAATCGCCGATTTTTGATCAACATCATTAGCATCTTCATGCACAGACTCAGCCGTTTCATGGGTCTCGCGCATGCTACTTTTAACAGAGCCAACATTCTCAGCAACTTCTGACGTTGTTCTTGCTGCATCTTGAATATTGCGTGAAATTTCTAGGGTTGCCGCCAATTGTTCTTCGACAGCAGAAGATACTGAAGTTGCAATTTCATTAATATTTCGAATAGTTTTAATGATAGCTTGAATGGCCACAACAGCTTCTTCACTATCCGTTTGAATTTCGGAAACACGGGTTGCAATTTCTTCGGTGGCATTCCCCGTTTGCGAAGAAAGATTTTTGACTTCTCCCGCGACGACAGCAAAGCCTTTACCAGCATCACCGGCACGCGCTGCCTCGATCGTGGCATTCAAAGCCAAAAGATTGGTCTGCTGGGCAATATCATTAATCAGTTGGACGACAGACCCGATTTTATGGGAACTGTCCGCAAGACGCGCAATAACATCATTGGTGCGTGCTGATTCGGAAACCGCTTGGTCTGCAACCTCAACAGCCTGCACAAGTTGACGGCTAATTTCTTCGTTAGACGCCGCAAGCTGTTCGGATGATGACGCCACAGCTTGGATATTTTGATTGATTTCTTCCGTCGCTGTGGAGGCCTGGATGCTCCGCAGATTGACATCATGGGTCAGGGTCATGAATTGAGACATTTGCTGAACCATACGTTTCGACGACTGGTCCAGGTTTGAAATGATATTTTTGAAATCACCTTCTAAATGCGCCACCAGATCAAGGACGGAATCTCGTTTGGCAATCATCGCCTCTTCTTTGAGAGTTTCGGCTTTTTTCTCTAAGGTCTGGTTTTCGATCAGCTGTTCTCGAAAAGAATGCGCCGTCAGAATAAGCTGGTCGAGTTCCTTTAACAAAGACGTGAAATTCAAGTCGACATTGGCCTCGCCCTTTGCCAATTTTCCCATAGCCCTGGTGAGAGATGTCATTTGAAATGTGATTTTACGCGCAAAAAAGGTCCCGCTCACTAAGAATATTAAAATAAGTATACCACTAATAAGAATGGCTTCCATCATCATCGCATATAATTCTTCTTCAAGGTCGTCGATATAAACACCAGTCCCTATAGAAGCATCAATACCCTTGATAGGATGAATATAAGATATTTTAGGGTGAACAAAGCCATCATTTTGCCCTGGTTTCACGGCATTATATTGTATGAAACCGCCACCTTTCTTACTCGCTTCGGTAATTTTTCTTGCATTCTTAGTATCTTTACACTTCCCTATTCTTTTTTTCATCTTATGAGATATAACACAGGCGTTATAGTCAAAAGAAAAAATATACCCATTATCACCAAACCGATAATTATAAACATGTTCTCTTATTATAGTCTCAATGTCTTGCTTGCTTGCTTTATCTTTATATCTTTTTTCTATATCTGCATGGATATTTTGAACCAATCCCATAATGATATCTTTGATTTTGGCTTCTCGCTCAGCAATCATTTTTGCATTAAGCTGATATCCTTGCAGGGATAAAATACCAACAATGAACAGAAAAAAAATACACCCCATAAGTAGGAACATTCTTTGTAAAGATAATTTGATTATCATAATGACAAATATTCCTAAAATGTTACATTTATGTTTAACAGAATCCTTTAAAAGGTTAGAGAGTTTTTTCCCTATCTCTAATCTGCTGTTTCTTCTCTGTATTATATACAGCAAGAATAAAGTTGAGTATATTGATATTTGATGTACTATATCATTAATTGAGGATCACACCTGGCAAAAGCTGTGTTTCCCTTGCAAAGGCATATCTCAGAGCAACTTTGGCATTCTACTTCTTTCGAAGCACGACCAACGCTCCTTATTTTCTTTTACCGCATTCCTTTGGAAAACGCTGATTTCCTCTTTTCTGGATTTTCAGTTTCAACTTCTTCAACATCTTTCGAAACTTTGCACCACAAAATTCGAGATTAATCGAAGCAGCTCTTTTCTTTCATTATAAAATTAAAGCATTATAGAAATATTTATTGTGATATCTGATGATGCTATTAAAAATTTTTAAAATTAAAGAAGAAACATCTTTAATAAGAATAAAAATAAACAACCACCTTATTGGGAGCAATCAAATGATATTTTTTTCTTTGAATTTTACTATAAATTTTATTTTAAATCGCGATGCAACTTTTTTACAAATTTAGATAACAAGACTGACTATATAAGAATTCTTATAAATGGCTAAGGCCCTATAGAATATTCTTATGCTTAATGATGCAGATTTTGCTTTCTATCTGATGAAAATATTTTTACTCTTTTACAGAATAGCTTTTTGAAAATATTAGATCACTTTTTGGTTTTGATCCTGAAGCACATCCTAGAGCATTTTATCTTTGGTCAAATTAAAAAGAATGCTCAAGAACTGCACTTTGCTCTCGTGGATTAACGCCAGCATTTCGCCTCCTCGTCAGTCGAGTCATTTAAAAGTTCCATTATATGGATAGATGCCCATGTTTTTATCTTCCCAAAAGGCACCTTTGACCTTGGCCGGTTGCGCGTTGTCCATTCTCACTCTTTTATCGTCGATAATGATCTTAATATCTTTAGTGCGATATCAGTCGAGCGCGCTAGAACACTTTGGGACAGGGCTTTTATGGACGGCTGCAAGTGTTAATCTTCTGGCGAGTATCCCCATTGTCATCATTCTCTTTTTGGGATTCGCCAACCTCTCCTTGAAATCATCAAAAGGCTTTCACAAGTCATCGAAGGCGACCATGAATTGGTTTTTCCCGAGCTTAAGCGCCGCGACGAATTTGGCCTTTTAAGGGACCAAATTATAGACCTTAAAGACTCTCTTCTAAAAGTTGAGAGATTGTCCGATGAGCGACAAATTGTTGCGCGCTGGGCTGATCAACAAAATATTGAACATGTCCGTGTCTTAACGGAAAGATTCCAGGGGAAAATAGACCAAATGGTGGCAGGTTTTCTGACGGCTTCTCGCGATCTTGAGAATCGCGCCACAGAGATGGCCGTTACCGCTGACACCGCCCGCGATAAAGTCCGTGATGTTTCAACAAATTCGCAATCTGCCAGCGAAAATGTCAGTTCTGTCTCAAAGGCAGCAGAAGTTTTAAGCCTTACATTCGAAGACATTACAGAACGGTCCGAAGCCTCAACCCATATCGCGGCGGCCGCAGAAGAAGAAGTCTCGCGCACCAATGACACGATCCAAGGTCTGTCCGAAGCCTCCCAGAAAATTGGTGAAGTCGTTCAATTAATTAATCAAATTGCCAATCAAACGAATCTCTTAGCCCTCAATGCCACAATCGAAGCGGCCCGGGCTGGAGATGCGGGCAGAGGCTTTGCTGTCGTCGCCGGAGAAGTGAAAAATCTCGCCCAACAGACCGCCACGGCCACAGATGATATCTCTCTCCAAGTTGCGACAATCCAACAAGAAATCACCGCCACCGTGTCCGCAATTGGACGCATTGGGAAGACCATTTCGGAAATGAGTGGCATTGCCCATATGATCTCTGAAAGACCTCTGCATAAT
>DDLW01000003.1 GCA_002340345.1 Alphaproteobacteria bacterium UBA2562 | reverse complement strand
GTCACCAACCAAATCCGGATCAGGCCGGTCTCTCGGTCAATGTCACTGTGGTTTTTATCGCCAAAAACTAGAGCCTTTCTTTTTTATATTGAATCAATGGAAAGGCTCTATGATCTTGTTTTTGCCGCAAAACGCATGGTTAAAGTGATGCCACTTTAACCAGCTTTGCTCTAGAGAAAAGCAAAATACTCTAAAAGAGTCTTTATTGTGTAAAATTTTATATCTCCATGAACTTCCCTAAAGATTTACTGCTGAAACTCCGTCTCATCAAAACAGAAGAGCATGAAAAATAATTTTTCTCCCCTCTATGACATGTTGCGCTCTATCAGCTCTAAGAAACATTTACGCCAGCACAAGACCGATCCGTCCCCATCGTCTCAGACCTCTTTAGCCCCCAAAGACATCTCTGACAGCATGGCCGAAGCCCTTTTCCCGCCGATTGGTCGACTCTTAGACGTCAATGGTCTTACAGTTCATGCCACTGACCAAGGCCAAGGCCGTCGCCCCGTCATTCTTCTTCATGGTGCCAGTGTTAATCTTCGGGACTGGACCTATCATCCCAGCGGTGCCCTGGCACAAAAGCGGCGTGTCATTGCCATGGACCGGCCTGGTTTCGGATATAGCCAGCGCACCCCCGATCTCTGGACGCCACAACGGCAAGCGCGGCATCTCCAACTGGCCGCAGCGCAGATGGGTGTGGAGAAGCCAATTGTCGTCGGTCATAGCTGGGGCGCGATTGTGGCTTTGGCTTGGGCTTTAGACGCCCCCCAAGACATCACAGGCGTTATCACAGTTTCCGGCGCCACACAGCCCTGGCGTCACCATTTGGCCGGCATGACCTGGGGGTGTTTTGACCAGCTTGGCCTCACGCATTTTCTCATCAAACGATATATGGCAAGCCTTGTCAAAAATGCAGACAAGGGCGCTGTTGAAGATTTCGTGACACGGGCTTTTCATCCAAACCCAGTACCACAAGACTATCTTGCCTCTGTCGGTGCTCCTCTGTCCCTACGTCCCCAGAGTGTTGCGGCCAATTGCCAAGATCTTGCACAAACGCAAGCGGCTCTCAAACATCTTTCCATAGGATATAACAGAATCTCATGCCCTGTTGAAATCATTCATGGCACTGCCGATTGGCTTCTCACAGCCCAACAGCATGCTGTCGATCTGGCAGAGGCCCTCCCCAATGCAAATCTTGCTCTTGCGGAAGGGGTTGGGCATATGGCCCATCATGTGCGATTTGATTTACTCTCTGCGGCGATAGACCGTCTCGATCGAGATTAAGCCTGATCGCTGGTCTTCCCATCCGGTTTTTCTTTCAAATCACGCAAAATGTTTGACAGGCCCGTCCTGACAAACACAAGAAGAATTAAGGAGAGCGGTAACAAGAATAAAATTTGTGTAAATCGCAAACCTATTGTGACTTCAATCGCTTGCGTAAAATTATAGCCAAACTGCAAAAGAGCGAAGGCCGCGGCCCCTTCGACAGAGCCAAGCCCTCCTGGCAGTAAAGGGATCGCCGCACCTAAAATCGCGGCAATGTAAACCGCAACAATCGCCCCAAAAGAGAGACCAGGCGCCTGCCAAAAATAAAACAAAATCACATAAGAAAGTAAAAAGGCTCCCCAGATCATAATACCAACAAGAAATGCAAGACTATAATCTCTGAAAGTCAATATTTCTGTGAAATGATGCAGCGACATCTTGGCAAAATCACGGAGCTTCTGATGAGGAAGTCTCTGTATCAACCATTCAAGCCAGTGCTTTTTAAAATGGGCCAAAAGAATAAAGGCAAAAGGCCCCCCTAAAAAGCCTAGGGGAATCATAAGCCAAAAGCCCGTCAACCCCGCGAAAGGTAAAGCAACCGTCGCAAGAAGGCCAACCACAACCAAATCCATCAACCTTTCAAAGAAAATGGCTGTTACCCCTGCACTCAAGGGCACGTCACATGTTTTGCGCAGATAGGTTGCTTTTAAGAACTCAGGCAGCCGCCCAGGGATAATAAAAGTCAATCCTTGCGCCAGAAAGACCGAAATGGCCGTCGGTTTCAACGGCGCTGCTGGTCGTGAAACCAAAAAGCTGTGCCGGACGGCCATGAGGAAGACAGCTGTAACGATCGCAATTTGCGCCGCCAGCGCCCCCCAAATCGTTTGCCATGAGAGATAAGTGTTAAAATTCTCCCAATCGATGAAATATAAAAAGCCTCCGAAAAGGGCGAGGGAAAGACTTGCTCTGAGGAAAAGGGTCTTATAACGGTTTTGATCATGAGCCGACATTCTGGAACTTTCATCCTGAGAGCAAAAGGCAAAAGAGGGTCGCTCTTTTTTTGATGCCCGCGCCACCGCAAGCATCATCAAGAACATTGGGGATATCACACAGCAATATCTTACTTTTTCTGTGCCAAAACCCCCGTTGAAAGAGGCTCTGGCACCGCTGTTGTCCCCGGAAAAGTCGTGGACAGATTATGACGCCGGCGAAGGGCCAAATAGGCAAAGGCCTCGGCTTCCATCGCATCACCATTCCAGCCAAACATATCCGCAGAGCGCACAGCGCATTTCAAGGCCTCGGACAGCTGCCGCATCAAAGTTGCATTATGGCGACCGCCCCCACACACAATCCATTGTTTGGGCGGCTCTGGTAATTGTGGGAGCGCGGCGGCAACACAAGCAACCGTCGCCGCCGTTAAGGTCGCCGCCCCATCCTCTAAAGACAGGCGGCGATGGGCTAAAAGAGCTGGGAAGTCTTTAAAATAATCGCGATCAAGGCTTTTCGGTGGGGTGCGCAAAAAGAAATCATCATTTAAAAAGACCGCAAGGGCTGCTTTGTCACTTTGGCCCGCAGCGGCCCGATCCCCATTTTTGTCCATGGCCTGATCAGAATGACGCGCCATCCAATCATCAATCAAAGCATTCCCAGGCCCACAGTCAAAAGCCATCAAAGTTTGCTCAGAAGACTCCCCAATCCAGGTGATATTGGCAACACCCCCTATATTGAGAAAGGCCAGAGGGCGCTCTAACTGCGTTGAAAGCGCTAAGGCGCGGTGATAAATGGGGACAAGCGGTGCCCCCTCCCCGCCCAAAGCCACATCTTCAGACCGGAAATCATAATAGACATCAATGCCTGTTTTCTCTGCAAGGCGCGCTGCTTTACCGATTTGGAGTGTTTTCCCTTCACCGGCAACCCCTGGCGTTGGCGCATGAAACAAGGTATGACCATGGAAGCCGATACAGCAAATGTCCGCCGCTGTTTTGCCGGCCTGTGTCAAGAGATCATGCACCGCTTTGATGTGACGCTCTGTCAGTTCTGTTTCGATCGCCTCCCGTTCTGGGTGCTCCCCTTGCGCCAGCGCTAATTGCCGTAAGGATTTGCGAAACGCCGCCTCGTAAGGATGACTGAGAAAGGCATGATGTTCGCATTTTTCATTGCCATTACTTTTGATCAAAGCCGCATCGATACCATCAAGGGAGGTACCACTCATCAACCCAATCGCCCACTCCATCTGCGTCATCTCCCTTTCCCCAAGAAGCCATTTTCTATCGTTACGCAAACCTATAATGATCTCTTTTCCCGATTGAAAGCTTTGCCTCTGGAATCATAATGTCTTGTCATTGTCCAAGAGAGAAAGCTTCTCCTTGAATTCCAGAGCCAGCATTGTTAAATCGACTTTCTCTCTTTACACACCGAGAAATACGCAATGAGAAATTTGGGGCCTTTCCATTTTATAGCCCCATAGCGCTCACCATTCCACGATCCTGCAAATTCTGTGATCCGTCTTTAGGACTTATCGCACTGTTTGCTGCTCACACAAAGAAGCAAAGTCAATGTCTGTTCTAAAATCAGAATTTCTTCAGGTCATCTCCGAACGGGGATACATCCATCAGGCAACGGATCTTGAGGCTTTAGATGCCAAAATGTCCAGTCAGGCTGTCACAGGCTATATTGGCTTTGATTGCACAGCAGACAGCTTGCATGTTGGCTCTTTAACACAAATTATGCTGCTGCGTTGGCTCCAAAAAACAGGGCATCGTCCTCTTGTTCTTATGGGCGGAGGCACCACGCGCATTGGCGATCCTTCTGGCAAAGACGAAGCGCGTAAAGTCTTAAGCGACGCTGATATTGCCCAAAATATGGCCGGGATTCAAAAAGTCTTTTCAAAATTTCTGACTTTCGGAGACCAGCCAGACCAGGCCTGTATGGTGAATAATGCCGATTGGCTTGCAACCTTGAATTATATTGATATGCTGCGGGATTATGGTCCCCATTTCACCATCAATCGCATGCTGACCTTTGACAGCGTGAAACTTCGCTTGGAACGCGAACAACCCCTCACTTTTCTTGAATTTAATTATATGATTCTGCAAGCCTATGATTTTGCAGAACTGGCACGGCGCCAGGATTGCATTCTGCAAATGGGAGGATCCGACCAGTGGGGCAATATTGTCAATGGGGTCGAACTTGCAAGACGGGTGGATGGCCGTGACGTGTTCGGTGTGACAAGCCCTCTTTTGACCACAGCCTCCGGGGCCAAAATGGGAAAAACCGCCCAAGGCGCGATCTGGCTGAATGAAGACCGTCTCTCGCCCTATGATTACTGGCAATTTTGGCGAAATACCGAAGATGCGGATGTTGGCCGGTTTTTACGTCTTTTCACGGAACTGCCTTTGGACGAGATCGCCAAGCTTGAGGCGCTGCAAGGGGCGGAGATCAATGACGCGAAAAAAGTCCTCGCCAATGCTTGCACCACCATGTTGCATGGACCAGACGCCACAGAAGCCGCCGCAGAAACGGCCAAGCGCGCTTTTGAGACCGGCGGGG
>DDLW01000198.1 GCA_002340345.1 Alphaproteobacteria bacterium UBA2562 | reverse complement strand
TTAACCAGCTTTGCTCTAGGCAAGCGCAAGCAGCGGAAAAAAGACGTGGAGATGAGCTTCACATCTGCCGCGCTGAAACGCATTTCGTGTAACCTTTTGACGAGAGCCTTTCGCTTTTATTCAGACGCGTTTGTTTTCAAAACTGACCGGGATTACGCTTTATAAATAGGATCTTCAGGAGTTGATGGAATGACGAAAATTGATCCTGCGCAGAAATATGCCGCTTTCCCCATGATCGATCTGCCCCATCGTCAATGGCCAAGTCAACAGATCACAGAAGCACCAGAATGGTGCAGTGTGGACTTGCGGGATGGCAACCAAGCGTTGATTGAGCCCATGGGCCATGACCGAAAAATGCGCATGTTTGATTTATTGTTGAAAATGGGCTTTAAAGAAATTGAAGTGGGTTTTCCTGCGGCCTCGCAAACCGATTACGACTTTACACGATTTGTGATTGATGAAAATCGCTTGCCTGCAGATGTTGCCATCCAGGTGTTGACCCAAGCGCGAGAAGACTTAATTCGCAAGACATTTGAAGCGATCAAAGGCGCCCCAAAAGCCATTATTCATCTTTATAACTCGACATCTGTTTTGCAGCGTAAAGTTGTCTTTGGCATGGATCAGCAAGGCATTATTGATATTGCGGTCAAAGGCGCAAAGTTGATCAAAGACTTGGCCGATCAAACGCCAGAAACAGAAATCATCTATCAATATTCTCCTGAAAGTTTTACAGGCACAGAACTCGATTTTGCCGTCGAAATCTGTGAAGCGGTGATGGATGTTTTTGAACCGACCGTTGAAAAGCCTTTGATTGTGAATTTGCCTGCGACGGTTGAGATGGCCTCGCCGAATTTTTATGCCGATCAAATTGAATGGTTTTGCCGCCATGTGAAAAATCGCGAGACTTTAAGAATCTCTGTCCACCCCCATAATGATCGAGGCACAGCGGTTGCGGCGGCCGAGCTTGCTTTAATGGCTGGCGCCGATCGTATCGAAGGCACGTTATTTGGCAATGGCGAGCGGACGGGCAATGTCGATTTGGTGACTTTGGGTCTGAATATGTTCACCCAAGGGATCGATCCCGCTTTAGATTTCTCGGATATTAATGAGGTCGCACGGGTCTATAAATACGCGAATCAAATGGAAATCCATCCGCGTCACCCTTATGCGGGAGAGCTGGTTTTCACAGCCTTTTCAGGCTCCCACCAAGATGCGATCAATAAAGGGCTGAAGGCCTATCGCAGTTCAAATAGTAAGCAGTGGGAAATTCCTTATTTGCCGATTGATCCCAATGATGTTGGGCGCTCTTACGAAGCTGTGATCCGTATCAATAGCCAATCGGGCAAGGGGGGCATTGCCTATGTGCTTGAGACCGATTATGGCATTCGCATGCCGCGCCGCATGCAAATTGAATTCTCGAAAATTGTCCAAGATGTTAGTGATCGAGAAGGCGTAGAATTGCGGTCCGAGCGGATTTGGGACTTATTCCAAAAAGAATATTTAGACCAAGAGGGGTCTTTGACCTTTGTCCGCCACACGACGATCCCTGACAGTGCAAGCCGAGATCTTTATACCCTAGAGGCGCAAATGGTCCGAGACGGGGTGGAAAGCACAATTGAAGGCCAAGGCACAGGGCCGATTGATGGCTATACCGATGCTTTGTCTAAAGCCCTGGGGATGGCTGTAGATGTGGTTGATTATCAAGAGCATTCAGCAGGTTTAGGTGGTGCCGCCGCCGTTGCGGTCAGCTATGTGGAAATACGCGTTGGGGAAAAGACCTTTTTCGGGGTTGGGCGCGATAAAAATATTGTTGCCGCGTCTTTGCATGCCATTACCAGCGCCACCAATAGAGCGCTTTTGCAAAAGTCGTAAGGCTAAATTGCATGCCTTTTATCGCTTCCCGGCGTCAAGAGAGGGCACCGGGAAGCTATGATCTAAGGCTCTTACCAGCTGCCTGTATTTTCCATGGAACGCCAGGGTTCTTGTGCGGGTAAAGCCTCTCCTTTTTGAAGAAGTTCGACGGAAATACCATCCGGAGACTTGACAAAAGCCATATAACCATCCCTTGGTGGGCGATGAATGATCACGCCTTTTTCTTGTAAAGCATTGCAAATCTCATAGATATTATCAACTCTATAGGCAACATGGCCGAAATTACGACCGCCATCATAGGTCTCTGGATCCCAATTATAGGTCAGTTCAAGAAGAGGGGCTTTGTCTTGTTCTGCTTGCGGGCAGTCTGCGGGCGCGGCAAGATACACCAATGTGAAGCGGCCTTTTTCATAGTCTGCGCGTTTGACTTCTTTTAAGCCGAGCTTATTGCAATAAAAATCGAGAGATTCTTCTAAATCTTTGACACGGACCATTGTATGTAGAAATTTCATCATTCAACTCTCTGGGAAAGGGTGGGGGTTTTATACCAACCGACAAAAATAAGACCTATCGCCTGTTGGTTAAGCCCGTGCGGCGTTTGCGCAAAAGACCAACCGAAGAGTCGGAAAGACTCTGTTGGTTGGTATAAGGTGACTTTAGGGCAAAGCCACATAAAGTCGAGTTCTTTTGACCTTGTGGCCACCTCGATTTACCTCTGATTTTGCGTTGCGAAGCCTCGGAAGTTATTGAAAAGCTTGAGACTGAAAATCAAGAAAAGAGGTCATTAAAGGTTTCCCTGTGTTTTGCGGCAAAAATATGCCGTGCTTTCTCTGTGGCGGATTTTGTTAAAGATGTTTGAATTTACGGCATTGTGCTTTTATCTTGAATCGGGAACAATGCGACAAGCCATAAATAGAAGCGGTTCCTCAAGCACACGGGACCATGTTTTGTTTTAGGAGGGGAAATAATATTCATTTCATAGGGGAAAATATGCAAAAGAATATTTTAAGGTCCGTGCCTTATACAGCGTTGAATGCAAATTTCGGTGTTTTAGTTTGGGATTACCAAAATTTAGAATGCATAGGCGTAAGTGAAAGGCTGGCAGATCATCTTGGTTTGTCCCTTGAATCTCTACTTTTGTCGACGCCTGAAGGTCATCCTCTTATAGAAATTTTAAAGAAAATATCTTTTTGCAAAGATGAAGAAGATTTTTCATTTTGCGATGGTCAGGTCTTATTTTTGCCTAATGGTAATATTATTGAAATTGAAATACAGAAAAATTACAAATACTATGAAGTTATTACAGTTTTGCTGCCTTTAGAAAAAGCACTGCAAAAACATAAAGTCGTGAGTTTTTTATTTGAGCCCTCGAAAACGATCGAGAATATTGCTGAGAAGATCTATGCTTTTCTAGAAAAAACATTTTATGATTTTAACGTTATTCTCGATATTTCATATGGCGGGGATTGTATTGGCTCATTCACAAATATAGATTCTTATAATGATCACGTTGATATTAAGAGTTTTGCAAAAGACGTTTCTTTAAATAAAAATCATAGTAATTTA
>DDLW01000168.1 GCA_002340345.1 Alphaproteobacteria bacterium UBA2562 | reverse complement strand
TGCGCATTAAAGTGCTTAGAGCAAAGCTGGTTAAAGTGGCAGCCCCTATCACCATGCGTTTTGCGGCAAAAACAAAAACAGAGAGCCTTTCCCCTGATTCAAATTAAAAGCGAAATGCTCTAGAAGCAGAAGAATGGACCAAAAGCATAAGTCTCTTCTTCTGTCCTTTGTTCTCTAAGGTTAGAATAATGTTTTCCGCCAAATTATTGTATCATTCTTTTCAAAAAGCCATTTGCGCATTTGTGGTTTTGAGTTTGGTAAATGGCCCTTTTATAAAGTCAATCAGGGCGGACTGTCCGCAATTGATTGGTTATATGCAAGGGCATGCACTTGTCGAGCATAAAATCATTCCACAGTTTAAAGAGATTTATCAACAAGTTGGATGTTCTCCAGCCTTTATCCCTTTGCCGGGGCGGCGTTCTATTGCCAGCTTCAATGCGGGATGGACAGATGGAGAAGCTGTGCGCTTAGAGATCATTGAAGAACAATTTCAGCGGCCTTTTGTGCGTTCAGAAGTTCCAGTTTTTTCTTTAGAAGCGGCTTTGTGGGGGCAGTCCAAGGGCTCTCAAAAAGATATACAGACCATAGGCTACATTCTTGGTGTTTATTGGATGGAGGCGTATGCCAAGAAGAACGCGAAAATGCGCCGTTTCATGACCTTTGCGGACATGATGAAAAGTTATAATACAGGCAGCATTGACGCATTTTTGGCAATGCGGTCCGAGGTGGTTTACGCGCAAGAAAAAGATCTTTTAAAAAAGCCAGTCACGAAAGTGCAAACCCATATGAAAACACCAAGCTATCATTATCTTGCAAAAGATTATGAAGCGGTCATGCAAAAATTTTCGCAGATTTTACGAAAAGGCAGGACCCAAAATGAAGCGCCTGCCGCTGCAGAATAGCCAAATGATCTTTCCGATTGATGGTGTTTTTTGCGTTGAGATGTTCCTTCTTAAGCAAAAACAGTTTTGAAAAGTTGCCAGTCTTTTTTGACGTTTTTTGCATAAATTTCGGCCAGGTCTGCCAGTTCCATGGCAGATTTTTCAAGTGCTTGCACCATTTGTGTTTCAAAGCGGGTCGATCGCCGATCGCCACGCGCATGGGCTTGGGCCAAGACCTTCCCGCAGGCTTTGGCATAATGTTGGAGTGCTTTATTGGGGTCTGGGTGGGTCATGAGATCCTCAGGGTCCAGACCAAGCCGGGCATGGTGGCGTGATCGGACAAGCCAAGATTTCTCACGCCAAAAGGCCTCGTCCAACACCAAATCGGGCCGCCTTTGCATTAATCTTTGGCAATCAACCGTTAGATGTGCTGGGTTAAGGCGATTGACAGGACTTAAAGACGGGAAATGATAGAGGGCAGCGGCTGGTTTTTGCTGTTTGACCTCAACAAGATGCGCCATTTGACTCCAATCTTTCAGATCAGGCTGGGCAGGTCCGACCAAAAGATAATAGCGGTCAATATCCAATGACCCGGTGCCAGCCCCTTGGCGTTGGACAAGGTCAAGGATTTCGTCATCGACATAAGGGCGAAAGGCCGTGCGAATCTCTTTTTCTTGCTGGGGGCTTAAGCGCATAAAACGATCTGGCAGGGGGCGAAAGCGGAGCTGGCCTTCGAAACATAAGGTGGCTTTTCCTAAAGAGGATTTTTGTTCGAAGTCTTTCCCGCCGAGTTGGCGCTTTGCCGCTTTTTTCCAGAAACGATATAAAAAATGCGTTTGTTTAAAGCTTTCTAGCTTTTGATTGCGGCGATCTGGGTCACCAATCATCTCATCACAGCTATGGCTATAGGCCTCTAGGAAACGAAGAACAGCTGCCTGCGCGCCTTTTTTCGTCGGCGCATATTGTTTCTTTTCCGCTGGGAGATCGTTTGGATAGCGTCTTTTCTTGAACCCTTGGCAGGTATCAGTGACCAGGAACAAGCTGGTGGCGAAACGCAAAAGATCCCAAGCCGCATGACCCACACAAGCATCATCAAAATCATTGAGCGCCCAGACAAGATCATCACCATGGCTGCCTTCTTCTGTGAGGAAGCCAAAGTTTGAGAAATGACAATCCCCTTGGATTCTGGTGAAGGGCAGGGCTGTAAACGCCTCTGGCAGCGAAAGCCTTGCTGTGGACAAATCCGCGTAAAATAAAGACGCAGAGCCTCGGAAAAAACGAAAAGGAGACTGCGCCATTGTAAGATGTTTGGTCAGGGCTGTGGTTTTATTCTGCGTTGTGAGGGTGTCTTTGGGATCTTTGGAAAGGAGGCCGCGCCCATCGACCCTTTGAAATTCGGCATTGAGAATTTTGAGTCGTTCCAAGTCCAATTCTGCCAAAGTTTCGCTGTCATGGCTCGGACGGATCGTCGAGGGATGACTGTCATTCTGTGGCGTTGGTGTTTTTTGTGCTGAAAAGCGATCCCAAAAAGTGGTCATAGACACAGTCTCTATCCGGGTGAGTGGACTTGGGGGACTCCCTTGGGGGAACTCCCTTGGCGGCGGTATTATAATGATCCGTCTTAACGCATTTTTGCATGAGAGGGAAATGCTTTAAGGTTTTTCTTGCTGTGGCCCGCTCAAAAGAGGATCCTGTTATCTTACGCCAGTATATTGGCCCTTATAAAGGTCTTTTGAGACGGCAAGATGACATGGATGGCATGATTTTATAAAGAAATGTAACTGTTATTTTCTCTGACGTTACATCTTTGCGCTATAAGTTGGGTTCTAAATGGGAAGTCGCTTCTTTTGTGGTCAGGTCAGGCATGTTGTGATGTTTTAAGGAACGCTCTAGGCCAAGATAACGCTGGCGTAACTTTTGTAAGGTCCCATCGTCCTTCATATCTTTCAAAACAGTCGCGAAACGAGCCCCTAATGTCGGTTCATGACGAGGATGAAGGGCGAGATAATGATAATAGCGGTTAAAAGAAACGGGTAGCACTTTAATCTTAAGATCTTCACTATGCTTTAAGTGCCAATAAATACCAAGATCATGAAAGTAAAATAAACGCCCTCGTCCTGCCTGTAATTTCTTAAGATTCTGCAGAAGATCTGGCCCTCTGTCATCAATATTCTGAATATTGAGTTTTTTGAGGTAGCGTGCAGTGGCACTGCCTCTATTTGTTAAAATGCGATTTGTTTTGGAAAATGTCTTTAGGTCTTCTAAGGAGCTCAAAAGAACTTTGTCGTTGATACGGGATGCCGCAACGTGATTGACATCATAAAGGGGTTGGCGAACAAAAAAATACTGCGCTTCCCTTTTTTTATTACGAGCGACGCCAAAAACGAGGTCTAAACGCCCTTCAGCAAGCTCTGCTTGAATGCGTTTCCAGGGGTGAAAGCCATAAGTGCGGATTTCGATATCTTGTAGTCTGGCTTCTGCTTCTCGTAAAATGTCATAGCATAAACCGCGATATTGCCCGTCTGAAGTTTTGAAATATTTCGGGGGCAGATCTTGAAAGGCGGTCCAGAAAATTTGTTTATCAGGGGATCGGGCAAAGCTGTCTTGGACAAAGCATAAAGAGAGAACAATGCCATAAAAATAGAAAAAAAGCTTCTTAAAGAAGCACTTGTTCCATGGGTGCATCACTTTATCCTAAGTCTAAGACCAACCGACACAGTCTCCGACTCTTCGGTTGGCCTTTTGCTTAAATGCCGCATGGGTTTAACCAACCGGCCATAGGGTTCTATTTTTGTCGGTTGGTCTTAGAGCCATCCGCGACCAAGCCTAAGCCCGCGAATGGCTCTAAAGCAAAGTGCTGCTGGATGGAAACACCCAGTCGATATGTCTTGCAGCAAAAACAATAAGAGAGAGCATTTTGTGTGCGTCTATCATCACGCAAAAGGCTCTAGTCCATCTTAATGTCGCTGCCGATCAGGCGCACAACCCGGGTTGGATCTCCTTTAATCCCGAAATCATTGTCATTAATCAGTGCAACATCGCCATTGCCAAGAATGGCGATGCCTTCCAATTTCGTTGGAATGTCTTCGAAATCTGCGGAGTCAAAACGCAAGGTTTTGGTGACTGCTTTGATATCGGTTTTGCTAAGATCGTTGCTGGCCTCCAAACTTGGGCTGGTGGCCAGATCATCCCAAGCAGAGCCGAAGATGTTTGAGGCCCCGTCGAGGGAAATCTCATGAAGTTTGGTCGTGCCATTGGTCCGCTCTAGGACCAAAAGACGGTCTGTGCCGAGGGCCAGCATTTCGGAAATGCGAGGCGCATTTTGTTTTTTGGACGGGTCCAATTTAAAGCTTTGGGGATCATCCAATTGATAAACATACTCACCCAATATTTTTTGGGTCGCGGTCTCGAGCTTGAGAATACGGGTATTTTTAGCGGCTAGATATGTTTTTTTGTCTGGGTTGGCCAAAGGATTTTGCATAATGATATAGAGGAATTTCTCATCAGGGGACAAGGCAACGGATTCAATCCCGCGATTGGCTTGGCGTTTTGCGAGGATCGCAGGGAGCGCCCCCACCACATCCATATTGGCATCAGCATAGTCTTTTTCGGTATCGGCAGGAACCAAACGCTTGAGGATGCGACCATCAGAGGCAACATGCATCAAGGACGGCCCCATTTCCTCGCCAATCCAATAGCTGCCGTCAGACAGCTTCACAATGCCTTCGGCATCAACAGCATTTGGGTTATGTTTTAAGGGTTTGCCGTCTAAATCAATGGGGTTTTCTGTGGTCGCAACCGTTAAAGGATTGAGCATGCCATCAACAGGGTTGCCATCACGATCTTTTAAAGAAATGACATCTTTGATCGCAAAGGTCATATCCTCTTTCAAGACGAGCTTGTAAATGGAGGGGGTGTAGTCTGGAACTGGATACCAACGACCCTTTTTAATTTCTGCGCAAGGTTTTTCAGAGGCTTCACCGATAATTTTTTTTGCTTGTTTGCAGGTAAAGTTTGGGCCTCGGTCGGCGACAACAGTGATAATATTTGCAGGATCATTTTTATGGCGATAGGCTCCAGAGCCAAGGCCGACGGTCAAATCGGCTGTTTTGCCACCAGGATAGGTTACGGTGCGCAGTTTGAGAATAGGGTCTGTGCTATCATAGAATTTGACTTCAGCGGCATGGGCCATATGGAGCCCTAAAGACATGGTCATGCTGCCGAGGACGAAGGCTAAGGTTTTTTTCATTGTAAAGTCTCTCCCTAAATTGGAAAAAGCTCTTAAAAAATGCAAGGATTGTGAAGAGCTGATTCCTTCAGTCGGGGCAGCATAGGGAATTTCCATGGATCTAATATGACAGAAACATATCTTTCACTTGTCGAGAGTCATCCGCGACTTAGGTT
>DDLW01000247.1 GCA_002340345.1 Alphaproteobacteria bacterium UBA2562 | reverse complement strand
GGATCCACCTGATCGCGCTTTGCTCTAAGTTTGTCTTGCTCTTTGGAACCTTTGACATTCCTTTCTCTCCTTTCATTTGAGATGCCGCACTATGTCTAATAAAATCACTCGGGCTTTGCTTTCTGTTTCTGACAAAACGGGGTTGGTTGATTTTGCCCGTTTTCTACAAGAACAAGGGGTGGAATTGCTGTCAACAGGAGGCTCTGCCAAAGCCCTCCGCGAGGCTGGCTTGACCGTGGTCGAAGTCTCTGATCATACGGGCTTTCCAGAAATCATGGATGGCCGTGTGAAAACGTTGCAGCCCAAAATCCATGGCGGCATCCTGGCCGTGCGCAGCAAAGATCAGCATTGCGCCCAAATGGCAGAGCATGACATTCCTCCCATCGATTTGGTCGTGGTGAATCTCTATCCTTTTGTGCAGACCGTGGCGTCTGGGGCAGACACCGAGACCTGTATTGAGAATATTGATATTGGTGGGCCCGCTTTGATCCGCGCGGCGGCAAAAAATCATGGCGATGTCACCGTGATTGTTGACCCCAGTGACTATGGACGGGTTCAACAGGCAATGGCCGCCCAGGAGGGGGGAACCGATCTGCCCCTGCGCCGGGCTCTTGCCGCCACCGCCTATGCTCATACAGCGGCCTATGATGCGGCGATTGCCGCATGGGCTGTGACCGCTTTGGAGACAGGGGCAGAGCCAGAGACTTTGCCACCACGTTTGGCTTTGGCTGGCAGTTTAAAACAAAATCTTCGCTATGGCGAAAATCCCCATCAGCAGGCGGCCCTCTACCTGACGGGGACCCCGCGTCCAGGTGTGGCGACAGCAGAGCAGCTACAAGGCAAAGAGCTCAGCTTTAATAATCTCAATGATACCGATGCGGCTTTTGAGTTGGCGGCGGAATTTGACCGTCCTGCGATTGCCATTATTAAACATGCCAATCCATGCGGTGTTGCAACGGCGGACAGCGTCACAGAAGCTTATGAGAAAGCTTTGTCCTGTGATCCTGTTTCGGCCTTTGGCGGGATTATTGCAGCCAATCGTCCTTTAGACGGCGAAACAGCAGAAAAAATTGCAAAATTATTTGCAGAAGTGATTATCGCTCCGGATCTCACTCCAGAAGCACGGCAGATTCTTGCGGCGAAAAAAAATCTGCGGGTGTTGATTACGAAGACCTTGCCGGATCCGCAAAGCCCAGGCCTGACCTATCGCACGGTGGCGGGGGGGCTATTGGTGCAAAGTCGCGACCATGGTCATGTCCATCCAGAGGCTTTGAAAGTTGTGACCCAACGCCAGCCCAGCGCACAAGAAATGGCGGATATGCTGTTTGCTTTTGCTGTGGCGAAACATGTGAAATCGAATGCCATTGTCTATGCGAAAGCTGGGGCGACGGTGGGCATTGGCGCTGGGCAAATGAGCCGGGTCGATTCTTCACGGATTGCGGCTTGGAAAGCCCAAGAAATGAGCGAAAAAGCAGGCTTGACAGAAAGTCGCGCCTTGGGGTCTGTTGTGGCCTCTGATGCGTTTTTCCCTTTTGCAGATGGCCTGATGGCTGCGGCTGAAGCTGGCGCAACCGCGGCGATCCAACCTGGAGGCTCTGTGCGTGACGAAGAGGTGATCAAAGCCGCCGATGAAAAGGGATTGGCCATGGTCTTCACCGGCATGCGCCATTTCCGCCATTAAGGTTCTCCCAAGGTCATGGGCTTTGTTGGTTGGTCTAAGAATGAGCGCGTAATCGTCTGATAAAGGCATTCTGAAATGGCAATAGGGCAAAGCTCTAAAGGCAAAGGGGTGATTGAACGCACGGGCGGGGTGTCCCGGACGGGCTTGGCACGGCAAAAAACAATCATGCGCCGTGCTGAAGACCAAGATAAATTCGCAAATTTAGGGCGACCAAACCGAATCTGGGCGGTGTCCTCGATCCATGGCGAACGGGCGGCCCTCACTGGGCTGCATAAGCAGTTGGTGCAGGCCTTCCAACCCGGTGACCGTTTGGTTTATCTCGGCAATTATCTTGGACATGGCCTTGAGATTCAGGCCACGCTGGCAGAGCTGTTGAATGTTCGTCGTGCGCTCCTCGCAAGACCTGGGATGGAGCCTTGGGACATTGTCTATCTCAGGGGGGCACAAGAGGAAATATGGCAAAAGCTGTTGCAACTGCAATTTGCCCCAGATCCCTCTGAAAGCTTGCAGTGGGGTCTTGAACAAGGGGTTGGGGCGACCTTGCAAGCCTATGGCGGCACAGCGGAACAGGGGCTGGCGGCAATCCAAGAGGGACCTTTAGCCCTGGCCCGTTGGACCAATAGCTTGCGGGCGGCAATGCTTGCAAAACCTGGCCATAATGCTTTGATGAGTGCTTTGCGCCATGCTGCCCTGTGCCCAGAGCGGCAAATGCTGTTTGTCCATGCGGGCCTGGATCCCTCTTTGCCTTTGGCCGAGCAAGGGGAAATCTTGTGGTGGGGCGGCGGATTTGCGTCCATCAAGCAGCCCTATCAAGGCTATCAGCATATTGTACGCGGCTTTGAACAGACCCATTCTGGTGTGCATAGGACAGATTTCACGACGAGCTTAGATGCGGGCTGTGGTTTTGGTGGTCCCCTTATAGCAGCCTGTTTCGATGAAAATCGTGAGATTATCCAGCTGTTAGAGCAGTAGACGCTTTTGCGGTTTTGTCTTTCGACGGCCAAAGGACTTGTCCTTTGGAACCCTGTCTATGGGCTCATAAGCGCGCAAAATGCTCTAAAAACAGCTCCATTTGAACATTGCACCTGTTGTAAGGCGATGGACGATTCGCGATTTGCCGAAAACCAAGCTTGCGATAGAGGTGGAGGGCGGGCTGTAAGGCCGTGTTGCTTTCCAGATAAACCCGTTTTGCGCCTTTTTGTTTTGCTTTTTCCAGGATTGCGCGGCCAAGCAAGAGACCAATCCCTTTGCCCCTAGCATGCTTAAAGACAGCCATTTTGGCCAGCTCATAACTCTTGTCCTCCATTTTCAAAAGCGCACAGGCCCCCTGAAGATGCGGTCCTTGCAGGGCAAGAAGAAGACAGCCCCCTGGATCAAGGATGGTTTTCTGGGGATCTCTTAGAACCTTGAGATCGGCCTCTTCGGGCTCCCAATGGTCTTTGATCCATTCCAGATTGAGCTGCTGGAAGGCTTCTTGATAGTCTTGTGTGTAGTCAATGAGGGTGATGGTTTTGCCTTCTCTTTCTTTGCGAAGAGCCCGTACGCGTGTCAAGAGGCTATCTTGGGCGAGTTCATCTTCAACGGCTTCGATGTCTTGCCAAAAATTCACCCCAGCCTTGGCCAAAAGTGCCGCAACGGCTTGGTCAACATCGTCAATTTGCGGGGTTAACTTTGGCAAAAGCGCTTGTCCAGCCTCAGAAAGAACAACGAGCGTGATACGGGAATCTTCTGGGCTTTTTGTGGTGGTGGCGAGGCCTGCCTTGGTCATTTCGCGCACCACTTGGCTGACAGAGGGGTGAGACTGGCCAATATCTTTTGCCAATTCTGTGATAGCAGCTTCTTTCTTGACAGATAGCATATAGAAAACGGGGAACCAGCGCGGATCGAGGCTGACGTCATAAAGCTTGTAAATGGCTTCGGAATCGCGGGTGATCATGTCGGCCAGGCGACGCAAGCGGCTTCCAAGGGCGGCGAGCCCTGCATGGTCATAGAATTGCATAATCGTCTCCATTTACGTAACTACTTACATATATGGATCAGTGAAAAAAATGTCAAATGCATAAGGCTAAAATGATGTTCTTCTATGTTGCATGAAATGTGATGGTCTTTCAAAAAAGTTTTAAGGGGTTTTAGGGGGGCTTTTGCAAAAGACCCCCTAATATCGCGGTTACGCGATCTAGAGCCTTTTGTGTGCGTCTATGATCACGCAAAAGGCTCTAAAATCTCCAGGCAAAAGAATGCTCTTTGCCCAACTCTATCCCCGTAAGGATTTACTCCAGACCTTCAAACAGGGCTGTGGAGAGATAGCGTTCTGCGAAAGACGGGATGATCACGACAATCGTTTTGCCGGCCATGTCGGGTCTTTGCCCGATTTCAACGGCAGCTGCGAGGGCCGCGCCGGAAGAAATTCCACACGCAACACCTTCTTTTGCCGCGGCTTCGCGGGCGAATTTAAAGGCGCTTTCATTGGCGATACGCAAGACTTCGTCGTAAATTTCGGTGTTCAAAATAGAAGGGACAAAGCCAGCACCGATGCCTTGGATTTTATGGGGACCTGGATTGCCTCCGGAGAGTACAGGGCTGTCTTCGGGCTCGATGGCGACGATTTTAATGTCGGCTTTACGGGATTTCAGGACTTCTCCAACACCGGTAATCGTCCCCCCAGTACCAATGCCAGAGATCAGCATATCGACAGTGCCGCCCGTGTCTTTCCAGATTTCTTCTGCCGTGGTGTTGCGGTGAATTGCTGGATTGGCGGGGTTTTCGAACTGTTGCAACATGATCGCGTTCGGCTTTTGCTCGACCAATTCATAGGCCCGCGCAATGGCGCCTTTCATGCCTTTTTCTGGGGGCGTGAGTTCAAGCTCAGCACCCAATAATTTCAGCATGCGCCGCCGTTCGATGGACATGCTTTCGGGCATGGTTAAAAGCAGCTTATAACCCTTTGCCGCACAGGCAAAGGCAAGGGCAATCCCGGTATTGCCAGAGGTCGGTTCGACGAGCAGGCTGTCTTTTGTGATTTTCCCTTCGCGTTCTGCCGCTTCAACCATGGCCAAGCCGATCCGATCTTTGACCGAGGACATGGGGTTGAAATATTCGAGTTTGCACAAAATATCGGCCTTGACGCCATGGGCTTCCATGAGCCGTGAAACACGCACTAAGGGCGTGGCGCCAATGGTGTCTGCGATGCTGTCATAAATTCGACCGCGAAATTCATTTTGACCCTCAGTGGATGCAACAGACATGCTTTTTCTCCAGTTATAGGTTTCATGATCTTTCAAGAGCGTGTGATTAAATTTGCCTTGCAGCGGAAGCCTTTCGCTTTATTGGGACTTAAGGGAAAGGCTCTCTGTCCTTGTTTTAAATCGTATAGTCGAAGGCCTTGGTGGCGATGCTTTCGATGCCGCTTCCCTTCGCTTTGTCGCAAAGGTCCTCGATGGTCATGGCATCGAATTGTTCCATGCAGCGCTCTTGCATTTCCTGCCAAAGGGGGCGTACCACTTTATGGCCTAAGATGGATCCTGCTGGATCGTCGAGGGGATCAGGGGCTGTTTCCATCGATCGCACCACGCGCACAATATCGCCGATGGAGACCCTTCGCCGTTCTCGTGCCAAGCGATATCCGCCGCGTGGTCCTCTTGTCCCAGCGAGGATGCCTGCCCGGACAAGATGTTGAAGGACTTGTTCTAAATAGCGTTTTGGAATGCCTTGCCGTTCGGTAATGTCCGAACTTTGAACCGGTTCACCGCCAGCGTGATAGGCGATATCTAAAACCGCTTCGATAGCAAAGAGCAGTTTTTTGGTCATTCTGAGCAAGATCTTATGCCTTCTTGTCTTAGAGCCTTTTCACGACATATGGGGGAGAGGTCTAGAGCCTTTCGCTTTTAATTTGAATCAAGGGAAAGGCTCTCTGTCTTTGTTTTTGCCGCAAAACGCATGATTAAAGTGATTCCACTTTAACCAGCTTTGCTCTAGGTCTTTGTTTTCACCACAAAACGGACCAAAGGATTAAATCATCCTTTGGCCTTTACTCTAAACAGGAGACGGCGCGGAAATATTGTGCGATTTCCTCTGCCAAACGATCGGCGATGTCTGTTTTTTGCATGCGTGGCCAGCTGTGAATGGTGGCACCGTCTAGGAGGTGAATCTCATTGCGATCACCGCCAAAAGTACCCGTGGCAGGAGAAACATCATTGGCCACCAACCAATCGCACCCTTTCCGGAGTCTCTTTGCAATGGCATGTTGGAGCACATTTTCGGTTTCAGCGGCAAAACCGACAACAAGGGAAGGGCGATCTTCTGTCATTTGGCTGATGGTTTTTAAGATGTCTGGATTTTCACTCAAGACTAAGCTTGGAGGCGTGCCACTTTCTTGTTTCTTTAGTTTTTGCATGTGGGTTGCCGCAACACGCCAATCGGCGACGGCTGCGGCACAAACGACAATGTCGCGGGGCAAAGCGTCTTGGCAGGCGGCCAGCATTTCTTCGGCGGTCTCAACTTTTTGCACGGTGACATCAGGGGGATCTGGCAAAGAGACCGGCCCCGTGACCAAAAGAGTCTCTGCCCCTCTTTGGGCTAAGGCGGCGGCAATCGCATGGCCTTGTTTGCCGGAGGAGTGGTTGGAGAGATAGCGGACAGGATCTATGGGTTCTCGGGTTGGGCCGCTGGTGACGAGGGCGCGATAGCCTTGCAAAGAGGTCTTTTCGCCAACATCTTGCTGGGCATCTATAGGCGCGCGTGCTGGAGGATCTAAAGAGGAAAGAGGCTCTGAGAGAGAATGGGTGAAGCTTAAAACGTCTTTTGCCCTTTGGGCTGTTAGCAGATCATTGACGGCCTCAAGAATTTCCAAAGGCTCGGCCATGCGGCCCATGCCTGTTTCCGCTTCAGCCATGGCGCCCATGCCGGGACCAATCCGGTAAATGCCACGCTTTTCCAACAATGCAAGATTGTCTTGGGTTGCTGGATGATGCCACATGGAAGGGTTCATGGCTGGGGCGATCAAAACCGGCTTTTCTGTTGCCAATAAAATTGCGCTCGCGAGGCTGTCTGCAAAGCCATGGGCCATTTTGGCAAGAAAGTCAGCCGTTGCCGGAGCGACAACAATGAGGTCAGCACGCCGCGCGAGGGCTATATGACCAATATCGGCCTCTGCCTGCCGATCAAAGAGATCATTATAGACGGGCTCTCCAGAAATGGCGGTCAAGGAGAGCGGTGTGATAAATTTTTCGGCGGCAGCTGTTGTGACGCAGGTAATATGATAGTCTTGATCGCGGGCGCGGCGTATAAATTCCAGGCATTTATAAGCGGCGATCCCCCCTGTTAGGATTAAAAGAATATGCTTTTTCATGAACAGACCTCATGAGCCTTGTTTCGGTCAGGAAAGAGGGAAGATAATTTTAACTTTAGAAATTTGTGTATAAATTTTATTTTACACATAAAAATGTAGAAGTCTATATTTTTTCACAATACCGAATGTTCGAGAAATTCAAAAGGAAAAAGCTTTTGCCATCGGTCCCTCAGACCCACCGATAGAGTCTACGACTCTTCAGTGAGTCTTTTGGTCCGTTTTGCGGGAAAAATAAAGACAGAGAGCCTTTCACCTGATTCAGGATAAAAGCGAAAGATTTGAATAAAGTCTATGATCAAAGACTGGGATCTGATATAGGTCAGTTTTTGGCTTAGAAAAAAGCTCCGGTCGCAGCCTACCCGGTAAAAACAAGGGTCCCTCGAAACAATGAAAATGCTCGTTATCTGCTCTGGTGGATTGGATTCCGTGACTCTGGCGCAAAAAGTCGCGAAAGAACACCATCTCCTAGGGTTGCTGTCCTTTGATTATGGTCAAAGGCATAAAAAAGAACTGTCTTTTGCCGCCGCTTGTGCCAATCGTTTGGGGGTTCGCCATGATGTCATCGATATTTCTGGCATTGGCGCTTTGCTCAGCGGCTCTGCTTTAACAGATGGTGTAGCCGTGCCAGATGGCCATTATGCCGAAGACAGCATGAAAATCACCATAGTGCCAAACCGCAATCCAATCATGCTCACCATTGCCTATGGTGCGGCTGCGGCCAGAGGTGCAGACGCGGTTGCCGCCGCATTTCATGGCGGTGATCACTTTATTTATCCAGATTGCCGACCCGAATTTGTGAATGCTTTTGCTGAAATGCAAAATAAAGCTCTGGCTGATTTTGCCTCTGTGTCCCTTTACACGCCTTTTGTCACCATGAGCAAGGCCGACATTGTGCGCGAGGGAGATCGGTTAGAGACCGCTTTTCAAGATACTTGGTCCTGCTATAAAGGCGGGCAGCATCATTGTGGGCGTTGTGGAACCTGTGTCGAACGCCAAGAAGCCTTTCATGTGGCTGGAGTCAAAGACCCCACATTCTATGAAGATTCCCATTTTTGGCAGGGCGCTGTTGCCGAGGCCAAAATGAAAGGCTTGGGCTAATGTTTACAATTACAAAAGAATTCCACTTTTCAGCCTCCCACGAGCTGAAACATTTATCAGAAGACCACCCTTGCTATCGGTTGCACGGCCATAATTATGTGGTTGAGGTGGTTTTACAGTCGGAAACCTTGAATTCTGTTGGTTTTGTTCGGGATTATCGCGAGCTGTCGCCTTTAAAAACTTATATTGATGAGCGTTTGGACCATCGTCATCTCAATGATGTTCTCGGCGATGATGGGGTGACGGCGGAACAAATTGCGCGTCTTCTCTTTCAGTGGTGCAAAGCGCGCTGGCCTGAAACAATTGCTGTTAGGGTCAGTGAAACGCCGAAAACTTGGGCGGAATATCGAGAGTCTTGAAGGGGCAAGACCCTCGATCGCCAAATGTCTAAAAGCTTTTTGAAAGACTTTTTCGCGAAAAAGTCGCCTTAAATTCCGCGCAAGCGAAAAAATGTTAGGGCGTGCTTTGCCCTTTGCTCTAAGCTTCCCGCACGATTGAGACAAATTTCGAGACTTCTAACGCCAAATTCTCTGAGAATTTTTTCAAGAACTCACATTTCTCTAAGACGGCAGAGGCATTTCTCTCGCCTTCATCCGAGACCTTGGATAAAGCCTCAACGCCCCCAGAAACATCACATGTGCTTTTTGCGGCCTCTTGGGCGTTAAAAGCGATCTCATTTGTCGAGGCCCCTTGCTGTTCCACCGCAGACGAAATGCTTGTGTTCATTTCATTCAGCGCGGTTACGGCCTCGGCAATTGCGCGGATGGTCGCCGCTGTTTCCGTCGAGGCCGTTTGGATTTCTTCGATTTGCGCTCTGATATCTTCGGTGGCTTTGGCCGTTTGGTGGGACAGAGATTTCACCTCAGAGGCAACAACGGCAAAACCCTTCCCAGCTTCCCCCGCTCTTGCGGCTTCGATGGTTGCATTGAGGGCGAGAAGATTGGTTTGTTCGGCAATTTCTTGGATAAGGGAAATCACCTCGCCAATACGGTCTGCGGCATTGGTTAAGGTCTTAACGCGTTCGGCACCATGGCGCGTTTGTTCTGTTGTTTCCATGGATTTTTGGACCGCTTGGGTGACTTGGGCGCTGATTTCACGCACTGTGGCCGCCAGTTCTTCTGCTGCCGTTGACACCGCATTGACATTTTCCATCGATTGCTCTGAGGATGAGGCCACCAATGTCGTTTGACGGCGTGTATTCTCAGCCATTTTGGCATTCTCATCGGCTAAATCGCGCATGCCATCGATATTTTGGGCCACTTCAGCCACCAAGCCGCCAATTGTTTCTTCGAAACGATGGGAAAGGGCCTCCATGCTGGCCTTCTTTTGTTGGGAACGCTTTTCTTCGTCTTCTTTTTTTTCTATTTCCAGGGTGCGAATGCGCACGGCATTGTCCTTAAAGACAATGACAGCCGAGGCGATTTCAGAGATCTCATTGTTGCTGCGCAAAGCTGGGACAGTGACGTCTAAATCATTATTTGCCAAACGTCTTACGACAACAGAAAGATCTTCAATCGGCCTGATGGTGCGTCGACCGACAGAGAAACTGAGGCCCGCGACAAGCAAGGTCACCAGAAAAAAAACAGAATCAAGCTTTCTCCAAGGGCGGTTGTTGCGGCTAAGGCTTGGGACTCTGCTTCAAGGGCCATAATGAAAAATGTTTCGCCAAAGGCAGAAATCGGCAAAAAGAAGCTCAAAGCCGATCCCACCAAAGGATCGCTGAAAGAAATTTTTCCAGACTCTCTTTGTGTTGTGAGTGCGAGAACATCTTGGGGAAGGCGGTAGTCTAGAGCCTCGGCGCCAGCCCCACCAAAACGTTCTGTCCGGGAGACCCCATCTGTACCGAGTAAAACAACATCTTTTTTCTCTCCTTTACTGCCTGCAATCAGCTTGGCAAGCAAAGGCGATGAGAGGCGGTAGACAAGAACAGCAACGGGCTGTGTTGCTTCACCTTGTGAATCCCCAATCCCTTGCGCTAAAAAAGTTGAGACGGTGCTCTCAAAGCTGGAATAAGGGGCAAAGTCATAAAAAAACTGTTCGCCAATCGGACGCTTAAGAGCTTCACGCGCCATTTTTGCTAAAGCGGTGTCTTGATCTTGGATGGTGCCAAGAAACCCATCGGCTTTCTGGGCTGTATAGAGAATATGACCATCCCTATGGATCAGATAAACATCAGAAGCATAACCGCTTTCGATCACAGACTGAAATGTTGAATGGAATTTGGCATGTTGCCAACCATAAATATCTGCAAAATCTTCTCCTGTTAAGGAGAGACGGAAGCCAATAGCTTGTCCTTCCGGTTGAAAATAGGCCTTCATAGCATCGCGATCAGCATTTTCCAAAGCAATCGTGAGGTCTTCAACGGCAGAGATGACAGAACCAGAACGGGCCAAGCCATTCAGGCTGTTTTGTACATCTTCCAGTAATTTAGAGACGGTTTCAGCGTGGGATTCGGCCACAAGGGCCAGTCGTTCTGTTGCACTGTCCATCAGAGCCTCGCGGCTTTGAAAGAAAGAGAGCCCCCCTAAAACAGCACAGCTTATGCCTCCAATCAGGGCAGAAACAATCGGAACTGTCATTTTTAACTTCATATATCCCCCAATGAATCCCTGACGACCTTAGATGCAGAGATTCAATGCTCCCAAACTAAAATTGAGTGAGATGGCCCTATCTCGCTCCTTTGTCTTGCAGTAGAAAGTAGAGTGAAAGATTTTTCCACAAAGATAGAAATGCGAGAAAATGTTTCTCTGATCATTCTGCTGCAAGACGCGTTATATAAAGTAACCTTCTCTAACCAGTGTTTCTTTCGGATCAGTATAAGAAGAGAGCGAGATACGCCCAAAAAAACTAATCCGAAAGTTTTATAACTCTGGGAATGTTTCCGTTATACTCTTTCAAAAGACATAGTCCAATGAGAAAGATCTCTTCTCAACAAAAGGTCTCGTTATTTCCAAGAGGCTTGGAAAAATCTTGGGATTTCGTCAGAAGTTGGGGTGAAGTTCAGACTGCTGGAGAAAACATAATTGGTGCTATAAGACCAAAGAGGCAGCCAATAGGCCTCGGATGCAATTTTCGCGAGGGCCTTCGCATAGTTTTCTTCACGTGTTTTAGGATCTGTGGCGGAATCTGCGATATCAAGCCATTGCTTCACCTCTTCATCCCGAGCGTAATCTTCAGGACCATGCTTAAAAAAGCGGCTGGTGATCGCGGACACATCGTTGATGGAATAAGACCCCCACGTCATAAACCGAAAAGGTATGGTGTTTTCACCAATTTTCTTGGTCAATTCAGCATATTTATGCATGGACAGATCTGCCATAACGCCGATGCCAGCCAAGTTTTTGATGATCGCATCAGCATAAGGCTTGTCACGATAGGCATCTAAGGTAATTTTAAAGCCATTCGGATAACCGGCCTCGGCAAGGAGCGCTTTGGCTTTTTTGAGATCATAGGCATATTTCATAACATCTTGTGAACAGCCAAATTGACTAGGGAAGCATGCAGAATGCACGACTTTTGCGCCACCTTTGACAAGAGATTTCACAAGGGCTTCCCGGTTGACGGCATGAGCAATGGCTTTGCGGACACGTACATCTGCCATAGGGGTTTCACCTGTCGCCCCTGACGCATCAAAGGCGAGATAGCCAATACGCATGGTCGTTTCTGGAACAACTGTGAATTTTTTGACGGCTTCTAATTGTTTGGCGCTGTCTGCAGGGACTTGCCAAATCCAATCAAGTTTCCCTGAGAAAAGTTCGGCAAATTGCCGTTTTTTATCCTGTATAATTTTGATGGTCATATTTTGGATGGACGGCTGACCTTTGGGGCTGTCTTTATGGTAAGCCTCGTTTTTAACAAAAGTAATAGAATCCCCCGCTTTGAAGCGCGTCACTTTATAAGGGCCTGTGCCAATAGGGTTTTGGCCAAAGCTTTCGCGGCCGACTTTTTGGAAAGTCTCATTAGGAAGAATTGAGATGGGGCCAGAAAGATATTCTAATGCTGCGGGAAAAGCTGATTTTAGATTAACTTTAACGCTATAGGGGCCGCGTTTCTCGGCGGACTGAAGCCAATTAAAATTTCGTTGAGGAACCGCTTTATTTTTCTCATCAGCCAGCCAATTCAACGTGAAAACCACGTCATCGGCATCAAAAACCTCGCCATTATGATATTGAACCCCTTCGCGAAGATCGAAAATAAGGCTTGTTTCGCTTTCCCAACGATAAGCAAGGGCGAGATTTGGCAGATATTCCCCGGTTTGGGGGTTGCGATACATCAAGCCATCCCAAATAACTCTAGAGATAATAACATTTTCTCTTTTTGCGCTATCAAAAGCGCCAAGACTATTATGGTCTAAACGCAAACCAATATTAAGTGTGTCGTTTTCTTTTCCAGCAAAAGCTGGGTCTCCCTGTAGAAAACCAGCGGTTATAAAGGCGGCTAGGGCCGCTATTATTTTTCTTTGTTTCATGGGTCCCTCTTTACGATATGTTCAATTTTCATTATCATGAACGAAAGTTCATTATTTATAAGAAACCTAGAAACTGTCAATGGTTTTAAAAAAATATAAACACACATTTAAATTGAATAGATTTGAAGTGTGTTCTCTTTAATAAATATTTTTTATTTTTTGCGATTCTATTTGTTTTCATATATTTTGTTGCGATACTACATTTAAGAATTGTGTATCTTATATTTTACTTTTATTTCTTATAGTGAATCTTAAAAGATATTTACTTTTGTTATTGTTCTTTTTTTATAATTTACTTCACGGCATAAACTTAAAGAAGAGTTTGATCCTAGAGCAGCGATGCAGACCAAAGATTCGGGCGCAGCTCGGATTTCGTCTGTAAATATCGCTGCACGAGCGTCATAAAAAGGTGGATTATTGTCAGTGTGCTTGGGGGGATTTCTAAGAAACACAAGGTCTGAAAATCTTCTCTGCTGGTCTTTTGCCGATTTTTGTCTCAAATATTTCACTAGGAATAGAATATTTGTCCTGCAAATACCGAAACCATGGATGGTATTGAAAAATGTGAGCCTACAAATCGAGAAAGGAGGGGATGGGAGGGTCTAGATCTTAAGGGCTAATTATAATGACCTGCTTTCATATTTTCAATCGAATATCGGGTTTTGCAATTAAGAGGGCCTAAAATATTCCTTTTTTAAGACTTTAGAGGAAGAATAAACAGCTGTGAGAACTGCATTGATAAGAGTATCATCGAAAGCGTTGCTGTTCTCAGAATTTCCTTTATTTCCCACTTGCTATTGTGGACATGTGATCATGAAACTCTCTGATATCGATATCCAGGCGCATATCGCGTCTGGGGACATTTGTCTTGATCCCATGCCAGAGGCGTCTCTTTTCGGCTCTATGTCAATTGATCTGCAGTTGGGCTGCCATTTCAGTGTTTTTTCCCCGGGAAAGGCACCTTATATCGATCTTGCACCACCAAATGGAGAACGCCTCAAAAATATCGAAGACCTGATGCTGTCTGTCGAGGCGTCGGATGAAGATCCCTTTTATCTTCACCCAGGCGATTTTGCTCTTGGGATTACGATCCAACAGGTCACTTTATCATCGGCTCTTGTGGGGCGTTTGGACGGGCGCAGTAGTTTGGCGCGGCTTGGGCTTATGGTGCATGCGACCGCACACACTATTGATCCTGGCTTTGATGGTCGGATTACCCTGGAATTTTTTAACTGCGGTCGCTTGCCTCTTCTCATGCGGCCTGGCATGCGCATCTGTGCCTTAAGCTTTGAGATGCTGCACACGCCCACCAGCCGTCCTTATGCCGCCAATGCGCAATCTAAATATAAAAACCAGCTGAGCCCTTTACCAAGTCGGATTCTCCATGAGGATCAAAAAGATGGGTAATGCGCCCGAATCCCAAATGTCTTCCCAGTCTTGGGCGTTTGAATCACTTTATTTTCAAGACCGCCTGGGCTTGATCAATCCTCTAGGCGATGTCGGGGTTGTCACCCTGTGGACGCCACAAGAGGCGGCTTTGCGTCAATTGTCCACACTACAAATTGATCTTTCCCCAGATAGCGCCCGCATTGCTGTGGTTGCTAATCTTTATGGCGATGGTTTGCCACAATTGATTCGCAATCTTCTTTGGAATCCACAAATCCACTATGTCTTGATTTACGGACAAGATCTCAGCCATTCTGGTGTAGAATTGGCGAATCTCTTGATAAAAGGCGTGGAACCAGCACAGAGATTAGGACAGGAGCGTTACCGCATCCTAGGCACCAACCGCTTGATCGACACAGGGTTTCCTCCAGAGGCTCTGGTGGGCAACCGCACGGTGTGCCATTTGGGGAAACCCGGGAAAGAGACCTTCGCGGCCATAACGCAATTCTTTCAGGATCTGCCGCCCCAGCAGCCCCCGCAACAAGAACGTCTCAACGCGCCTTTACCAACTTACAAACCAAGCTTCTACCCATCGGAGCCAGCAGGCCATGTCATCGTACAACCGCGCCCCTTGGAGGCTTGGGAAGAGGTGGTCTGTCGTCTGATGCGTTATGGCATTCCGACGATTGCTTCAAAGACAAAAGAACGGCTTGAACTCCAACATTTGAAAGTCGTGATCACAGATCCACAAGAGGAAAGCCAAGACGCCCTATCGCTCTATGGCTATGATTTAAAAGACCTTAAAGACTATCAGGGCAATATTTTGAGCCCTGAATTGCCCGAAGATCTTTATTATAGCTATGGCAATCGATTACGTGGCTATTGGCCTTTCGCCCAATCTGCAGCGTTGCTATCAGAAGCGTCTCGCCTCTCTGTTTCCAAAGATGCTGGGATCTTGGATAGCTTAGAGGCCGCTGCACAAATCCTGGCCCAAGACGAAACCAGCCGTGGGGCTTATATCAGCTTGTGGGATACAGGTTGGGATCTTGATCCGGAAGAGCAGCGCAGCAAACCTTGTCTTGTGACGTTGTTTTTCCGTGTCTTCCAGGGCAAAGTGACCATGAGTGCAACATTCCGCGCCCATAATACGATGAGTGCTTGGTTGCGGAATGTCTATGGTCTCATGGCCATCCAAAGCGCTGTTGTCGAGAAAATGGCGAATCTTACAGAAAACCCCTTGCCCATAGGGGCGCTTACGGTAATAAGCCATTCAATTTCCATCGATCCTAAAGATATTGGTGGTATTGAAACAGCACAGCAAATACAACAGGCGCGCAAAGATGATCTGCTCTTAGATCGTGAGACGGGAAAGCGGGAATTGCGCGAAGATCCCATGGGGTATTTTGTTTTCACCGTGGATCATCAGGCCGGCGAAATCATCGCCGATTTGAAATATGGTGGTGAAACGTTGCAGCGCTATCGCGGACAACGCGCCCAGGATATTGAGAAACAAATTGCGCGGGACCAATCCATTTCTTTGCTGTCCCATGCCCTTTATGTTGGCCGGCAATTGACGATCATGGAAGCAGATTTAAAAGCAGCAGGAGCAAAACGGGCATGATCTTTTTTGATATTGGCGCCACTTTGATCCAAGGTCCTAAAATGGGTCCTGCGCGGCAATGTGCAGAGCGATTCGGTTTTGATCTGGCGACACGCAAAAGATTAGATCAATTGCTTCTCACCCAGAAAATTGAGTCAGAAGAGGCTTTTTGTGCGGTCTTGCGGCAGGATTTCAGCCTTAAAAATGCAAAAGGTTTAGAAGAAGCCGTGGCGGCTATCTGGGAAAGCCAGAAAGTTGGTGTGGAGACGATTCCAGGTGCTGTCACTTTACTCAAGACCTTGAAGGCTCAAAATATTCCTTTTGGTTTTATTTCTAATATTTGGCATCCTTACGCCGAAAGCTTTGAATCCCTTTTCCCAGAAGCGGTCCATTGTCAAAAGCGATATTACTCCTATCAGCTTGGGGCCGCAAAACCGGACCCAGCCTTCTATCGCCAAATTTTAGCACAAGAAGGTCTGTCAGCGCCGGACTGCCTGATGGTTGGCGATACTTATGTCAATGATATTGCCCCCGCGCAGGCCTTAGGAATGAAGACACTGTGGTTGGTCCACCGCCCCCATAAAGAAGAAGAGGCTCTTGCCAAAACAGCCACGGGGTCTTGGCCCATGCCAACAGCGCGCTGCGATCATATCCGTGATGTGACGCCTGGGTTCTTGGAGGCCATTCTTTCTGGCCAAATCACAAGCGAAGAAAACGGGTTGGTGACTGCCAAAGCGTTCTAGAGTGATCGCGGATCAGCTTGAGTCTGGCCCTTTCAGGAAAGCTGCCAGGTTCGGGGTCTTCCATGACCCAACTTGATCCGCGGCGACTCTAGAGCATTTCACTTTT
>DDLW01000046.1 GCA_002340345.1 Alphaproteobacteria bacterium UBA2562 | reverse complement strand
TAGAACCGGCGATCAGGCCTCTATCGGGCTGTTATCCGGAAACAGGCCGGTTTTCGGAGGTGCCCATGTCATGGTCAATATTTTCAGCTGAAAAGGCTTTCTTTGCGGATTTCCATCGGCTATTTTGGCGGTATTCTTGGGTATTTTTCGGTGATCCTTGGCTATTCCTCGGTATTCGGCACTATGTGGCCGCAATTCGACTGTTGAGGGTCACAATGCGGCGCATATTTTGGCGAGATTGACGAGACCAATCTTCATTTTAGCGCGATCCAGACTGATGGTTCGTACGAATAGTAAGTCTGAGTGTCCATTTTGCTTTTTGCTCTAATCTTTATCATGGGAAACCGGCCATGACTCTTTTCCTCGATTTATCGTCCGAGCCTTATGATCAATACTCAGGTCTCTGAGTTTGGTAGTGGGGAGGTTTGGGGAAAACAAACAATAAAAGTCGTTCCAACACCTAATTCACTTTCGACGGTAATCGAGCCGCCCATTGTTTTGTGAATGATATTGAAAATGACGTTCAGCCCTAGCCCTGAGGACCCATTTCCCCTTTTTGTTGTAAAAAAGGGATCAAAAATTTTCTTTATATGCTCCTCTGCAATGCCTGCTCCATTATCGGAATAGCGCATTTCAATCATTTCTTGAGAGCCATTCATATATGGATTGAATAAAATTGAGATGTTTCCATCTAATATAGATTCGAAGCCATGTATAAGAGAATTCATAATCAAGTTTGTAATAATTTGAGAGAAGGCGCCAGGGTAGCCATTGACGACAATGTCTTTAGGACCATCGACAAGAACTTTGTGAGCATGTTTATTCAGTTTTGGAGATAGGCTATGCAGCGTTTCATTTGTATAGTCTAAGATATTGAAATTACGTCTATGATCGCTTGCTTGGTCAACAGCGACTTGCTTAAAAGACTGCACAAGTCCAGCGGCTCTATTAATATTAGACAAAAGCAAATCTGAGCTTTCTTCGGCAATGCCTAAATAATTCTTAAAAGCAGTTTTGCCGATCTTGCCACTGTTGAAGGCTGCCGTGATTTCGTCTGTTCTTGTTTTTAAAAGAGAGGCTGCCGTTAAAGCAATACCGACAGGCGTATTGATTTCATGGGCAACACCAGCAACCAGACCGCCAAGAGAGGCTAGTTTTTCAGCCTCAACCAAGTTGGCTTGTGCTTCTTGTAAATCTTTTAAAGCTTTTTCTGCTCTTAACTTAGCTTCGATAACCTCTTGTTCTTGTCTTTTGCGTTCTGTAACGTCTGTATATGTTGCAACCATGCCGCCAGCATAGCGAGGTTGGCTCCGCGCTTCGATAACCCGGTTGGTTTGGGTATACATGTCTGATGAAAAGGGTTCTTCAAATCTTTGGGGGCTGAGATAGGTGTCCAAAGCATCTTCAGCGCGTCGGGGATCATCTAAGCGATCATGGACGAAACAAACAACATCCTTAAAGTCATCACTTTTTGCGACAGTATCAGGGAGATCAAAAACTTTTTGGAACTGGTGATTTTGGGCTAATATTCTAAAATTCTCATCTGTTACAATGAGGCCTTGCGCCATATTGTTCATAGCATCTTGTAAAAGAGAAGTTTTTTGTTCAATTTCTTTTTGAGCTTTTTTTGTCTCTGTTATGTCAGTATAGGTAGAGACAAAGCCACCATTTGGGAGGGGTCCCCCAAAGATTTCTACGCTTTTTCCATCTGGACGATCTCTTTCAAAACGAAAATGCGCGAAACTCTTCGCACGATCGATCCATTCTTGCAAAAGTTGATCGGGGTTGCCCTCTCCGAGTTCGCCTCTTTCAATGTCATATTGAAGAAAGTCCTCAAATGGTCTGCCAATATTGCCATAGTCTTGTGGAAAATCTTTGATTTCTAAAAATTGGTCATTAAAAGCAATTAATTTTAAATCCTTATCAAAAGCACATAAGCCTTGACCAATACTATCAAGAACACCTTGTAACAGAACAGATTGCGCAAGTAATTTCTCCTCACTATATTTTCTGTCTGTAATATCAAAGAACCATCCAAGCATAGCCTCTTGATTGTTAAAAAATACAGGCTCAAAAGTGACAATTGCCCATAAGGATTTTCCCTCACGATGCCGTAATTCTACTTCTCTATTTCTAAGAGGTTTGTTTTTAGATATAGCGTCCAAGACATGGTTTTTTTCATCATCCCATATAAAGCAGTCAGCTATATTTTTAATATAGGTATTTTGATCTTTGATTTCTGTGTCCTGAAATTCTGAAAGTGTATCCCCCAAAAGGAGGCACAATCTTTGATTGTTCCATAATTTGTTGCCTTGATTGTCAACGACTAATGCGCCTAAGGGACTAACAGATAGAATTGACCTCAGGCGACGTTCATTTTCTAATATAGAACGTTCAGCGTTTTTTTGATCGGTGATATCAAAGGCATAAACGCGTGTAAGATCTTGATCTTCTGTTTGCACAAAGGTTTGCATAAATATTTTTGAATCTATGGCCTCAATTTCTCGCGTTTGGCGTCTGAGGCTTTGTTCCTGCATGTCAGCGATGATGTTTGCACTTCCCTTTAAGAAAGCAGACTTTTCTGCATCATGATGAATATTGACATAGATTTCAGCTGCAGGATTACAAAGAGAAATTTTATTAACGTTGTCTATTTCAATAATAGGATAGGGACTATCTTTAGGAAAAGAGGCTAAACGTGCAAGTTCTTCTTGGTGATTTTTCTGAGCGCTTATATCAGTTAAAGTTGTTACTGTGCCTCCGATAGTACCATCATCTTTTTGTATAATTGATTTTTGTACTAAATAGGAATATTTGGTTTGAGTCTTATCTAAATAATCAATATCATATTGATAAGATTGTTTTCCTTTAAGAAGGACAATATCACCTTCTATCATTTTTTCAGCAAGTTCTTTTTCAAAAATATCATATATTTTTTGCCCTAGAATTTTATCCTTATGAACATTAAGCTTATCACAAAGAGCTTTATTACATTGGGATATTATACCGTCGAAATCATTAACAAACATGGGGGTTGGTATTGCAAGCAGAAGAGCTTGCTGAAAAACATTGTTAGCATGGGATTCTTCTTCAGCTTGTTTACGTTCTGTAATATCATAAAGCCAATTCACTATTGATTTTGAACCTTCAAACTCTCTTACTTCTGTTGAAAGCAGTGCCCATCGTCTTGCGTCATCAGGGCCTATGAGTTCTACTTCCAAATTTTTTCTGATCTCACCTGTTAAGATCAGGTCCATAATATGGTGATATTGAGCTGGTAATGTAAAACAGTGGTCAGGCCATGCGCTTGGGAATTCCTCCGCTGTTAATCCAAAAAGCGACAGGTTTTGTTTGTTAAAGAATACTGGCTCTCCATCTATTCTTGTAATATTAATTGCTACAGGACTATTGGCTAATATATTTCTTATGTTCTCATGGCTTTTCTCTAGTATTTTGCCTTGAGCATCTGACTTTCTTATTGCCTCTTTGAAAACACAGAGAGCTTTACTCATTGCGGAGATTTCATCATTGCCCTCAATATCTATGAACTCATCTATTTTTCCTGAACATACTTTTTGAGTTTGTTCGACAAGACGTGTTAGCCTTCTCATAAGAGGCCGTATTATCATAAACCAAAAGATAAGAATTATTGATGAAATAAATATAGCAAAAAATATTATTGTATTTTCTCTATTGTCGACAATATTTTTTTGCGCTTTACTCGCAGAACGCTCTACGCGAATCTTAATAGAATCTACGTAGTTATTGGCAGTTTCGACAAGAGAATAAATTAAAGTGTGATGTTCTTCAGTTTTTTTTCTAATTTGTCTTCGAATACGATTATCTTCATCTCTTAAAGAAAATATACCTTCTTCTGATAATGCAGCAAAATGCAATATATCAATAAGGCTTTGGAGGGTGTAATGGCTGGTCTTATCGGCAATAGGTTCTGTTTCTTGTGAGATTGTATGAAGTATCTCGGCAAATCCACGCCGGCGATCTTCTAAAATGAGAGAATCATCATGACTACGAAAAAGAGGGGGAGCAATGGCAACAACACGTGCTGCCATTGCAAGTTGGCTAATGCGTGCTGCGACATATGATGACTCAATCTGGGGTTTATCTAATAATCTTTTAATTGCATCAGAGGCGTCATCAATATCTCCTTGAAAGCGTTGTATTCTTAATTCTATGTGCCGTCTTTTATTCGCTAAAGCTCCGAGTTGATCTTGGATATCTGTCATATGGTTATGGAGTTCCCATAACTGGTTAATTTCTGGGAGCGCAAATTTCAGACGGTCTAGCTCAACAAGTTGATTTGAGAGGGAAATGGCATGTGTTCTCATTGTGAGAGATGCATCAAGAAGTTGATAGCTATCACTGCTTAAGGCTAAAGCTGGTGTTGCCGCTTCAAGCTTTGCACTGGCTTCAACAACTTCTAAAGCTGTGGCTATTGCGGGTATCCCGTTTCTCGTTATTTCAGTAAAGCCTACTTCAACTTTACTTTGTCCGAACCAGACCAAGACACCTACAGATATTCCTAATGTAGAAAGAAAAATAACGGCAAGCAGAAGAAGGATGCGGAGTCTTTGAGGAAAATGTATTTCGGGGTTAGCTTGGCCCATATTTTCCTCTTGTTCGACCACATCTTTTCTCCCCCTGATTTTCAGGATAGTATTTTAAAATATGTAAGGTAATTATAGCATTTTGAAAAAATATTGAAGCGTTCTACGAGTTCTTTTTTGGAAAATGCCATAATTTTCTGTGTTTGTTGCTATTTAACTGGTGTTATTGTATGGAAAGTTTAATAGTAGCTATTGTTTCTCCAAATTATCTCATAAATAGTTTCTGTTTAGATTTTAGAATCGCATCATATAAGCTTAAACTTTATTTTTTAGAAAACTATCCAAAAAATTAAAAGCATAAAACATAAAAACTGACACTCATTGATTGGCTTTGACATTTCGCTTTCTCGAAAGTCGGTCAATCGATTCGCCATCTATTTGTTATGATTTGAATTATGGACCCGAAAGGCCCGGTTGATGCCGGACTCTCCCGTTTCGTTCGAACCACTAGAGAACACTCTCTATGCTGAGAGATGCTGTCCGAGGCATCACCGATCGCGCCCAGCTCCTCGTTTGGGGAAATGTCAGAGCGTGATAATCAACTTGGCAGATTAGAATTATGGGCAGGTTTGTAAGATGAGATGATTTCATTTTGCGCTGGTTGATGGTAAAGACATTTGCTGAATCTGCTTAAATTTATTTTCTTTCTTTTTGCAATGACTTAGAAGAATTTTTTAACTTTTGCTATGCTTTTGAATAACATCATTATGGTGGATAACGCTTGAGGCTATTGCTAAAAAAGGATACTGATTCTATGAATTAGATATTGAAAATGTTTGGGGGCAAAAGCCTGTAAATGCAATCAACTTAAGTGTATTATTTCCTATAGAGACAGCCTGAGAGAGATTGATTCTGATCGTTGAATGGACTTTATTTTGGAGGTTAGAGTTAAACTCAATCAGACGGAATATTCTTTAAAATATAAAAACAAGAAAAGTTTAGATATGTAGTAAAACTAGAGCTGGCTTATGATAAATTAAGTTAGATGGCTGTATGTTATTACAAAATCTTGTAATATTAAACCTTAAGAAAGTCTGGGGCTATGGATTACAAAATCAATGTTGAAGGCCAAACAGCACGTATAAAATTAGGAGGACGGTTAACTTTTAGTCATCACCGCGAATATCGTGATGTCTTAAATCAATTAATGTCGCATAAAGCTCAAATATATGAATTTGATTTAAGTGGTGTTGACTTTATAGATTCAGCAGGTCTTGGTATGCTTTTGATAGCAAAACAACATGCAGAAGCAAGCTCAGCCGAAGTTGTTTTAAAAAAGCCAGCTGAAGAAGTGCAACGGATGCTTAAAGTCGCTAAGTTCGAGAAAATGTTTAATATCATTCAATGATTTCTATAATTATGCCAATTTCTCTTACTCAGGAAGGATATGGGTGTTTTGGCTAATGATGTACAATTAGAAAAAAATCAAGGACTAGATTCTATTAAAGTAAAAGGATTGCACAACAATATTTTCGTAAACAGAGAATCTGTAGAAAAGTCTGAATCTGATATAAAAAATAGCTATATTCTTGTTGTCGATGACTTGGAGATGAATCGCAAAGTTCTTGGGAAGCATTTAACTAAAGCGGGTTTTGATAATATAGAATTTGCAGAGAATGGGGAGATTGCTTTACAAAAGGTTGCAGAGAGTAATTTTGATATCTTACTTCTCGACATTATGATGCCTGGCATTGATGGTTTTGAAGTTTGTCAAAGACTAAGATCGCAATCTTGCTATAAATCTCTTCCAATATTAGTGCAAACAGCATTAGACGGTGATGATGATCGTAGCCAAGCTTTTGCAGCAGGGGCGACTGATGTCATCAGCAAGCCTATTAATGGACCAGAACTTATTGCAAGATTACACATCCATTTAGAAAATAAATTCCTTGTTAATCGTTTGACACAATATCACGATCGATTGGCAGATGAGCTGGAAGTTGTACAGCAGCTTCAACAAGATCTTGTGCCGAATGAAGAGCAAATAGCGGCAATTCAAAAGAATTTATCACTAAGATTATCAGCACATTTTCAACCTTCTTCAGAAGTCGGAGGGGATCTTTGGGCCGCACATGAATTAAGTGATGGCCGTTTGTCAGTTTTTTTATGTGACTTAACAGGTCACGGTGTTGTGGCAGCTGTGAATGCTTTTCGCCTCCATGTTCTCATAGATACTTTAGAAGAGTATATTTTAGACCCTGGATGTTTCTTAACGGAATTAAATAAAAGACTTGTTGCATTATTACCTGTCGGGACATTTGCGACAGCTTTTCATGCTATTATTGACCCTAGAACAGAGAAGATTACTTATGCAGCGGCAGCAACACATACTGTACAAATAATGTCTGCTGAGAATATGCAAATAAATATACTGGAAGGTGATGGTGTTCCTCTTGGCATTCTAGCAAATGAGACTTATGAGACAATTCAAATTCCATTTCCGTATGGCTCTTCTCTTCTCTGTTATAGTGATGCATTGGTTGAAGTAAGTGATTCTCAAAACCGCAATATATCGAATCAAACCGTGAAGGAATGGTTTCATGAAGCTAAATTAAAAAAAGTAGATGTCGTAGAGTATATTTTGAATGCATTAACATCATGTGGTATTACTTGGCTCGCAGATGACTTGACAATTGTGTCTGTGTCTAATGAGACCGAATAAATTGAATTATAGGTTGTATGGCGGGTGTTCTAAATTTGGCTTAAGTGGCTTGATTTGAATAAGCGCTGTGAAAAATATTTTTTAAGGATGCAGATTGTGTGATCGTCTTGTTATTTGCAGAATTTTTAGAATTATGAAGAGAAAACAACTTATTGTAGCTGTAATGGGACCACCATGTCGAATCTAATAGTTGATGAAGATGATGACTTTATTACTTTAGAAGATGATGAAGACAGCTTTGACTTTAGTGACGACCCTGAAGAAGGATCTGATGAAGTGGCTAAAACCCCTTGGCTGGTTTTAGTCGCTGATGATGATGTTGAAGTTCATAGTGTCACAAAATTAGTCCTGAGCGGTACGATGTATCAAGGGCGACCCTTAGAAATTCTCAGCACCTATTCAGGCGCTGAGACAATCGATGTCTTAAAGAAAAACCCAAATGTTGCTCTTCTTCTCCTTGACGTTGTTATGGAAAGCGAGGATAGCGGTTTAATTACTGTTCGACGCATCCGAGAAGAGCTAAAGAATCACCAAATTCGAATTATTTTACGTACAGGCCAACCAGGGCAAGCCCCTGAACGTGAAGTTATTTTAAATTGTGAAATTGATGACTATAAAGCTAAAACGGAAATAACAGATCAAAAATTGTTCACAGCGACAATCGCGGCTCTCCGGTCCTATGAATATATTATGGAAATTGAACAAGGCCGTAAAACACTGGAAAATAGAGTTGAAGAAAGAACAAAAGAATTAGCACAGGCTTCTATGAAAGCAGAGGAGGCCGCCCGCGCTAAAGCAGCTTTTCTCGCGATGATGAGTCACGAGATTAGAACACCGATGAATGGCGTGCTTGGGATGATCGATCTGCTTTTAAGAAGTCCTCTCAACGCGCAGCAAAAAGAACAAGCAGAGATCGTCAAGAGCTCAGGACAAGGGTTGTTGGCAATATTGAATGATATTCTCGATTTTTCGAAACTGGAAGCAGGGCGTCTTTCTTTAGAAATAATACATTTTGACCTTTCAAAACTTATTTCTGGTTTAGTAAAGTTAATGGAGAGTAATGCCTTAAAGAAAGGCTTACATATTGATTTCTTCTTAGAAGACGATCTTCCTAAGGTCTTGGTTGGAGACCCAACAAGACTAAGACAAGTTTTGTTAAATTACTTATCTAATGCTATTAAATTTACAGAGAAAGGTAAAGTTACAATTCGTGTCTCTTCTCAAGAGAATAAAAGATTTTGTTGTGAAGAAGATCAATCCCCAAAGAAATGTATTTGTTTTTCAATTATTGATACCGGTATAGGAATCTCTTCCACGACTCAGAAAACGTTATTCCAAGAATTTACGCAGGCTGATTCTTCTATTACGCGCAAATTTGGAGGGACGGGTCTAGGATTAGCAATCTGCCAAAAAATAGCTGAATTAATGGGTGGGCATGTTGGGGTTGAGAGCGAAGAAGGTGTTGGTAGCCATTTTTGGATTACTGTGCCGCTTTCTGAAGGAGACCCAAATTTAATAATACAACTTAACGATTTGTCTCACCAGAAACATACTTTATCCACTCATAAAATTTTATTAGCAGAAGATAATGAAGTAAATCAAAAGGTTGCCATTGGCATGTTAAATGAACTCGGCCAAGATTATGACATTGTTTGTAACGGTGAAGAGGCTTTCCAAGCCGTACAAAAAACAGAATATGATCTTGTCCTTATGGATATGCAGATGCCAGTCATAGATGGTTTGGCCGCAACGAAAATGATTAGGCAACTTGGTGGTTCTTATATGCATTTACCAATTATTGCCTTAACAGCAAATGCACAGGCTCAAGATGTACAAACTTGTCTTGAGGCAGGCATGGATGCTCATCTTGCGAAACCTTTAACGCTTAATGCCTTGTCTGAAGTATTTTTCTCACATCTGCCAAATGTAACATCTGTTAAAGAAAGCTCGTCTAAAGCAGAAAATAAGAGTGAGAAGAAGGATGGGCTATCCTTTGAAACTGAATTGGTACTAGATTTCTCACGATTAAAAGAATTGGAACACACTTTAGGGCGAGATTTTGTTGAAGAGCTTGCACAAGAAACTTTGCCTGATCTAAAAAATATGTCACAAGCTTTGATTGCATCAATAGAAGCTTGTGATATTATTAAAGGGCGCAGTCAGGCCCATGATCTAAAGGCTGTGAGTGCAAATTTTGGCTTTTCCCAATTGCGGCGTCAAGCGGCTGAAATAGAAATGGCTTGCCGTGAAGGTAAAAAAGAAAAAGCTTATGAGTTATGTGGTCCTTTGCCAAATATTATTGAAAATTCAGTAGAGGTGTTTAAAGAAAGCTACTCTGATATATACATATCTTTTTAATAAAAATTTCAATTAACAATGTCACGTGACTAAAAACTGAGGTTAGCATGCTAGAAGAGCTTCTTGAAAATTTTGAATATTTAGAGAACTGGGAAGAGCGCTATAAATACATTATTGACTTAGGCCGAAAATTACCAAATTTAGATGATGATTTGAAAAATAATCAGAATAAAGTTAATGGTTGTACAAGCCAAGTATGGATGGTTTGCCAACCAATTGAAGAGAATGAGGGTAAATTAGTTTTCAATGCTGATAGTGATGCTCATATTGTCCGAGGCTTGATCGCTTTAATATTGAGTATATACTCCGGAAAGACACCAAAAGAAATACTTGATGTCGATAGCAAAACCTTTTTCGAGAAGCTTGGTTTATTGCAACATCTGAGTCCGAATAGAGCAAATGGTTTAAATGCAATGGTTGAACGTATTAAATTCCATGCAGTTAATAGTCAGAGTTGATATAAAATTTATAGACAAAATTTTGCTTTGTCTTTGAGATAACAAAAATCCTGTAAGTTCTTATTTTATCGTACAACGGATCAAAGGGATGAATCGATCACTTTGCCCTTTGCTTGAGTAAGATGAGGTATTTCCAAGGATATTTGTCCGGACATTGATGGCAAAGGCCAGGATACAGGCCCTTTATCCGGAGCCGAGGACGACAAAACCAGCTCCAGGCCACACAATATGGCCATATCTGCTGCGGGATCTGGACATCAACCGCCCGAATCAGGTTTAGGCCATGGATATCACCTATATTCCGATGGCACGGGGCTTTGTTTATCTGGCTGTTGTTTGGACTGGTTCTCGCGCCGGGCCCTGTCATGGCGTGTTTCGCTCAGTATGGAGGCAGATTTCTGCGTGGAAGCTGGCGAGGAGGCTCTGGGAAGACATGGCACACCCGAAATATTCAATACAGATCAGGGTAACCAGTTCACCAGCGAGGCTTTCACTTCCTTGTTATCAAAGTATGAAATCACCATCAGCATGGACGGGAAAGGCGCATAGTGGGACAATATTTTCGTTGAGCGCTTGTGGCGTTCGGTGAAATATGAGGAAGTGTATATCCGGGCTTATGACACAGTTGCCGCAGCCCGGTCTTCATTAGGAACTATCTGGCCTTTTACAACAGTAGGAGGCCTCACAGCGCCCTGAACAGCAGAACACCGGCGGTAAAAAGCAGATCACCAAACGACCGGAGACCACTTATATTTCCGGATAACCTGAGCCACCTCTGTCCGGATCAGGCCGTGCCCTCGGTCAATGCCAATGTGGTTTTTATAACCAAAAACTGGGATGGACACCTTGAAAACTCCCATGCTTTTTGCGCTGAGATGTGTTCACTTTTGTGAGCATATGGTCTTGGGAGAGGGAAGATGGGCCAACAGCGTGACTTTTGGGATCTTGAGGGTCGTTACGCGAAGATCAGCGAGACGGGCGATCCCTTGGAAACCCTGGCTGCTGCGGTGAATTTCGAACCTTTCAAATGATAGGGCTATCACTTTGATCCGTTTTGCGGCAAAACCAAAAACTTACAGCATTTTTCTGACTTTAAAGAAAAGCAAAGTGCTGCAAATAAAAATTAATTGTACAATAAAGTTCATGAAATTTTTCTTAGAAAGAGCTTGACCACATGCTTATTTAATGTCTTTTCAAAGGAAGGATATATGCCTGGATAGACTTGTCACTCTCCATATGTTGATTAACCGGTAAATATTTTCTCCAAGGTTAAAATAAAACTAAAGAGTTCAGGGAGAGATTTCTAATATACCAGCATATAAAGAATTTTATGCGCGGAGAATCGCATCATGGAAATCAACCAATACCAATTTTTCTTTAGCCAGAAAAAGAGTTTCAGCTCAACCTCCCAGGATCAAGGCACTCTAAAGTCAAAATCAGAGAACGTTCAGAGCGACAATGTTGCTTTATCCTCTCTAACTCTCGATGATGCTCAGAAAGTGTTGTACGGTCGTTTAGATGAAAATATAAGAAATGTTCTTTCCGTAGAAGATGTTGTTCCGTCTTTGCAGCCGAGCGATTGGACGCCAGAAGCTGTTGCAGGCCGAATTTTGAATTTTGCCCAACAATTTTTGAAAGCAACAGACACAGCAGAAAAATACAATTCTGTTTTAGCAGAAGTCGAAAAAGGCATTAAAGCCGGTCTCGATCAGGCAAAAGACACCCTCGAGAGTTTCCAAATGCTTAATGGCACTATTGCTGAAAATGTTTCTGCGACGGAATCTCTTCTTTATCAAGGTATTGATCATTTTAAATCAATGACGTCACAATTATTCACATCAGGGTCAAAATTAGAGGCTTAAATATACTAATCGGTGATTAAAGTATGCTTGTATATGAAGCATACTTTAATCTATTTTGCTTGCTTTTTCGTCTTGAGGACCGATAGGAACTGCCCAATTGGCAGGTGAAACAGCGCCCCCAAAAAAACTCACTCCTTTGAAGATGAGGCCAAAGTTGTAGCTAACGGCGGACAGGATGGCGTTGATCTTGTCTCCCACACAGCCTTCAGAAAGTTACGGTCGAGATGGCCGTCGGTAATCATATGGCCTATAACCAGCGCGACCATCGATCGAACAGCTTAAATAGTTTCTCCACCGCATTGGCTTGGGTGCGTTGCGCGCGAAACAGCCAGATGGTGGTGGCATCAGGCGTGCGATCCGGCGGCGAGAGCCCTAAGAAACGCAGAAAACTCAGCCGGTCGCGGATTTGGAATTCCGCCTGCACGTCGGACAAGCCTACAAAGCCTGCAAGATTAGGATCTTGAACATCAAACCACATCATAGGCAGGCCGTCTACCTTTGGCTCCATCAGAGCGTTGCAGCGCTTTCTCAAGACGGTAGCGGAAAGGTTCAAAATGCACCGCAGAAGCCAGGGTTTCCAAAGGATCGCTTGGTCTCTCGCTGAGTTTTGCGTAATGATCCTCAAGATCCCGAAAACCAGGCTGTTGGCCTATCTTCCCTCTCCCAAGACCATATGCTCACAAAAGTGAATCACATCTCAGCGCAAAAAGCATGGGTTTTTTCAAGGTGTCCTGCTCATAATATTATAACTTTACTTTTGTGTTAGGGTTCTAAGAGATTGTGATAATGCACAAAATTCAGATATACTCAAAGAGTCCGCGCGTCGGTCCTCTGAAATTCTTGCCAGATCGAGTAAAGCTCGCACAGAAACCCCCCAGCTTGCCGTATAAGATTTTAGACTTTGCCGTAACATTTTCCGACGCTGGTTAAAAGCTGCCGCTGTGATGTCCTGAAGCGTTTGCCAATGTGCAGGGGCTGGAGCTTCTTGATGGGGTGTGAGCAAAAGAACGGAAGAGGCAACTTTAGGGGGCGGGGTAAAAGCAGCCGCAGGGAGGTGAAAAGCGATCCGTGTTTGGCAAACCCATTGCCCTGCAACGGAAAGTCTGCCATAGGCCTTGCTTCCTGGTTTTGCCACAAGTCGTTCGGCAACTTCTCTCTGAAACATCAGTGCCATACCGGAAAAAGGAAGCGGTTTATTGTCTTGGCGCGCAAGGGCGAGGGCATTGAGCCACTGCAAAAGAAGATTTGTACCAATATTATAAGGAAGATTAGCAATAATACGCTTTTCTTGTAAATGATTTCTGTCTTCGTCAATAGACGCTAAATCTGTTTGTAATGCATCCCCTTGAATAAGGGTGAGTCGGCCTGCTGGGTAGGCGTCGGCCAATTCCGTAAGAGCTGTCATACAACGATCATCGCGCTCAATGGCAATAACAGGGCACCCGTTTTCTAAAAGTGCACGGGTCAATCCGCCAGGACCTGGACCAATTTCTATTGCGAGTTCCTCTTGTTTCAGCCCAGATTCCTTTACGATGCGCCTTGTGACATTAAGATCGAGAAGAAAATGTTGGCCTAATGTTTTCTTTGCTCCCAGTCCATGTTTCACGATGACGTCTCTTAATGGGGGAAGGAGAGGAGAATTCTCTTTAGTCTCCAGGGACATAGCCTATGCTTCCAATGGAAAAATGACAGTATTTTTGATTTTATTTTGGCACAGAAAAAATGCTGTCTGTTTTTGTGTTTGCCGCAAGACGTATCGACTGAATGTTTCCATCCATCCGCACTTTGCTCTAGCACCGCATTTTGAAACGAAAATCGGCCATTTGATGGGCCATTTTTAAGGCTGCAATAAGGCTATCAGCTTTTGCCAACCCTTTACCTGCAATGTCGAAAGCAGTGCCATGGTCAGGAGAGGTGCGAATAAAGGGAAGGCCAAGGGTCAAGTTGACGCCTTCATCAAAAGCGAGCGTCTTTATGGGGATCAAAGCTTGGTCATGATACATACATAAAGCAGCATCATACTCTGCCCTGGCGCGCTCATGGAACATGGTATCCGCAGGAAGAGGGCCGAACACAAGAATTCCTTTTTCTTCGAGAGCTTTGATAACCGGTTTTATGAGATCGTTTTCTTCATTGCCGATGGCGCCTTGCTCGCCAGCGTGGGGATTCAGACCGGCGATCGCTAAGCGTGGATTTTGAATCCCAAAATGACTTTGTAAACTTTGTGCTGTTATGAGAGCCGTCTCAAAAAGCCGTGTTTGCGTTAGGGTCTCAATAACATGCGCGAGAGGAATATGAATAGTGACGGGGACGACTCGCAAGGGAGGCGTAAGACCGCCGGTCGCGAGCATCATGACAGGCAGAGGAGGGAAGGAGAGATTAGGTAGGGCTTGCATGGCTAAAGCGGCTAAAAATTCAGTATGGCCGGGATGTCTAAAACCACAATCATAAAGGATACCCTTATGAATCGGATTGGTCGTCAGGGCGCAAGCGTGCTGGGACAAGACGAATTCAACAGCTTTTTCGATGGTCTTAAGAACGGTTGGCCCATTCTCAGAATTTCCGTGCCCCACAATATTGGTCGTGGCCAAAGGCATGTTGAAAACAGGGAGCATACCAGCGCGACACACATCAAAAGCTTCACAAGGATCGTGGATCTCTGAAAGCACAATCCCAGCGCAGGACGGTATAAGCTTGCAAAGTGTGTCTAAGTAGGTGATATCCCCTAAAACAAATAGAGGCCTCATAGAGTCTTGGAGAATGAGGGGAGATAAACTCTGCCAGGCTTTCAGGGTTATTTCGCCTCCTATACCTGCGGGATCCCCCATGGTGATGGCGATTGGTGAGTCTTTTGATGTGACGTCGATAAGGTGGTCTTGAAGGGTCATCCTTGACCCGCCATACGGATGTCGATGATAGATTGACGGTGAAGATCTCGTAAGTGACGACGGGCCATCAATTCTAATTTTTCACTTCGAAGTCGATTGGCAATTTCCTGGCGCTCTGGTTGTTTGCCTGGGATGACGCGGCGTGCACAAATGACAACAACAGAATAACCTTCTTCCAATCTAATTGTTTGACTTGGCTGCCCAATTTTGAGTCCCAGCAAAGATTGTGCAAGCTGGCTTGGTAGCTCTTCTTCTTTCATCCATCCCAATTCACTGTAATCCCGTAAGTTAAATTCTGTGAGAATCTGCGGGATGGCTTCACAGCTTGTTAATCTCGTACGGGCTGTATCAGCAACACGCTTCATATAAGCCTCTTGTGAAGGGGTCATATCAGATGTTACAGGGACAAATATTTGTTTTAAATGGAGTTCTGCTTTTCCGGCATTCGGATCAAGGGCACCGCTATTGTTTGCACGGCGTCTATTTTCAAGACGTACAAGATAGACACCATTTTTTGTTCGTAATGGTGTTGAGACCTGTCCGGGGCCCATACGTTCTAGGGCTGTCGCAATTTCTGCTGGAAGGGCGAGGGCTCTGACCCAGCCGACACTTCCCCCCATTGTTGAACTTGAGGCGCGAGAATATTGTTGTGCAAGAGCGGCAAAATTTTCTCCTGAACGTAAACGATCGATGAGCTGTGTTGCCTGACGCTCCATAACAACAAATTGCTCTGGATTGGTGACAGGAAGAAAGATCTCAGATATTTCATATTCGGTGCTTGTTTCATGGGCCTTGGCAAGTGTTTCTGCGAGAGCGGCATCAATCTCGCCATCACTGACATCGACTTTGCCGCCAAAAATACGACGAACGGCTTGGACCCAAGAAATTTTTGCACGGATTTGGCGTTTTAATGTAGCCGATCCAACGCCAGATTGTTGCAGTGCCTGTTCAAACTGTTCTCCTGAGAGCCCATTTTGTTTGCCTATGCCCGCAAATGCATTTGATATTTCCTCTTCTGCAACTTCAAGCTCAAGGCGTTTTGCTTCTTGGAGCTGTAGGGATTCGTCAATAAGATCTTTCAGGGCTTTTTGGAGCATTCTCTGGCGTGTGGCGGGACTGTCTGGGGCACCACTTGAGACCATCATAAGTTTAGCGCGTGTATAGACATCCATCTCCGAGATGGCTTCATCATTAACGACTGCGGCAATCTTCAATGCACCTTGGGCATGCGCATCAGGAGGCAAGCTTACAAACCCTATGTAGAGCATAAGAGAGCATAGCAAGCTTGAGGCTGCTAAGCGGAACAAGCTGCTTCTCATAGTATGAAGAAACATAAGACCTCCCAATGGCGATCATGATATGTCAGTAAGAACATAAATTCATCAGATCATTTTATTTTAAAGATCATAATATCGTTATACTTTGATTATAAGAATATATTAAATCCCTAAGAAAACGTTTTCACATTTTTGTGTTTTCGAAAGTTTCTTGATTGTCAGAGTAAAGTAATAATGGGCACGCTCCTTTGATGTCTATATATTGCTATAAAACATAGAAAGCCTCCTATGGCTTTATGACAAATACAAGATATTATAAGAATAATAGACTGTTTCTATAAAGAACTTTCAATATCGCCAAGATTTTTAAACGAGAATCTGACCATAAAACTATCAGAGGCTTGAATCGTTTGGTCTTCAAATTGTGAACGGTGATAATCAGCGTCAACAATTAAGCATTCATCTTGGTAGCTTAAACCAAAATTATAAGCAAGATCATAGCCATCTGTTAGATCTCGGGTCCATCCTGCCCTTAAACCCCAGTTCTCATGGAATTTAGAAGACAAAGAGGCTGATATTTGTTCTTGTGTTTGATAGCCAGAATTATCGGCATTGGCATCAGCAAAAGAGTATGTTGTGCTCAGGGAAAGTAAAGACCCCCCTAAAGTATTTGATATTTCATGGCGCACCGGTTTAAAAGATTTAGAATCTAATCTGAAATTATAGTCTAAATCAAAATAATTTGTGGGAGAGAGATTGATACGTCCAACAATATCTGAAAATTGATTGTCAAGACCGCTATTCGTTTCAAAGCTATTATCATCTTCATCTAGTCTATAGCTTTGGCCAATAAAAGCGCTGGCTTGGCCTTCGCTCCCATAATAACCTAAATTAAGACCGTAGCTTACATGAGTCCCTCCTTCAATTTTATCTAACCCACCATAACGGTTATGCTGCATAATATTGCTGTCATCGACAGAGAAAGCTTGACTGTCTTCATTGGGAATAAGATCTTTATTGCCACCCGTTGGGGCGACGGTAAGAGAAGCAACGGGTTCAATGAAGGTTTGTGTTGTTTTGCCTTCTCTCAAGAGGGGAAAGCGCCAATCTAAAGCAAAATATGGTTGAATGCGATCTTCTGTACTACTTTTCTTGGCGCCTGTACTGTCAGTTTGATTTTCGATTGCGTAAAAATCCCCTCTTAAGCCCGCTGTTGCTGTCAATTCCTGGCCAGCGAAAAGCATGGGTAATTTATAATCGCTGGCTAAAGAAATACGGTGACTATCCACGCCCTCGTCTCTATAGATGGAAAAACCATCAAGATTGACAGCAAGCCGTCCACCAATAGGGTCGGCTTTACCAATAAATTCTGCAGAGATTTCAGGAAGAGTGATCGGTGTATTATCATGGCGATCATCTCCAGTGAGCCCTTGATAAGCAAAACTCTGTAATCCCATATAACTACGCCCTTTGAATCCCTCTAAAAATAGGCGGCTTTCTAAGACAGTTTTATTATCAAGGTCATAGTCTCTTGTGTAGGTTTTGCTTGAAGAGCGTTCAATGTCAAAGCCTGTGCGCCAAACATCTGATAAATCAAATTCACCATAGGCCATAACATGGCTTTGAAAACCGTCATAATCGTCAGAATCGAGATATCCGGTACTGGCTGTGATTTCGGTTTTACCAAAGCCGAAATGTTTTCTGACCTCGGCAAGCAGGATTCCGCCTTCACCAGAGAAGCTGACGATCGGGGTAATGGTTGCGTCGAAATCTTGAGAGACGCTGATGTAATAGGGGATATAGGCCATAAAACCCATATCATCAGAATGCCCAAAACGTGGTGTCAGCAAGCCTGAACGGCGTTCTACGGTTGGGTCGGGATGTGTAAAGTAAGGTGTGTAAAAAATTGGTATGCCAAAGACTTCTAGAAAGGCATTATAGTAATCGACATCTCCTTTTTTTTGGTCATGAACAATTTTTTCTGCTTTTATTTGCCATAAAGGGGCTTTGCTGGGATCTTCTTTACAAAGAGCACAAGGAGAATAGATAGCTTTTGCCATTTCTGTACGGTTGCCATTGCGACGACGGGCGCCAACCGCAGCCATACGGGAATTATCGCTCATTAAAACGCGGATTTGATTCACGATGCCACTCTCTAATTCGTCATTGAGCACCATCTGATCCGCAAAAATGACTTCTCCTGTGGGTTCGAGAAGACGCACGCGGCCTTCTGCGCGAACTTGGCCTTTGACTTGGTTATAAATAATCCGGTCCGCAAGAAGAAGACGCTCGCCTTCTGTGATTTCGACATTACCTTCAGCAACTATAAGTTGATGTCTTTCGTCATAACGGACGTTATCAGCCGACATCAAGATGGGAGGATCATTGGGGCTCTTGCCTGGTGCCAAGGGTGTTTGTGGCCGAGCTGTCGGACGGACAGAGGGAAGAGTGCTGGTATAAGGCGTCGGGTTGTAAGTCGGAGGCGCACTATATTGTGCAGTTTGCGCCGTTGTCGAAAAGCTTTGTGGTGTCAAATTGGCAAAAGAATCGCTTACAGCACCCAGGCTATGGGGCGCTTGATGGCTGGTCTGGCCCATTTGAGGAAGGGGAAGAACCACGGCATTTTGCGCATATGAACCTGTTGGCGTGCAGGCAAGAAAAAGGGTTAAGACCAGTATGAAAAAGGTCTTTTGCGCGCCTTGCTTTTGCAAATAGTTCATATGTTTAAAATATCTCATAAAACTCTGCATTTAGCCATCTTCCGTATGAAAGAGCATAGCAGTGCCTAACATCACACATACGATCGCTGGAGCCCAAGCCGCCAACACCAAGGGGATACTGCCCGACAGACCAAGCGCAAAAACAAGGTCTGTAAAAAAGTAAAGCAGAAAACCTGTTACAATTCCTAAAACGATCAAAGATAATGTTCCGCCTCGTCGCTGTGTCCTTAAAGAAAAGGTCGCAGCAATGAGAACCATAGAGCATAGCAATATGGGCCCTGCTAGAATGCGATGAAGATGTAACCGATGTCTTAACGCGGTGAAACCTGAAGCTTCTAAAGCGTCAATAAAAGCTGGAAGATCCCAAAATGACATGGTTTCAGGCGGGGCAAAACTATCTTGAATTTTTTCTAACGTCAGATTTGTCGCAAGCTGCAATTCTTCATGATAGACCGGGGGGCGGCGTACACCTGTTTGCCAAACATTTTCAACATGCCAATAGCCTTTATGCAGTTTTGCCTTTGAACCATCTAAGCGCCCGAGAAAATCTCCGTCATTTGAGAAAGAAAAAACAATAACTTGATGAAGGGTCAGAGAATCTGGTTCGACTCTAAGGGCATGAATGACAGAATTTCCACTTTCTTCTTGTTGTCTTAGCCAGAGGCCATTTGTGGAAATATCAAGAATGCTCGATTCTCCACGTAAAATTTTGGCTTCCATCTGATCAAAGCGCGCTAATGTTGCTGCGGCAAAAGGGTTAAAAGCAACGATTTTAAAAATACCGAAGAGAAAAGTAATCACGAGCAGGGGCATCATAAATTGCCATGCAGACATTCCAATTGCTCTGACAACAATGAGTTCTTGGCTGCGAGTCAATTGCCAAAATGTTGCCATGGCACCAAAAAGAATACCAAAAACAGTGATCTTTTCTGCGGTAAAAGGAATTTTCATCAGCGCCATAATGACGACAGCTTCGAAGTCTGCTTCTTCTCGTCCTGCAGCACGCCGCAAAAGCTCGATCGTTTCAAATAAGCTGACAATTGCAAGCATGGCGCCAAAAACAATAAAGAACCAAAAGATGAATCGCCTGCCAATGTAATTCGGTAGGGTTTTGAACATTATTGACCTCCCTTAATTTTTTTGAGGGAGACTTTCATTTTTGATATGACAGTATTTTCTTCTTTGGTGTCTTGGTCATTGGTATCGATTTTAATAAAGTTTTTATAATAGTCTTTTGGTGTTCTTTCTGGAACGTTTTTGGGTTTTCCCATATTGAGGACGTAAAGGGCGCCGAGTGAAAATAAAACAGGCGGTAAATACATCATATAGCCTAATAAAAAACTTTCTCGCGCCAGATTTTGCATCGTAAACCCTAAAGAAAGATGTACCAAAAGGGCAACGACGCCAATGAGGAGTCTCTTAGATTGTCCTCTTCGGCTAAACTCCCCAGAAAGCAAAGACGCGATCGCAATGAGGGCATAGCTGATATGTAAAAGGGGTGTAATCAGCCTTTGATGTCCTTCAGCCATAAGCTCGGTTCTAAAACGTGCTGGCATTTCTCCGGCAGCATTCCAGCTCGGATCAAATAATTCTGGTAGAAAACGTTCACGAGCGTCTTGCCAGCGATTCGTGTCTTCTTCTTGCTCTTTTAGAAATTCTGCTGTGTAACTATCAAAATATAAAAGCGATAAACGCCCATTCTCGCGATCAACTTGTTGTTGGTTGCCACTGAGTAAAAGCAAACGTGGCCCTGAAGCTGTTTTGATCAGAGCCCCTTGTTTGGCGAGATAGGTTATTGGAGATTGTTTGTCCCTTGCATCATGGACAATAATGCCTTCTAGAAACCCTTCTGGGTTGCGATTGGCGACATAGACGGTCACATCGGGCATTAAGCGGTTAAAAGTTCCTTCTTGAAGAACAACTGATGCATATTCACGTCTTAAATCAGCCTGTCGGGATTTAAAAACATGATATCCGGCAGGCATCAAATAAAGTGTTAGGGGATAGCCTAAAACACACATCACCATTGCCACCATCAAAGCAGGTTTTGCTAAGGCAAGGGGCGAAAAGCCAGCGGCACGGAGAATAACCAATTCGCTATCACCAAGAAGCTTGTGATAAACAAATAAGATGGATGCGAACAGGGCGATCGGCAAAATAACAGATAAGAAAGTCGGGAGGGTCACGCCAATCATAGTAACAAAAGATGAAAGCGGTAACCCACGATTCACAATATAATCAATAAACCTTAAAGATGTTGTTAACCATAAAACAAGCGTAAGTACAAGTGTTACCATAAAAGTCGCAGTCGCAATTTGGCGAAATATATACCAATTGATCGTTTTCATAGATATTTTGCTTTGCCGCTGACTGTAAGGTTATGTGACTATTGGCCTTATATTTGACTGCTTTGTCAAGCTCTTCAATACATTTTCAAGGATGTATGAGATTAAGGCCTGAAAGGGGCGGGGCCTCCAAGTTCAGCAAAGTGGACGGTCTCGGTGCTCTGCGTCAAGCGCTCTCTTGAAATATGACAGTCTTTTTATAATTTGATTGTTTGATAAAGCGCTCCTATGGTGATCTATGATCTTATATCAACTGAAAAATCATCGACTGCGCCGGTTGGTATTAAAGCCCGTCACATCATTCGAATCATAAAGTCGATGAGAACTTGCCTTATAAAGTCGGTTTTACCATTTGGTATAATGATCTTTTCTGTTGCAGCAATTGCTGCCCTTTGAGAGCAGCCCTTTGAGGAGGAATTTATGAAAGTTGCTTTTACAACGCCAGCAGTGCCAAGTGCAGGTACCATTGTTGTTGCTGTTTCAGAAGATCGGGTTTTAACGCCTCATGCGCAACAGCTGGATCAGTTGACAAGCGGTGCTTTAACACGCGCAATGGAGAACTCTCGTTTTAAGGGCAAGAAAAAAGAAACCCTGACCATCTTAGCACCGGCTGGGGTCGATTTAGCGCGTATTTTATTGGTTGGTTTAGGAAAAACAGATGCTTTAAACCATTTACTAGCCCAAGAGCTTGGCGGAGAGATCTTAGCCGCTGTGAACAGTAGCGGTGAAGAGAAAATTACAATTTTTATTGATGCGCCTGGCTCTGAAAAAATATCATCTTTTGATTTTTCTGTACATCTTGCCTACGGCCTTAAACTGAGAAGCTATCGTTTTGATCGCTATAAAACAAAAGAAAAAGAAGACCAAAAACCATCTGTGAAAGAGGTGTTGATCTCTACAGAAGATGTTTCGGCTGCCGAAAAAGCCCTTGAACCCTTATGCGCTGTGGCTGAAGGGGTCTTTGAGGCGCGGAGCCTGGCAAATGAGCCAGCCAATATCATATATCCAGAGACCTTAGCAGAACAAGCTCAGGCCTTGTCCGCCTTAGGCGTTGATGTTGAAATTCTTGGCGAAGAAGACATGAAAGCGCTGGGCATGGGAGCTTTGCTCGGTGTTGGTCAAGGCTCTGAACGTGAGTCAAAATTAGTGATCATGCAGTGGAAAGGAAATCCAGACGATCAAGACGGCCCCTTGGCGTTTTTAGGCAAAGGCGTGACGTTCGATACGGGGGGCATTTCCATCAAGCCATCGGCTGGCATGGAAGATATGAAATGGGATATGGGCGGTTCTGCTGTCGTCGTCGGGCTGATGAAGGCTCTTGCAGGGCGCAAGGCAAAAGCAAATGTTGTGGGGGTGATTGGATGTGTTGAAAATATGCCATCTGGTTCCGCGCAACGGCCAGGAGATATCGTAACCAGCTTGTCAGGCCAAACGATTGAAGTCCTGAATACAGATGCAGAAGGTCGTTTGGTCTTGGCAGATGCGCTTTGGTATACACAAGATCGCTTTAAGCCACGCTTTATGATCGATCTGGCCACTTTAACAGGGGCGATTATTATTTCTCTTGGTGCGGAATATGCCGGTTTATTTTCGAATAATGACCGATTGGCCGAAGAACTTACCGCCGCAGGAAAAGCCGTCAATGAGCCGCTCTGGCGTCTTCCTTTAGGGGAAGCCTATGATAAAGAGCTAGATGCCGACCAAGCCGATATGAAAAATATTGGCGCAGGCCGTGGTGCTGGATCGATTACTGCCGCCTGTTTCTTACAGCGTTTTGTAAACAAAGTGAACTGGGCGCATCTTGATATTGCTGGGGTCACATGGGCGAAAAAAGATAAATCTATCACGCCAAAAGGAGCCACCGGTTTTGGTGTCCGTCTTTTGGATCGGTTTGTTGCTGATTATTATGAATCAAAATAGGCTCTTGTGCGTCGACCTGCGCCAAAAGGAGATCTTTTGTGGCGGGGCGGTGCCTTAGAGCAAAGCTGGTTA
>DDLW01000242.1 GCA_002340345.1 Alphaproteobacteria bacterium UBA2562 | reverse complement strand
CACCTGATTCAAATTAAAAGCGAAATGCTCTAGAAAAGAATTTTTCTCATATATGCTCTCTTATTCATAGTCTAAAAATATTAAGAAGTTTTGTAAAATTCTTTGGATTGTATAGCGAAATAAGTCTTTGTTTATCCATTGATTTCTCTAAATGAAAGTTAAGCTTCATGAGCAGCTTTAAACCCTAAGAGGTTTTAAAAGACCAGCCTCCGGCGGCCAAAGGGCGTGGCCCTTTGGAAACCGGGACTTGGAGAAGTTTTTTAAATACTACCGCAACGCAGGGCTAGAATTGTGATATCTTCGCGTTGTTGTGTTTGGCCCATAAAGCGACGGATTTCCGCTTCCAGCCCTGTGACAATCCCATTGGGCTGTAAAGGGTCACAGTCTTCCAATTTTGCTTTCATGCGCGACTCTCCAAACAGCATGCCAGAGGCATCCGTCACATCAAGGAGGCCCTTGGTATGAAGGAAAACAGCGTCATCTTGCTCAAGGGAAATATTCTTGCTGGTATAGACGGCATCCGGATGGACCCCTAAAGGTCGGCCACGATCGCAAGACAGGCTGACAACACCACGGCGGGTGCTGAGGAGGAGAGGATCTGGATGGCCGGCGCTCGCCAATTGTAAGTGATTGTCACTTAAAGCGACGGTGCCCACCAAAAGCGCGGTTTGCGCCCCTTGATGGCTTCCGGGATCGCTTTGATAGAGTTCGCGATTGACCCAGGCCAGGACGGCATGGGCTTCGACATGGCCGCCTTCTGCTAAGAGACGATCAACGCTGCGACGCACCATGGCATGGACGCGGCTCATGGTGAGGGCGGCGGCGACATTGATCTCTGTCACGGTTCCGATCATGAAAAAGGCAACACCATCAGGCAGCATAAACATATTATAGAAGTCATTACTGGCAAGGGGAGAAGACAAGGTAACAGCGGCGGCCAGGCCATGTTCATCCCGTGCCGAGGGTAGGGAAATACTGGAGATCGTGCCTTGGAGCAGGCGGGCGGCATGGTCTTCGCGGCTGCGATTGGCTTTGGCAACCCGGCTTTCTTCTCGCAAGCGCTTTTTCTCTAGGATCGCACTGACCCGGCCTTCTAAAAGCCGGACATTAAAAGGCTTTAACAAGAAATCTTCAGCCCCCAAATCGATACATTGGACAATATCATCCATATTGCCGATCGAAGAGCTGATAATCACAGGGGTATCGGTCAGCATGCCCTCTTTTTTTAAGCGGCGCAGCACTTCAGACCCGCTAATTCTGGGGAGATTGAGGTCGAGTAAAACAAGATCAAAGGTCTGTTGCTTGGCAATATTCAAGGCGTCATGACCATTGGCGGCGATGGTCAGCTCGTTAAAACCCGCTTTTCTGAGATAGAGCTGGATGAGTTCCTGGCTGAATTCGTCATCCTCGACAACAAGGATACGCTCTGGACGGGACATGAAATCGCTTTGCGCCATGATCTTCGAAGCCTTTATGGACAGGACGAGGGGAATAAGCTTTCCAAAGGACAGGTCCTTTGGCCACCGGAGGCAAAAGATTTGGAAGAGGGCAAAACCCTCTTCCAAAAACAAGTGAGTTGATTTCAACAGATTAAATTCACCTCAATCATTTGCAACCGCATCCGCAGGAATGGTCACATTATGGGCTGCCGCTGCTTTTTTAGAGACCAACAAAGTCGGGGTTGGCAAAATCACAGGCAATTTGCTGGGATCTTCCCCGGCAAGAACTTTGGCCATCAGACCCGCAGCCGCACCGCCCATGCCCTCTGCTGTTGGGGTGTAAGCGGCCAACCAGCCATTTTTCGTGAACAACATGGTGCCACCGAACAATTTCACTTTATCGCCGACAGCTTTTTGAATGTCCGCAGATTTTGATCCAAGGAAGCTATCCGCACCGGCATAGACCGCATCGACTTGGGTTTCTCCGGATTTGATGCTTTCCAAAGCTTTTTCGAGCAAATTGCCGCTTGGAGCAACCCGTAAGGTTTCAATGGCGATCCCGGTTTTTGCGGACCAAGCTTCGGCTTTTTTCAAGATGATGTTGGAATTGGCTTCCCGGGCATTGAACAAAACACCCAATTTTTTAAACGGAGCCAATTTCATGAAAGCGTCCAGCTGATCGGCAACGGGCACACCATTGGTGGCGCCGGTGGCTTGCACGCCTGGGGCCTCCATGGATTTGACAATGCCAGCACCCAGAGGATCGAAAACAATGTTGAAGACGATTGGGGTGCGATCTTTCACCATATTTTGGGTCATTTTGGTGGCTGTTGTGCCAAAGGAATAGACCGCATCATATTCTTTGGCCGCGATTTTGGGTTCTTGGTCACGCAAAGCTTTTGCCAAGGTTTTCTTGTCTTGTTCCCCAGAGACTTGGGTGAATTTGGCTTTGACGCCCAACTCTTCTAATTTGGCCATAAAGGGCTTTTCCCACACGGTCATGCCGCGCCACAGCACCATAAGAATTTTTTTCTCCTGATGACCGTCAGCAAAGGCGGGGGCGGCTGCGGTGAGACCAAGAGACAGAACAGCTCCAACGGCCAAGCAGGATAAGAGATTTTTTTTCATTGCGAAAACATCCATCGTTCAATGAGGAGAAAGTCTTGCTTTAATGCATATTATTATGACATTACCATTGTCTGGAAGCGGTATTTTGGGTGTGTCACGCCCATTTTCTATCAAAAAATCTACCGTATGTAATAATTCTGAAGAGAAACATACTGTAGGGGTCTTATGACCAGCGCAGATTAACGCCTGAGCTGCGACAGAATTATTTCAGGAGCTCCTTGATGAGATACTTTTTTTCATCTTCTTCTAAGATATTGCTTTTTCTCTGCATTTTTACTTTTGGCACCGTAGAGTTTGCCAATGCAGGGACGGTTCTCCACCAATCTTTCCCTTCTTCAACTCTGGAGAGAGATTATCATTATACTATATACCTTCCTAAAGGTTATGACACGTCAAATCGTCTCTACCCTGTGGTTTACTTGCTTCACGGCGCGTCCGGAGACGAAAATGATTGGCCGGTCAAGGGCAAAGTCAAACCAACCCTTGATCGCCTGATCGCAGAAAACCGAATCAAACCAATGATTGTGGTTATGCCAGGCCATAAGGAATCTTGGTGGGTTGATGGTCAGGGCGAACAGGCGGAAACGGTTCTGTTAAAAGAACTTTTCCCCCATATCGAAGCAGAGTTCAGAACCGTTTCTGCACGGGAAGGGCGTGCTGTTGCAGGCCTTTCTGCTGGAGGATATGCGACCATTCGTCTGATTTTGCGATTCCCAGAGCTGTTTGCAGCGGGCGCGGCGCTCAGCCCGGCCATTTATGAGCCTGATCCACCAGAAAGCTCTTCTGCAAGACGGAACCCGCCCTTCCAAAAAAATGGTGCCTTTGATAAAGCCACTTGGCGTGAGTTGAATTGGTCAAATTATTTTGACGCTTATAAAGAACAGGATTTGCGGGTGCCACTTTATGTCAATTCTGGCGATCGCGACCGGTTTGATATTTATTATCATGCCACAATTTTCTATTATGCCTTGCGTAAAATCCAGCCCGAACAAACGGCTTTACGCATTGTCCATGGCGATCACAAATGGCATGTCTGGGCAGACAGCATTGGCGAGGCCTTAGAATATATGTCCCCGGCGCTGAAAGACCCTGAAGACTAGAGCAAAGTTGATTAAAGTAGTATCACTTTAATCATGCATTTTGTAGCAAAAACAAAAGCATGGGGACGCGCTGCGTTCAAGGACGACTTCGCCGCCGCCTTTGGCGGTGGGGTCATAGGACCATCCTTGAGCGCAGCGTTTCCCCATGCTCAAATCAACAAAAAAGGCTAGATTTTATTCTTGATTACCACGGATACTCTATTGTTATATATTCGTATTGGCAAAGGATATAAATTTTTTATCAATATTAATACATGAATTGAAATACAAATATTTGCCTTAAGTAGATTCTTTTAAATTGATGCTATGCAATTAGAAGATACCAGTCATAAATTTCGAAATCTCATAATATATATCTTTAATGTTTTTCCCAAAGGCTATAGCTGTATTCACATTTTGAATATTTTTATAAAGATCAGAAAAGCCCTGTTCCATTGCCTTTCGATTGTTATTTTTAGATGAGTTTATGATACCTAATTTTATGGCCTGGCGCGCTTGATAGAGTTGCGAGTTGATCTTATCATGTGGATCTATTTCGGAACTAATTTGAGCAAGCAAGTCTGGTATCGCCAAAGTTAATTGAGAGGTCTTGTCAATAGCTTCATAAGAAATGCTTGAGTTCCAAGAAATTTGGTCTAGAAACTCATCGATTTCTCGTGAGAGATACTCAACCTATAATAGAATATTCGAAAGCCTTTCGATTCTTTTGCTGTCTCCTTTTTTTGTTCGTTTTTAATCATAGACTGTAAGCGTTTTTCAATTGTCTTGGTGAAATATTTTGTCCAAACATCTCGATTGAATTCTATAATATAAGAATCAAGAAGATCTAATTTCGATAATTTATTTAATTGATCTTTTTCACGCCGCCAAGTAAACATTAAGAATGAAATTAATAATTTAGGATGTGATTTTACTGAGAAATTGCCTTCTTCCTTCACAAGAAGATGTATATCTTCCGGAATTTCGAAATCATCAAAATAGGCAGTAATTAAGACGCCTGATTTTTTAGTCAGTTGAATTATTTTTTCCATTTTTGGGCAAATAGTTACAGCGTCATAATCATTTAAATAAGATTGTAACTTATTTTCATAACCTTTTAAGAGTTCGTTTTTTTCTAAAAATAAAATTGATGACATAAATTCGTTTTAATTAATGCTAAAGTATTTTCCTAAAATATGGAAAATAGCAACAAGCGGAATTAGCATTTTACCATTTTTATCTTTAATCTCTCTTCTTACAATTTGATAAATCCTAAAATTCAATAAAAATGTGTCTGGGGAAGTGATGTTCCAGTTCAATAGATTTGGAATAATGATTTTATTTTTTAAGGGCTTCCCAGGGTAATAATACATTGAATCTTCGCCAACGTTCCCATATAAAAGAAAATTCAATATATTATTTTCATTAAGGTTATATCTTACTGGTCTTTCATCTGTTATATTTTGGCGCTGCAAATCTTTTTGTAAGAAGAGTGAAGAAACAAAAAACTTTTCAAGTGGGAATGACTGAGATTTAGAAAAGGAATTTAGTAGCGCAAATGTGGTAGCGAACTTTGAATTGCACAACTCAAATAGTGTTTCGGGTATACTCGTGATCCTGAGAGCGGATATATACTTTGAAAATGCATCATTAGCATTTATTCCAGATATAATAGCTCCATTTGGCGTGCGGTATTCGTACTGATTAATTTGAGTTTTTACTCTTCTTATCAAAATATCGAGCACTGGCGCAAAAGAAGCGTAATGTATATGCTCATAGGTTCTCGTACTAAAAAAGAATTTTCTGGGTTTTCCTGTATCTTTTCGAATGTCTCTATTCTGCATGAGATAATAATATTTAAGTTCTTTGAGTTTAATCTAGTTGCTTTCAAATTTGAGCCAAAATCTGCTAAACTTTTTGCGATTTCTTCAACAATCGAGAAATTAATGTCTTCTGTATTATCTACAATATATAAAAAGTACGATATCTTGTTATTCTGAAACAGATATTTTATGCTGATTTTTGCAACATCGAAATAATATTTCGGATCAAATAAAAAATCTGATTTAAAACAACTTATAGATTTTTGTAGTATTTCGTCATTAAGACTGCATTGCTCTGTATTTATTGCCTTTACTGAAGACGGAATATTTTTTAAGTAAAATTTCTGGCAATATTTTATAAAATCTAAGTCACATAGAAAGTTGCCTTCGTTGAATTTATCAATTCCAATCTTTTCATAAATTGATATGCCAATATACTGCTGGACGAGGCTTTCAATCTCCTCAGGGTTGTTGCGGCGAGCAGCATTTTTTAATTTAACCGCATTATCTTTCCGAAAATCTAATACGGGTATACATACAGAAGAGCCATATTTATCTTTCATCTGATGAATTTTTTCATAGATGATAGTCGATTTCCCGGAACCAGCGAGCCCGAAAAAAAAGCAAGACTCGAGTTTGAGTTGGAAAGGAATTCTCCTATCCGATGATCCACCTCGGGAATTTCAACATAGCTAGAGCGGTCAAAATATCTTTCTGCAAGCACATCTTTGAATAACGATTCAAAAATCTTATAGAATCAATTGGTTTCACATGTTTCGGTGTAATTATATTCTGTATTGAGCTTTGCCATTTTTCAACCAAAAGCTTGAATTTGGGAATGAGGTCGGGGGGAAGGTGCAACTGCGTGTCATACAAGATATCTTGCTCAAAATGGAAAAGGGGGGCTCAGGATACAGGTTTGGGATTTATACTCTGATTCCATATTCTGCAAAACATGATACGATAATAACTTTTGCGACTTATAGGTAACATGTTAAGACAGAAAACAATAAATATGAAAATTTATCAATATGCACGCATATTATGGTATTTAATATGTTCGGATGTATATAATTAAAATTATTTTTTTTATTAATCTATATAAAGTTGCTGTCTGGAAGAGGTCGCATATGCGCTGCCATAGCGTGGCGATATCGAGATCCACAGGAGAAGTCAACGGGTGACAGAGCGCTGTCACTCATAGTGCTCCCTCATATGTTTAAAACGGCGTTTTAGAGGAATGGGGACAACGCCAAAATGCTCGGAGATGGCGGACATATTTTGCCCGGCCAGCACATGGAGAGATAAGCACGGTTCAGAATTTTGTCATCTAGCTTTCAATAGACTTATCCTTTTGCTCCGTTTTGCGGTAAGAACAAAGACAGAGAGCCTTTCACCGGCTTCAAATGAAAAGCGAAAGGCTCAATAATGGCGTATTTTCTTATTGTTCTTTACGCATCAAATCCCAACGAAGTTGCTCAAACATTTTCTCCACTTCTTCGCTGAGCTTGATAACAGCCTTCGTTTCTATGGAATCAGATAATGCCTGCTCACGGTCGGAGGCCCTCCAGGGCGTGGAATAGACTTCTTCTTTATCCAATATGACATCGGCCATTCCATAAGGGTAGCCCTGCACCACATCAATCAACATCGCTTTGGCAAAGCCTTCCGCTTCCACAGCACGGGAAGGAAGCAGGAAACTGCCGATGATCGTTAAATCCGCAATGGCTAAGAAATTACTCTTCCGATCCGTTTGGCTATAAACTTCATAAATGAGGACAGCATCCAGATGCTGGCGCGCCGCCCCTAAGCGAATTTTGTTCATGACATCATTGATATATGTATTATTCTGGGACGAAACATTTTGGCTCACCATATTCGCAATCAATGGATTGAGCGGTACAAATTCGCCAAAATCACGTCCCAGCTTTTTTTTGACCTTCTCCCACGCTTCGACTTCTTCTCCGGGGAGGGCACTCAAATGTCCGTTCTCAATGCGCGCCACTCCGATACGAGCAGGAAAGGTTAGGACAGGTTCTACAGCAGCCACCTTTCGGATTTGTTCTTCAATACTGATATTGTCGCCATTTGCGACTGCGACGGTGGAGACGTTTTTATATTTCTCAAGATAAAAGACCTCTGCATAATA
>DDLW01000354.1 GCA_002340345.1 Alphaproteobacteria bacterium UBA2562 | reverse complement strand
ACATTGAGGAAGAAATTGGAAGCTTGAATCTCAACAGACCCTAGAGCAAAGCTGGTTAAAGTGGCAGCCCCTTTAACCATGCGTTTTGCGGCAAAAACAAGATTATAGAGCCTTTCCATTGATTCAATATAAAAGTGAAAGGCTCTAGAGCCATCAAACCTAGAGAGCAAAGACCAAAGGGAGTCTTTTATGCCTTTGGTCTCTGCGGATTGGCAGAAAGGCTGACAATCACTCTCATGGCCTCAAAGGGCAGGATGAACTTATGAAGCCTCATCAAGGGTATGATAAAGGCTTCCGGTTTCACGGAATTTTTCTGCCATTGTTTCTAAGCCCTGTTTTTCGGCCTCTGTGCGAATATCTTGGGAGATTTTCATCGAGCAGAATTTAGGGCCGCACATGGAGCAAAAATGAGACGTTTTGTGGGCTTCTTTGGGAAGGGTCTGATCGTGAAAATCTTGGGCTGTTTCTGGATCCAGAGCCAGATTGAATTGATCTTCCCACCGAAATTCAAACCGTGCGCGACTGATGGCATCATCCCGGGCCTGGGCACGGGGATGGCCTTTGGCAAGATCAGCGGCATGGGCCGCAATTTTATAGGTAATCACCCCAGTTTTAACATCATGGCGGTTCGGTAAGCCTAAATGTTCTTTTGGTGTCACATAGCACAGCATGGCACAACCGAACCAACCAATCATCGCAGCACCAATGCCAGAGGTGATATGGTCATATCCTGGGGCAATGTCGGTTGTCAGAGGCCCAAGGGTATAAAAAGGGGCTTCATGGCAGCATTCAAGCTGCTTATCCATGTTTTCTTTGATTTTATGCATGGCCACATGGCCTGGTCCTTCGATCATCACTTGGCAGTCTTTGGCCCAAGCAATTTTGGTTAATTCACCAAGGGTTTCTAATTCGGCAAATTGGGCTTCATCATTGGCATCGGCAATCGACCCAGGGCGCAGACCATCGCCGAGTGAAAAGCTAATGTCATAAGCCCGGCAAATATCGCAAATCTCTTCAAAATGGGTGTATAGAAAACTCTCTTGGTGGTGGTGTAAGCACCATTTGGCCATGATGGATCCACCGCGTGACACAATGCCTGTGACCCGATCGACGGTCATGGGAATCATATGTAAACGCAAACCCGCATGGATGGTAAAGTAATCAACGCCTTGTTCCGCTTGCTCAATGAGAGTATCGCGGAAAATCTCCCAGGAGAGGTCCTCGGCCACACCATTCACTTTTTCAAGGGCTTGATAGATCGGGACCGTGCCAATGGGCACCGGCGAATTTCTGATAATCCATTCACGAATATTGTGAATATTATGGCCGGTTGAAAGATCCATCACCGTATCAGCACCCCATCGAATGGCCCAAACCATCTTATCAACCTCTTCTTCCATCGAGGAGGTGACCGCTGATGTTCCCATATTGGCATTGATTTTGACCAAGAAATTGCGGCCAATAATCATGGGTTCAAGCTCTGGGTGATTAATATTGGCCGGGATAATAGCGCGACCCGCCGCAATTTCATCCCGGACAAATTCTGCAGTGACATCTTCTGGGAGGGATGCGCCCCAATCATGACCATCACGTGCCTTGATGGCCGCGCGTTTTTGGTTTTCGCGCAAGGCGATGAATTCCATTTCTGGCGTAATAAGGCCTGCGCGCGCATAGGCGAGTTGGGTTACGGCTTTACCATCTTTTGCGCGCAAGGGGCTGTGGGTTTGTGGAAATTCTGGGGAAAGGCGCTCTGGAGCAATAAAGCCATTGTCTGCCGCTTGTTTGGGACGGCCAGGGTAAGATTCAACATCGCCACGGGCTGTGATCCAGCTATGACGGAGGCGTTCCAAGCCTTGTTTGATATCTGTTTGAACAGCCGGATCCGTATAAGGTCCTGAGGTGTCATAGAGTGTTAAGGGAGGTTCTTCGGCACTTGGATGGGTGCTGATCTCACGCAAAGGCACTTTAAGGTCGGGATAGTGAATGCCGGAAACGTAGATTTTGCGAGAGGCTGGCAAGCTTCCCGTTGTAATGTCTGTTGTTGATGGGGCGTCTTTTGGCATATGGGTTTTCCTCAGCCTCTGGCTCTGTTGTTAAAGACCCATTGATGCTGGCCGGAAAACATGGAGATCTAAAATGGCAAAAACCGATTTATAAGGACAAAGACCTTATGGCTTATGCGGAAAAGTCCCTATATTTTCGTAGGATATAGGGCGTCGCATAACCACCAAGAGGACGTGAGCCTTTGGGACTCCAATATAGAGGATCGGTGGTGAAAAAATTGCCAGAGCTCCCTACGCCAGTATCACCTGGGTCAGGTTCAAAGGGTCGCTTTGCCTGGAAATGTCTCCAGCATAAGCCTCTCAGCCTAAAAATAGGCTCCCCTGCGGAAAATTATTGTTACTGTGCCTGCATAAGAATGTCAACGAAACTCTATCGTCGGAAACAATGATATTCTCGCCTATTATGTGTGGTTATGGAAACACACATAATGCCCTTTGTCTTTACTCTAACGCGCAAATAAATAAACACCGGCTCCCATCATGAGCGCACCAGCGCCACGATTGAGATGTCTTTGCGCCTGTTCGCTTGTCAGCGCAGACCGGGCTTTTGCCGCAAAACGCGCAATGAGCATCAGACCAAGCATCAGGGCCGCAAATGTTAAAACAGACGCAAGAGCAATGTCAGTGTTACTGAGGGCGGATAAGTCCATAAATGTTGGTAAAAAGGCAATGTAGAACAAAATCACTTTGGGGTTAGAGGCGGAAATCAGGAAGCCTTGTAAGAAGCTCAACCGACGCTGGCGGTTATTTTCCGCCCGCTCGAGAGTGTCAACGACAATGGGGGCCGTCCAGAGCTTCCATCCCAGATAAAGCAAGTAAAAAGCGCCAATAAGGCGAATGAGTGTAAAAACCTCGTTCCAATGGCTGGCAAGAGACGCTAAACCGAAACAGGTGGCAATAAGATAAACAATATCACTCATAACCATCCCTAAAATAAGGCTGAAACAAGCTTTATGACCTTGGGTTAAGGCTTTGGCCAGAATAGCGAAAACGCCGGGGCCTGGCGTGATTCCAAAAATAAAAATGGCAATGAAAAAGGATAAAGCGCCTTCAAGGGACATAAGGGAGCGTCTCCGAGAATAGGGCCGGGTGAGCCTAGAAACACTCACCCGGCGGTATGATTTCTGTCGAGAAAATTTTAATCTTGCTGTGGGGTTTCCTCTGTGCGTTTTTCCCCGCCCAAACGATCATGGATGAAAGCAGCGGCAAGTTGAATCCCGCGTTCATCGATCCCATGCCCTAAATCAGGTCGCCCCTCGCCATGGACAGGCACATTTAAGCTTTTCAATACGGCCATAGCGGCATCTAAAGCTTCAAAACTAATCACTTCATCATCTTGGCCGTGGATCAGCAGAACAGGCGGGTGGGCTGTGATTTCAGCGGCCATATCCGGCTTTGCCACAACAAGACCTGAAAAACCAACAACGCCAGCGCATGGTGTTGGTCGGCGTAAGGCCACTTGAAGCGCCATCATGGTCCCTTGGGAAAAGCCCAAAAGCATCATACGGTCATCGGTTAAATTATTTTCAGCCAGCTTTTGAGTTAAATATTGGTCGAGGATAGGGGCGCTGGACTCAACCTCTTGGATCATTTTTTGCGGTTCGCGGTCTTGTAAGCTGAACCATTGCCGGCCAATCGCGGACATATCGCAAGGGTATGGCGCGTTTGGGGATAAAAACAAAGCATCTGGCACCAAAGGGGAGAGCAAAGGAGCAAGCCCCAGCAAATCATTTCCGTCTGCGCCTAAGCCATGCAAAAGAACAATTAGGGACCCAGGAGCGCCGCCATTGGCTGGCGGATGGGAAGGACCCTCGAGAATGGGCAGATCCGTCATCGCGTAAAACCTTTCCGCGTTGGAGTTTGCTGGGGAGTCGGCATGCGGCCAATGCAAAACCTTCGGGCAGAAAGGTGCATGCACCAGATCTGTTCCTTCGGGGTTGCGTTTGCGATCCCGACGCTAACAGACTTCAGCAGAAAGTCACGTAAGGATTTGCTTTTATCCGGGAATCTCGAGGCGATCGTGCTTTGGAGCGCCACCGCCTTTCGGATGACGGTAATAATGCCACAAAAATAAAGCCGCTGCACTGCGATGGGGGCGCCAGATTTCGCCTGTTTCGTTCAGCCAGGCCGGGCTGACTTTCCCATCGACCCCCTTCAAATGGGCTGCGGCTTGGCGGACGGCCAGATCGCCGACCGGCCAAACATCCGGGCGGCGCAATGAAAAAAGAAGATAAATGTCTGCCGTCCAGCGACCAATGCCCTTCAAGGCGGTAAGGCTTGAAATCAGGCTGTCATCGTCTTGTTGATGAAGATGATGAAGGTCTAAGCTGCCGGAAAGGAGGGCCTCTGCAAGGATTCGCCCATAAGTCACTTTGCGCGCACTCAGGCCGATCTCGCGCAAGGTCTCTTCTGGCAAGGCTAAATATGCGTCTGGTGTCAAAGGTTGGCAGCGCGCATTAAGGCGGTCAATGATCGCCGCCGCCGCCTTTGCCGAGACTTGTTGGGCGGCAATAATCCGAATGAGCCCGGCAAACCCAGTGTCTTGTCGCCGTTCCGGCGGGAGGCCACAGGCCACATAGGCTTTGGAAAAATCAGGATCCTTTTGGCTCAAGGCTTCTAAAGCCGGGCGCAAACTTTCATCTTGTTCACGATGCTGCTGGACACCGCCCATCTGAGATTTATGCTCTGTCTTGTCCAAAGGAAACCTCGCAAAGAAGACTGAAAAGATTAACGGTTATGTTACTTTCAGCCGTTTCAAGGCAGAAAACAAGATTTTATGGCAGGGTGCTCTGATCTTAGAGCAAAGCGCGATCAG
>DDLW01000355.1 GCA_002340345.1 Alphaproteobacteria bacterium UBA2562 | reverse complement strand
GCTCAAGCGCCGCACGGGCTTAAAGGTTGATATCTTGCTCAAGCGTCGCAAAGCTTAACCGGGCAGCATAGGTTTTATTCTTTGTCGGTTGGTATTACGTCAAATCCTTTAGGGGGCTGTAGAATTGTCGCGATAGGAGGATATCATGGGCTTGTTCATGTCCGCCGAAGAGCGCGAGCGCAAAAAAGAGCTTGAGCAAAAACAAGTCGAGCAATTTAAAGCGCGGGTGAAACAAGAACTCACAAAAATGAAAGAGGTGAAGCCAGATGAGGCCGAACGCATTCACGAACGGGTGAAAGAGCTCTTAAAAGAGCCAAAATTGCCAAAAGATTTCCGTAAAAAAGCACGGGAACTCGGCAAAAAACTCGAATGTGAAGCGAATATGCGGCAGACAGATGCTGAAATCCAGCTCGCCTTAAACCATGCGAAAATGGATCGTAAAAAAGAACGGTCTCAATGCATCACAGAAGCAAAAAAATATATGCGAAAAGCCGTCTCCCTCGGGGCGCCAGATGGCTATCGTAACCATGCATCGGCATTGATCGAAAATGTCATGTTAACCGGCAATGTCTCAAATCATGGCAAGCCGACCCGAGCAAAACCAAAGGATAAGAACGAACCCTTGGAAAATAGAGCCAAGTCAGACCATGACAGCCTTTTCCATCGTAAAGAGAAAACAAAGTCCAAAAAAACAGGCGATGATAAAGGATTTCTGGGGAAAATTGGCCTCTCTTAAATATAAGCAAAGACCGAAAATGTATGTTCCGACATTTTCGGCCTTTGCTCTGTTGTTTATGGACGATTTTGAAAGACTTTTTTAAAGCCATGGAGAACCCAATTTTCCATAGCTTGGGCAATCATTAAGCCAATACAGAGAAAGCCTATACCTAAAAATTGTATGGGACCCATTTTTTCTCCTAAAATCAGCCAAGCAGCCAAGACCGTGACACCAGGCCCTATATAGCTCAGAAGACCCGTAATTTCAGAACCAACATGTTTCATGCCTTCATAGAGCAGCAGCAAAGGCAAAAAGGTTGATAAAATAGCCGCCGCAATCAACCAAATCCAAGCCGTTTCAGGCACCGTCTGGCCGCCATCGCCCCAGAAAAGGGCAGGGCTGGCAACGGCTATTAAAGTCAGGCTTTGAACCATGGCTGTGAAACGAGGGGATCCAATCTGTTTCACAAGGCTGCTGCCCAGAACAAGAAAAAGCGCATAGCTCATCGCCGACATCAAACCCGCAAAAATGCCAAGCAGGTCAATCTCGTGAAGGGCCGTCTCTCCTCCCAAGAGAACCAGCGCGAGACCAAAATATGCCAATAGAGCCGCAACGCAGCTTCTTTTGCCCGGCCAACGTTTTTGACGAATCGCTTCAAAGATTAAGATAAACACAGGGAAAACAAAAAGAACAAGGCGAGAAACAGCCACCCCAAGCCTATCAACGGCAAGGGCATCAGCATAGGTGGCAACAGCAAAGCAAAGGCCACAAATGAAAACAGTGACACGATCTTTCGGTGCTATGGACCAGCTTTGGCCTTGTGTCCGCCATAAAGCAAAACCCCAAAAGAGGGGTAGAGCGATGACAAAACGCCAAACAACACCAGCTTCAACAGAAAGTCCGGTCATATAAGTCAGCTTAAGAAAAATCCCCTTAAAAGCGAGTCCTAAGGTTGCCAGGGTGACCATAGTAACGCCGTGATGGTCATGATTTTCCATTTGGCTGTCTCCTAGAGCCTTTCGGTTTTCTTGAGTATTGAGAGGTAAGTGAAACGCTTTTCTGTTTTGGTCGCACAACGCAAGTGATCAGGTCACCTGATGTAGGCTTTGCCTCTAAAGCGAAGCCAATTCATTCCAAACAAGCTGGCAAAAAAAGCCCGTTGCGAGAGAACAGGCTCGCAACGGGCTTTTCATTCATCGGGTTTGCGGGAAAAAGCAAAAAGCTTGGAACTCCCAATCCGCAAGGATGCTTTGGACAAGCAAGAAAATGCGGATTATTTCATTTTCGATTCTCGAAAAGTAACATGCTTGCGGGCAACAGGATCGTATTTTTTAAATTCCAGCTTTTCTGTTGTCTTTTTGGGGTTCTTTTTCTTGACGTAAAAATAGCCCGTGTCAGCGGTGCTGACGAGTTTAATAAGAACGGTTGATGGCTTCGCCATAGCTTTTTCCCAATCCACGAAAGTAAGCGTTGGACGTCATCGGTGACCAAAACGCTCTATTGTCTCAATCAAGTGACAGCGCGACAGCGCATGATATCGTGCACTGCCAGCATCTCTCATAAATTTTTCAAAGGAAGGGGTTATAGCGTAGGCGATTTCAGGTGACTGAAAAGGCTCTAAACTGGTTCCGGTCGTGCCGTCTAACCCATTCCTTGAGAGCAAAGGACAAAGTGATTGCTTTCTCACTTTGATCCATTTTGCCGTATAAATAAAAACTGACAGCATTTTTCCCGACTCAAAGGAAAAACAAAATACTGTCATATGATCCAACGAAAACAAAGGCCTTCCTGTCGAGAACAGGTGGTCTTATATGGTCTCGAAACCCTCGGGGGATCAAACTTTATGCTCTTATGCGACCTATCATTTTTAAAGCTCTGCTTTTCCAGCAGCATATCGCTAATGCACCGACTGAGACAAAAGATACATCTTTTGTCTGCCCGTTGCCCTAGCGATCTTATTGTTTGTGCAGCGATATTTACAGACGAAATGCGAGCCGCGCCCGAATGTTTCGTCTGCATCGCTGCACGAGAGATGGCAGTCTCTATGGGGCTTTAAAAATTCTCACGATCAAAAAACACAGTCTCTTTTTCCGAGAAAAGAAAACCGATATTTCTTAATCCGTTCAAACAAAAGAACATGACAATTCGGAGAAGCCAACATAGCGTTTTTTTGTGACTTGTCAAGAAAACTAAAGAGAAACGGCAAAAACAGCCATGGGAATAGGGTCACATGGCCTTAAAACCGATGTCAGCCCAGTTTTTAGAGCATTTCGCTTTTAATTTGAATCAGGTGAAATGCTTTATGTCTTTGTTTTCACCGCAAAACGGACCAAAAGAATAAGTCTATCCTTTTGTCCTTTGCTCTCAGGTTTTCATCGCAAAACGGACCAAAAGGCCTTTGCTCTCAGGTTTTCACCGCAAAACGCAGGGTGAAAGGGGCTTCCAACGTTAACCAGCTTTGCTCTAGAATGGTTTTAGAGGGTCTAAACCTGCTTTGAGGCCTATTTTAAGGGCGGTAACCATTATTTGTCTTGGCGATGGAAGGCCGCATCAATTGCAAAGCGCGCCCATAGAGTCGTGGGTTCCGAATGAGATCTAAAGCGATTTTAACATCATATTCCGCATGATCTCTTTCCCAAGGACAGGTTTCTCGCACTCTTTCAATGAGCACCTTGTCAATTTGGCTTGTGCTTTGTGTTGCCATTTTGGCTGTGCGAAGATGAGACAGAATATTGCTGGAGGCTGAAATCATTTCTCCGATTCTCAAAGAATTATGGGCGGTGCAAATTGTTGGGATCACCCCTAATTCGTGGAAGCTATAGCCTGAAGGCGCATGCAGCTTAGCCCATGTTAAGGTCAATTCGCCTGTATTGGGAAGATCGATAACGGTCTGGACAGAGCCTTTGCCATAAGATGTGGAGCCGATAATCACAGCGCGACCAGTGTCTTGCAGGGCTGCGGCGACGATTTCTGCAGCAGAGGCAGAGGCACCATCGATGATCACAATAATGGGGAGACCATTTCCATGGTCGTCGGAATGGGCATTAAAGGGTTGATGGCTGTCTGGATGGCGGCCTTGGGTGGTTAGAATACGCCCATGCCGCACGAAGAGATCAGCAACATCAACGGCTTGATCCAAAAGACCACCAGGGTTGCCGCGCATATCTAGAATAAAGCCTCTTAAGTTTCTAATCTCTCGCTTGGCTTGTTTTACAGCGGCGAAAAGGCTTTGATATGTCTTTTTATTGAAGCCTTCAATTTTGAAATAGGCGACGTCTCTTTCGGCTTGATAGCTGACGGTGGGAATGAAAATTTGTTCTCGTCTGACCTCTACCGTGCGCAGTCGGGAGAGGTCTTTCATTTTTACGGTTAAATGGACCGTTGAAGAAATTGCACCGCGAAGGGCTTGGACAACGCTTCGCTGATTCCATCCTAAGACAGAGTGTCCGTCGATGTGGGTGATGAGATCACCAACGGAAAGATGCATATTCCAAGCAGGCGTTTCTGGCAGCACATCAATGATTCGAACGCCTTGTGTTTCAATTTCTATGACAATGCCAATACCGCCAAAGCCGTCTCTTGCGGCTTTATGCTCTGCGGCTGTCTCAGCGCTTGCATAGCGGGAGAACCGGTCTAGACCTTTTAAAAGATTATCAAAAACGGATTTATAAATTTCTTCGGCGGTTTTGTCTCTCATTTCCGAAGACACGGCCATTGCGCGATCGATCACTTCTGTGATGAGGTCGGCCCAATCATCTGGATCATTATCTCTTGGGGCTTGGAAGCTTCCGACGGAATTGCCATGCAGCAGGACTCTGACCAGCCTTTGGTTGCGGACAACGGCGAGGCGGCTATCAATTTGTGGAAGTGCCTCTAATCCCGCTAAGACGAGCCCGCCCATATCGACATTTTTTATATAGTAAGCATCAATATTATCAAGGGCTTCGCTGAAAAAATCCTCGCCATCATCGATATTAAAAGGTGCGTTCAAGGATTTCGCATAGGTGGATTTTGAAAAGGGATCGCCTCCGAAACTCATTGCGACCATTATGGCGATAAGGCCCATTTTTTGGGCCAGAGGCCATAAATATGTTGGGATCCATGTCCGGCGGCTTTTCCGCATGTGAGAGTCTCCTGATCCCAGCTTTACAAAAATCATAGGCAACAAAGCATTTTAAGTGGGATCGTTGAAAGCCTTATCTTATAAGCAAAACAATGTCTTAACATATTTTTCGCAGACGCTAACAATGTTTTTCGCAGGCGCGCTGATCCTGTAAATTTAAGAGGACAACTTTACCATTGTGACCGTTGCTGTTCAGCAAAGCAAGTTTAAACAGAATCAACTGTGATATTTTCAAAAATAAGTGATCTGTATGCAGCTTTTGAAAGCTCTTCATCGGCTATAGTCTTTTAAGATGAAGCAACCTTGGCAGATTGGTTGAACGATTCCTGAAATCACTTTACTATCATCGGGCATTTTTTTCAAAGAATCGGTCTTTCTAGAAAGAATAAGCCTTTTTATGAAGATTTCAGATTGCCTGTGATCACTTAGAGCTGTAAAGGGGATTGCAACCTATAAAATTCTATTATAGCAAAGCTGGCGAACGTAGGATGACTTGAGCCTTGCGTTTTGCGGTAAAAACCTGAGAGCAAAGGACAAAGTCCGTTTTGCGGTAAAAACAACCTAAGAGCAAAGGACATAGCAATCATGAGACGATTATAATCTTTTGATATATATGTTTTTAGCCATATCAAGAGGGTCTTTGCAGGCATCATGCTATTATTTTTAGGCGTCAATGTTGAACTGGGCGCGAATGTTTCTAAGATTCTTTTTTGTAACTCTATGAAAAGATAGAAGTTTTGCCGAAATATCCAGGATGTTAAGACCATTTTGCATGGCAGATGCTTTTTGTCTCTCGTAATAAAAGGTCTCGGAACCGTATTTTGATTTGATGGCAGATGAAGCATAAGGTAAAGAGAGTTGAGCTGGGAATTGGTTTTGGGAGTTTTTCACCGTGCCTATAGATGACCGCAAATCTGATCCATTTGATTCTATTGTCGCACGTTTGCGGCAAGAGTTCTTAGAAGAAGCCCAAGACCGGTTGACCGAAATTGAAGAAGCCATCGGTGCTGAGCATTCAGGGGAAATTTCAGGGGAAGAGGCCGTCGTTACGATTCGTCGGCAAGCCCATAACCTGAAAGGGATGGGGGCCTCTTTCCAATTTCCGATTGTGTCCTTGATTGCACACCGTTTAGAAGATTATGTGTCTCATATTAAAGATATGGCCCCGCGCCATTTCACCGATATTGGACAATTTGTTGACATTTTGCGTGGTGTTCTCAGTGGAGATGGTGCGGATTTAACGGTCGGCGCCAGTGGTCAAGCCGACATTTTACGCAGCCTTCCCGCCAAATGGACACATGATGTCATCGATGGCCCCCCGACAGATATTGAGATCTTGGTGGTGCACACATCGAAAGTGCCCTTGCGTTTGGTTGAGAGAGAGTTGGTGAATTGTGGATATCGTGTTGTCACCAGCACCTCCCCCCTAGAAGCTTTCGAGCTTGCTGTGCGCATGAAGCCGGACATGATTATTTCTGCAATGGTGATGAATGATCTCTCTGGCCTTGATCTTGCGCGCGCGCTGGGGGCGATGGAAGTGACCGCAGCCATTCCGTTTGGTCTTTTGACAAGTTTGGCGCCAGACAGCCATCAGCTGACCAATATTCCGAGCAATACCGCGATTATCCGTGCGGGTGAGGCCTTCCAAGATGATCTTGCGGCTGTGATTACGCGCTTTGGCATTGCCTAAATGAAAGCTTAAGAGCCTTTCAGCTGGAAACCTCTCATGACCTCTTTTCTTGATTTTCAGTCTCAAGCTTTTCAATAACTTCCGAGGCTTCGCAACGCAAAATCCGAGGTAAATCGAGGTGGCCAACTGTTTTTATAAAAGCTGAAAGGCTCTTATGACGAAGACTTCTTCTAATGAATATGCTGTACTGAAACGATATAATTGTTATGACCCGGCCCTTTAAAAAATTGAATATCAAGGCGTGTTGGCATGGCTTGGGGCTGGCGGATGCGCGTTTCAATATGATCTAGAGTGTGACCGCATGTTGTCACAATTTTTGCGTTGCCCAGAAGGCTGCGTTTTTGCGGCGTTGTGAAATAATCGTCATATTCATCTTGGGGAGACCGTTTTTTAAAACGGTGATAATTGGCGCGGTCTTGTTGGAGCCATGCATTTAAAGTTTTCAAGACCCTTTTTTTCGAATTGACTTTATCCCACTCATTCATTTCAGCGCGATAAGAGGTGATGGCGTGTTCCACTGGAAAGTTGGGGCTGCCATTTTCATAGACACAAGCCTGTGCAGCCTGTCCGAGCGCTGTGAATGTGACAAATGTCGTGATTGCGCAAAAATATTTATAGTGCATATGTTTTTCCCTGTTCTCGAAGAGAGGCTGCGGACAAACCCTAACATTTTTCGTTCGCACGAAATTAGGCGACTTTTTCGGGAAAAAGTCTCTCAAAAAGCTTTTAAACGTGAGAGCAAAACGCAAAATGCTCTAAAAACCACCCTTATCGCAAGAACTCTGGGATGTCTTGATGTTTACTTTAACGTTTTTTGCGATTGACGGATGTTTTTTTCCCGCGCCGTTGCGAGTGAGATGACAGGCGCTTTGGCGCTATTCCTGACTTGCCGCGTTGTTTTCTTACGCGTCCTGGCGGAGAGAGGGCTTTTCTCTTAGAGGGCTCTGACCCTGGGTTTAGGGATGTGCCGCCATCGAGAAGATGAAAGAGCATGCGGCCCGTGATGGCGTCTGCTTCGAGGAGGCGCACCGTAACACTGTCGCCTAATCGGAAAATATGGCGTGTTCTTTCGCCGATCAGAGCGTGGTTTGCCTCGTCATGGATATAGTAATCGCCAGGGAGCTGTCCCATTGGCGCCAAACCTTCGGCACCGCTGTCTGTTAAGCGTATGAACATCCCGAAACTGCCAACGGTTGAGATGCGTCCCTGAAATTCTGCGCCGATTCTTTCTGACATGTAAGCGGCGGCATAGCGATCGATGGCGTCTCGTTCTGCGATGGCAGCGCGGCGTTCTGTGATAGAGATATGTTCGCCCATGGCTTGAAAGTCGAGGCCGCTCTTTTTGGCGGTTGTATTTTTGCGGCTCCGCTTTTCGGCCAGGGCGTCTTGGGCTTTTTGGCTCTCTGGCAGGCCGCCTTCCCCTAATTTGAGGGCAGAAACCAGGGCGCGGTGGACGAGCAAATCCGCATAGCGCCGGATGGGGCTGGTGAAATGCGCGTATTTTTGCAGGCTTAGGCCAAAATGGCCAATATTTTCAGGTCCATAAACAGCTTGTGCTTGGGACCGTAGGACCAATTGATTGACCATATCGGCCTCAGCCTTGCCTTTTGCAGAGGACAGCAGCTGATTGAAATGATGGGGCCGTAGATCTCCTTTTTGCAGGCTATAGTCCAACCCATCCAACGCGTCTCTCAGGGCTTCTATCTTGGCAAAAGAAGGTCGGTCATGGAGACGGTACATACAAACGCTATGGTGTTTTTCGAGGGTTTCAGCGGCGCAGACATTGGCGAGAATCATGAATTCTTCGATGAGACGATGGCTATCAAAGCGTTCTCTTTCCACAATTTCTGCGACTTTCCCATCTTCGCCGACCTTGACTTTGCGTTCTGCAAGGTCGAGTTCCAAGGTCCCTCGTTTTTTGCGCCAAAGGGCCAGGGCGGCATAGGCACCGTAAAGGGGGGTGATGATGGGCGCGAGCAGGGGTGCTGTTGCGGGATCAGGAAAGCCTTCTTGGGCTTTTTGCACTTGATCATAGGTCAAACGGGCGGCAGACCGCATCAATCCGCGTAAAAAGCGATGCTGGCGCTTGATACCCTGGGCATCAATGGTGATTTCGACCGCAAGACAGCCGCGCTCTTCTTCCGGGCGGAGGGAGCAAAGCCCATTTGACAGGGCTTCTGGCAACATGGGGACAACCCGATCTGGGAAATAAACAGAATTTCCTCTTTCATAGGCATCGCGGTCTAAAGGGCTTCCGGGGCGGACATACCAAGAAACATCGGCAATGGCAACCAGGAGACGAAAGCCACCAGGGTTATCAGGGCGATCATCGGGGGCAGCCCAAACGGCATCATCGAAATCGCGGGCATCGTCTCCATCAATGGTGATTAAGGGGATATGGCGGATATCTTCTCTTTGGGTGAGGTCGACATTTTGTGCGGCCTCTGCTTCTGCAAGGGTCTCTGGAGAAAAGACATGGGGAAGCGCGTGGGCGTGGATGGCAATGAGGCTGAAGGCTTTGGGTTGGTCAATATGCCCCACAATTTCTGTGATCCGGGCTTGTGGAAGACCTAAAGGCTTTCCTGGGATCACTTCGGCGAGAACCAGCTCGCCAACCACGGCTGTGGCGTCGCTGGCATTCTCAATAATATTATAATCGTTTTTGTCTTTTTTATCGGTGGGGCGCAAGCGGAACAAAGCGCCAGCTTGGGCGGGAGCCGATTCTAAAACACCTAAAACTTGCTGTAAACGCCCTTGTAAGCGCTTAATCACGCGCCCTTCATAGGCATCGCTGTCAACGCGGCTTAACCGGACAAGGCAGCGTTCGCCCGCGCCTGGAGCCTCTGAGTTGCGTCCTCTATGGGCAATTTTGCGGCCTGTTTCGGTCAGAATCAAAATCTTAGGAGGATCAAAGCCTTCTTGTTGGCCTGGCCAATTCATCGGGCGGGCCAGGGTTTCGCCATCATCGTCAAGCCCGGTGATTTCGACGACCATGACTTCTGGCAAGCTGCCTGGTCTTGCCAGCTTGCGCCCTCGACCGCGATCGATCGCGCCTTCTTTCTCTAAGTCTTTGAGAAGCGTTTTGAGGGCAATACGATGGCTGCCCGTGATTTGAAACGCGCGTGCGATCTCGCGTTTTCCAACGGGAACGGGGCTTTCTCGAATATAGGCGAGAATCTCTTCTTTACTCGGAAATGCCATATGAGATTTTGTCGTGTGTTTTGGTGATTTGACCATCTCAGCCCATATCTGGTGCCTTGACCCAAAGGAAAGAGTCTGGCGCAACTTGGTTTTCGTTTGGAAAGGTTAATGCATAACAAAAAAATATCGCGTGAACCGGGGCGACAAAAGGGAATCTTTTGCCGCGACCGGTGCAGGAGAGCAAAGCTGGTTTAAGGGGAAGTCCCTTTCGCCATGCATTTTGCGGCAAAAATAAAAACAGAGAGCATTTCTAATGATTTAAGATAAAAGTGAAAGGCTCTAGAGTCTTGTTTCTGCCGCAAAACGCAGCGATCAGGTGACTCTACCTGATCGCGCTTTACTCTAAGAGTCCGTATCTTTCGCGCTGTCTTCTTTCGAGGCAATTTTTTTACGGCTGCGTGTTGTTTTCGGTTTTGCGGCTGTGGTTGATTTTGTGGTTTTCGCTTTTGGGGTCCGCTTGGGGGCTGCTTTTGCTTTTGTTGTGGTGCCTGATTTTTCTGCTTTTGCTGCGATTAAAGCCAGGGCTTCTTCCAGGCTAACTTGCTCTGGATCGCTGTCTTTTGGCAAGGTGGCATTGATTTTGCCGTGCTTGACATAGGGGCCATAGCGCCCTGAATGTAAAGTTACGGGTTTTCCATCCTCGGGATGCTCGCCGAGTGATTTCCCTGAAGAGGCGCCACCGCGCCCTGTTTTACTCAGCTTTTCAGCAAGCAGATGCACCGCGCGATTTAAGCCCACGGTTAAAACATCATCATCGGCGGTTAAAGAGGCATAAGTGGTGCTGTGGCGGATATAGGGGCCAAAGCGCCCCAATCCGGAATAAATATTTTTGCCATCTTCTGGATGTTGTCCAATCAAGCGCGGCAGGGCGAGCAGGGCAAGGGCGAGGTCTAAGTCAACATCTGTCGGGTTGGTGGATTTTGGCAGAGAGGCGCGTTTCGGTTTATCGGTTTTTGCTTTTGCTTTTGCTTTGCTTTTTGTTTTTTTGCCTTCGGTTGCCGTCTCGCCTTCGGCAAGATCCGCTGGAGCGGTTTCCGTGGGTTTAACGGTTTTGTCCCCGTCTTCGGCGCTGTTTTCTTCGTCTTTTGGGCCGAGCTGGATATAGAAGCCATAGGGGCCTTTGCGCAGGGTGACAGGGAGGCCGGTTTCGGGGTCATCGCCAAGATGTTTTGGTCCCATGCCGTCTGCCAGAGCGTCCGTTTCGGCGCCATCGCCAGCTGCAACAAGCGGGCGGGTATAACGGCAATCGGGATAGTTGGAACAGCCTATGAAGCCGCCAAATTTCCCCATTTTGATATTGAGTTGTCCAGGGGTTTCACTGTTTTCATTGGGGCTGCCGGGACCGCAGGATGGGCAAGCGCGTGGGTCATGGCCTGGGCGTTCGGGGTCGGGGGGGAAAAAATGCGGGGCGAGGGCCTCATTAATGGCATTGAGGACGTCTGTGATTGTTAGAGAGCTTGTCTCTTCAACCGTTTTGCTAAAGGCATTCCAAAACTCACGAAGAACAACTTTCCAATCGACAGATCCGTCGGAAATATGGTCGAGCTTTTGTTCGAGATCCGCTGTGAAATTATATTCAACATATTGGCGGAAATAATTTTCAAGAAATGTTGTAACGAGGCGTCCGCGATCTTCTGGTGTGAACCGTTTTTTTTCGAGGCGCACATAATTACGGTCTTGTAGAACTTGCAATATGCTCGCATAAGTTGATGGTCGCCCAATGCCAAGCTCTTCCAATTTTTTGACAAGGCTGGCTTCCGTAAAGCGGGGTGGCGGTTGGGTGAAATGCTGGGCAGGCTGAATGGCGCCGCCCTGGCGCTCATCATTGCGGTGGAGGGCTTCATCTTTTTTCAGCGGCGGCAGGCGGCGATCTTTATCATCACCGTCCTCTTGGTCGTCGCGGTCTTCTTGATAGAGGGCAAGAAAGCCCTTAAAGCGTAAGACAGAGCCAACGGCCTTCAGATCGGCTTGACCACTTTTTGCGGCAATTTCCGCGGTTACCTGGTCGAACACCGCGCTGGCCATCTGGCTGGCAACGGTGCGTTTCCAGATCAGCTCATAAAGCCGCAATTGATCGGCTTCAACTTTGCCAGCCAGATCTTGGGGTTTGCGGAAAAGATCTGTGGGGCGAATGGCTTCGTGGGCTTCTTGGGCATTTTTAGCTTTGCTGTGATAGGCGCGGGGCTTTTCTGGCACATAATCCTGGCCAAATTGATGATCGATCAGCCGACGCAATTGGCCGATCGCCTCTTGGCTAATTTGCACGCCATCGGTCCGCATATAGGTGATGAGGCCCAAGGTCTCGCCGCCAATGTCAATGCCTTCATAAAGCCTTTGGGCCACGCGCATGGTGTGGGTTGCGCTGAACCCCAGCTTGCGGGACGCTTCTTGCTGTAAGGTCGATGTCGTAAAGGGGGGGGAGGGGTGGCGTTTAACCTGTTTTTGTTCAAGGGAGGCGACATACCAATCTTGCTGTTGCAGCAGGGTAACAGCTTGTTGGGCGACCTGTTCATTTGGAAGGTCGAACTTGCCGAGTTTTTTACCCTCAAGATGGGTCAAATTCGCAAGAACAGGATCTCCGGCGCCGTTTTTCAAGCCGACATCAATGGTCCAATATTCTTTTGATTTAAAAGTCTCAATCTCGGATTCGCGTTGGCAAATCAGGCGTAAGGCAACAGATTGCACGCGCCCGGCGGACTTACTGCCGGGAAGTTTGCGCCAGAGAACAGGAGAAAGCGTAAAACCCACGAGATAATCAAGGGCCCGCCGTGCCAAATAGGCTTCGACCAGTTCGCGGTTCACATCACGGGGGTTGGAGAACGCATCTTGGATGGCATTTTTGGTAATTTCGTTAAAAACAACACGCTTAACATCGATGTTTTTTAAGATACGGCGTTGTTGTAGCACTTCTTGGATATGCCAAGAAATGGCTTCCCCTTCACGATCCGGGTCAGTGGCGAGGAACAATCTGTCCGCCCCTTCGAGCGCATCCGCAATATCTTTAATGCGTTTTTGAGATTTTGGCGCCACTTCCCACAGCATCTCAAAATCTTGATCGGGGGCCACCGAGCCATCTTTGGCTGGCAAATCGCGAATATGACCATAGCTAGCAAGAACAGTGTAGTTCTTCCCTAGATATTTATTGATAGTTTTCGCTTTTGCGGGCGATTCTACGACGACAACATCCATGATGGGACCGATATTTCCCTGTTCTTTAAGCGGTGCAAGGCACGGTGTTTATGAGGCCAGAGTCTTAGGAGCATTCTGCGTGATGATGTCACAGGCGGAACAGATCCTAAATGTTTGTTTATACTAGATTATACTGTTTTTCGAGATATGTCTTTAAGATGTTTTGTGTCGAACAGAAGACTGTTTCTAGGCACAAAACCACCTCTTTGACCCTCACACATCTAGCGGAAGCATTTGACAGACGCAATGGAAAGCGCTGTATTTTTTTTCTATGCACAGGCTTTGCGATGGCTCTTTTTCTTTGTAAGATTTTGTATTTAAAGCATAAAGTCTAATGCTAACCGATAAAAAATAATAACCAAGAGTCGGTTGGTTAAGCCCGTGCGGCGCGTGCGCAAAATATCAACCGATAAAGTCATCGACGTTACAAGTTGGCACAAAATGCTTTTTTAGAGCAAAGATGGTTGAAGTGGAAGCCCTTTTAACCCTGCATTTTTCGGTAAAACAAAACTCTATATTTAGTCGTGACTTAGATTTGGTCGCGGAAGGGCTCTAAATTTCTGCAATAAGACTGACCATGGTACCAGCATGCCGCTCTAATCGCCCGGCCAGGTCCAGCTCCATCAGCAAAGTGACGACAAGGTTTGGTGGCAAATGACATGTCCGCACAATATCATCAAGGGTCACAGGAGACGGGCCGAGGGCTTCTAACAATTGTTCTCGATAGGCTGCGAGGTCCGTAGGGCTGGGCGTTTCGATGGGACCATCGCCATAAGACTCGCCTCTATTTTCATCGAATCGTGTTGGCAGCTGGTTGCTTAAGGCTTCAATGACATCTTTTGCTGTTTCGATCAGTGTTGCCCCTTGTTTCAGAAGTGAATTTGTCCCGCGGCATCTTTGATCTAAAGGCGAGCCCGGCACAGCAAAGACCTCCCGGCCTTGTTCATTGGCATAGCGGGCTGTAATTAAGGAACCCGATCGTAAAGCGGCTTCAACGATAATGACGCCGAGGGAGAGACCAGAAATAACACGGTTCCGCCTTGGAAAATGCCGTGCGATGGGATTTTGCCCTAAAGCCATTTCTGCGAGAATGCACCCTTCTTCCAGGAGCGTCTCATACAAGCCTTGGTTCTCAGGTGGGAAAACAATATCAATGCCCCCGGCGACAACAGCAATGGTGCCGCTGGCTAAAGACCCATTATGGGCGGCTGTATCAATGCCCCTGGCGAGGCCTGAAACAACGACATAACCAGCTGTCCCCAAGCCTTCTGCAAGAGCACTTGCCAAATGTTTGCCATTGAGAGAAGCATTGCGCGCGCCAACGATGGCAATCATCGGCTTTTCCAGAAAAGAATACTGTCCTTTTCCTGTTATCAGCGGCGGTGCATCCGAGAGCACGGCTAAGGAACGAGGATAAAGAGGAGAATCATGGGGGAGGAGGAAAGCCCCCATAGTTTGGAGCTTTTCCAGCTCCTCAAGGGCTTTCTCTTTAGGATAAGCGATCAAAGGTTTTTTCTTGCCCCCTCGGCGCGCAAGTTCAGGCAGAGCGTCAAGGGCCTCTGTGGCTGTCCCGTAGCGTTGCAGTAAATTACGATATGTGACAGGACCAACATTCTCCGTGCGGATCAGACGCAAGCGATCCAGGATTTCAGGAGACTCTAAAGGCGGTGGGGATAAGGAAGAGAATTGTGGATCTTCAGACGTTGCCATTTGAGGGGCTTGGGCGCTGTCAAAAAGAGATTTTTGTTGAAAGAGGGAAGATCTTGTATCTTTAGGGTCTTTTGCCATGTGATCTTAATGCCCTTGTGATCTGTTTTGCAAGCCTATTGCCCATTGTGCGTTCAGGGTGCGTCCGGGGCGGTCTTGTGAAATATTTTAAGAAAAATCGGATCTGCGTTGGGGTCTTGTCTTGATGCGGCCTTAGGAAAGGGGGGCCATGTCTTGGTCTGGTGCTAAAGAAGGCAACGCAACTGTAAAGCTTGTCCCATGTTCAGGATAGCTTTTGGCATCAATCCAGCCCTTGTGGACCTCGACATATTCTTTACAGAGCATCAGGCCCAACCCTGTTCCTTTTTCTCCTTTGGTGCCGAGTGTTGAGTCCTTTTCCCCAAGCTGGAAAAGATTTTCAAGCTTGTCGGCGGGAATGCCGACCCCTGTGTCAGCAACAGAAAGGCGCACCCACTCGCCATCATCAAAAGCACTCAAAGTGACCGTGCCACCACGGCCTGTGAATTTGATGGCATTAGAAACGAGATTGCGGAGCATGGCATTGATCATATTGGGGTCGGCATGCAGCTTGATCCGCAAAACGCGATTATGGAGGGTGATCTCTTTTTCCCGGGCCAGGCCATCAAACAGCCTTGTTGTTTTTTCAGCCGCGTCATGCAGGTCGATGATGGCGGGGTTAAAGCGCTGTCCATCCATTTGAAGTTGCGCCCATTCTAGCAAATTTTGCAAAAGTTCATGAAGCTCATGGGTCGAGCTTTCGATGAGTGTTGCGTAATCTTTTATCCTTGTGAGGTCGAGGTCAGAATCTTGCAATCTCAGATTGATTAAAGCGGAAAAGCCAATCAGAGAATTAAAAGGATTTTTGAGGTCATGGGCCAAAATCGAAAAGAATTTTGTTTTTTGCGTATTCAGGCGATCCAATTCATCCCTTTGTTTCGCAAGACGCGATTCAAACTCTTTTGTGTCCTGGATATCAAGCATCAGACCGGTTGAGCGTATGGCCCGACCCGTGTTATTGCGCATGGCTCGGCCATAAAGGGCAATCCAACGATAGCTGCCATCATGGCAGCGGAACCGTGTTTCAAGCTTGAAATTTGGATCGGCCCCTTTTAGGAAACGCTCGAAAGACTCGTTGAAATGTGCTCTTTCACGTGGATGCACCAGGGAAGACACCATGCGGTCTGAGATTTCAAAAGCGTTTGGTTGAAAGCCGAGAAGACGGTATGCTTCGGAAGACCAGTGCATATCCCCTTGGGCGAGATCGGCATCCCAGATGCCGGCTCCTGTTGCGCGTATCGCCAAATCTAAAGTTTCGTGATTGCCTTTCAGCTGTGTTGCAGCTTGTATGAGTTCTTCTGATTGACGTTCTAGTTGGAATTTTGCCGATTGGAGCTCCCGCTCTCGTTTCCGAGATTGGGTTTCATCAATCACAACCCCAAAGACTGATTCAGGCCGCCCATCATCATCCATTTCCGGAAGACCGAGAATCTTAACAATGCGATCATCGCCTTCTGATTGTGGGAGCGCCATTTCAGCATCAAGGGCATCACCGCTATTCAAAACCTGTTTGAGAGAAAGCCTAAAGTTTGGTGTTTCTTCGCTTGTAAAAAGCCTGGACCATTCTCGCATAGGTAGAAGTTCGTTGGAATCTCCCTCTGGCGCCATAAGAATACGCCGGGCATTGGCCGAGAGTTCAAGACTATCTGTGGCAATTTGCCAGCGCCAATGGCCAATGCGCGCCACTTTTTCCGCCAAGGCAAGACGATGGGTTTGACTTCTAAGACGTAGATTTTGTTTGAGAATACGTTCTTGGTTTTCCCTTTGGTGGGTGATGTCGATAAAGACCGACACCCAGCCAACGCCAGGAATACGATTGTCATGGCGTTCTAAAATGCGCCCTGTTCGCTTGCTTGACACCATATGGATATGGGACGGGCTTTCTTGGACAGGCCAATTTTCATCTTGGAAAGGCAAACAGACCCATTCAACATAAGCATCAATTTCTTCACGGCGCATGGGCGCATCGCTTTTGCGCTGTTTTTGGGCTTCTAATAACGTCAGAAGGCATGGGAATCTGGAAATATCTTCTGGCGTATAATCATTGCCTTGCAAGCGGACATGGTCAAAATCACCCCGTTCCGTCATAAGATAGAGCAATGTTTTCAGATTTGGATATGTTTGAAGATCTTCATCGGACAGGCCGGAATATGTTAAAAAATTCTGATTCCATAAAATAGCATTCAGTTTTTCGTCCATAATACGCAAGCCAATGGGCACGTGATTGAAAACGGCGCGCAGTTGGACAAGGCGCGATTCTGCCTGCGCCTTGGCGGTTTGCAGGGCTTGGTGATCTTGGTATGCTTCTGTAATATCTGATATTTGGCCAATCAGGCTGTTCTCTTCAGACGGCGATGCACGCAAAGTGAGAGTCCATCTCAGGGTTTTGTCGCCATGGTCCTGGGCCTCCCAACTCACGGTCAGGGGGGTGCGGCTGGAAAGGGCCTGTTGGAGATCTTGCGCCATCCCCTTGATATCCAGGGTTTCAATATGCGACAGAAAATCCTGCAGAGGTTGTTTTTTTGGATATGTTTCCAATTGCGATAAGGCGCGACCTTTGTCTTTTAGGTCAATGTCAAGAATTTTCGAAATTGTCCAATGGTTTTTTTCATATTGTACTAAAATCGGCAGACTGCCCCCCAGGCAGGCGGCTTCAGCAGAGTTTTGTAAGCACAGACGCGCCTTTTTCAGCTTTTGCAGTTGGCAAAAACTGTAAAAAGCCCCTCCTCCTAAGAATAAGAGACTGGCAGAAGCAAAAACGATGGCAGGCACCGTTTCAAAAGCCATAGAACGTCCCGATCACGCTGTTAGAGTCATTCGCGACCAAACCTAAGTCGCGAATGACTCTAGAGTCTGATTTTTGCCGCAAAACGAAAGCGACCAAGTGACACCACCTGATTGCGCTTTGCTCTAA
>DDLW01000037.1 GCA_002340345.1 Alphaproteobacteria bacterium UBA2562 | reverse complement strand
GTCACCAACCAAATCCGGATCAGGCCGGTCTCTCGGTCAATGTCACTGTGGTTTTTATCGCCAAAAACTAGAGCCTTTCTTTTTTATATTGAATCAATGGAAAGGCTCTATGATCTTGTTTTTGCCGCAAAACGCATGGTTAAAGTGATGCCACTTTAACCAGCTTTGCTCTAGGGCGTAGAGACCAAAACCAAGGTCTCATAGCGCAAGGTCAAAGGCATTTGATTGCAAATCTCCTATGGATCCTGCGGCAAAAACAATAATATAGAGCATGCGCTATATAAAAAGCCGCAGGGGGCAGAACCGCTGCGGCTTTTTAGAGCAAAATGCTCTTTTAATCTCAGGCAGATGACGCCTTCTGGACCTCAAGGACCGATCAAGAATAAGATCCCATTGCGCACTTCAAAATGCATACAACGGTCATGAATCTGGAATAAAGTTGCGTCGTTCAATTGCGCATAAGAAACACTGCGGCAATAGGTGCGCGCCAGCATATTGGGCTCCTGATCCGTGATCGCGCTTTCTTCGACCAGAATCTTTTTCGCCGCAATATAAGGCTTGCCCTTACCGTGGGTGGCATCCCCTTCCGAAGAATAGAGGACCAGCCCTTCATAATATCCAGATTTCGGCTGGTTAAAGAACTGCAACAACACCGTATCTGGGCGATTGGAAATATTCGCATCAATATTCTGGCGGTGCTTGCCCAGCAAACGCACATAGCCCAAGCCTGCATTGGGCCGCGCAAAAGACGCAATGCCGGAATAGATGGAGTGCACACTGATAAAGTCAAAGTGCAACCGGCCTGTATTGTGGTCTTTATAAAATTTAAGAACCGACTTTTTAAGGCCGTAGCGCTCGCCCGGATTATATTCATCAAAATAATGCAAGAGCATGATCTGACGGTCTTTTGGGACGAGAGTTGTGGTCGGTTGCCCACTGGCGTCGGACATGATAATTCCCTTTTATAATCGCGCGTTTGGCCCCGTATTGATGGCTTTTGAGAGTTTATAGTGAAACACTCATGACTGCTCGTAGCAATGATTTTACAACATTATCTTTTGACATTGAATGGAAAATAATGCTGTAAGTCTATGGTTTTGCCTTAAAACAAGCCAAAATGATAGGCGCATCATTCTGCTTTGAAAGTCTAAGGAGAAAAAGCTTCTAAAATCTTTCCAAGATCAAAACCTTTTAACTGCCCTGCATTGATTTTGACATGAAGGCGACCTTTGGGAAGCTGAAAATCAGCCTCCGAGAAAGATCTTTCCCGGTAATTTTCTAACCTCATCGTAAAATCTGGGTTAATTGAAGAACTCTTAGGGGATTGCGTTGGCTTTTTCCAGCCAATAAGCTTGAGAAGAACAGATTTTTTTGTCACCCAGGCCTGTCCCACCCCCTGCTCATGGTCGATATGATAACGCATCACATCCATACCGAGGAGTCTTTCTTGAGACTCGGCCATCATTCCAGAAATATTTTGTGGTAAAGAGCTCAAGAGCGCTTCGGCCTGATCCACGCGAAGATCGACCATCAGCGGCGATCCACCCGGTAAAATATAAGCCCGACCCAGACGACGATCTAGAAACACAATATGGGTTTTGCCATCAACCGTCATTTCTTCCAAAGTTTGGCCAGGCCGATGGCGGACGCGGCCTTTGAAGATTTTTCCTTGCGATTCCACAAGACGATCGGCTTCATAGCTCACCTGTGGATCGAGAAGATCTTTCGGTGTCAGCGTCTGTGCATGGCCCAAAGCGATCATCTGGAACAACACAGCACCGCCCAAAGCCACTGTGAGAAAAAATGTTTTCACGACAAGAGGCCTCCCCAAAGCTTTCAAATAGGTACAAGAGCAGCGTAAAGCCTGAGGCCATCTTAAAGCGGCAACAAAGCGCGACCGGGAGTCGCGCTTTGCGCGCGTTGTCTTAGAAGCTCAAAGGACAGGCTTGGACAACATGTTCAAGCGCCCGCACTTTGCCAAGCACCTCTTCCTTCACAGGCTGGTCAACACCGATGAGGGCAATCGCATCCCCCCCGGCTTCAGGACGCCCGAGATTAAAGCTGGAAATATTCACACCCGCTTCCCCTAAGATAGACCCCATCTGCCCAATCAGGCCAGGCTTATCATTGTTGGAAACATAGAGCATATGCGCGGTGACCGCAGCTTCGACAGGAATATCATTGATTTCAACCAGCCGTGCATGGCTGCCACCAAATAATGTGCCGCTGACCGTGCGGGTTTGGCGCTCTGTTGTCACCCGCAAGCGAATCAAAGTCTGGAAATCCGCACAGCGCTCACGTTTGGTTTCGGAGACATCAATGTCTCTTTCCCGGGCGATCACAGGGGCAGACACCATATTGACGCTTTCAAGGAGCGGTTTCAAAATCCCCATCAAAATCGTTGCACTCAAAGGCCGCGTATTGACCTCGGCCACGGCCCCTTCATATTCGATCTCGATTTTCTTCAGGCCGCTTTGGGTGATTTGCCCGGCAAAACCACCAATTTGTTCTGCCAACGCAATATAAGGCTTCAAACGCGGTGCATCTTCCGCTGAAATGGACGGCATATTCAGCGCATTGACAACCGCCCCCGTGACCAAATAGTCCGCCATTTGCTCCGCAACTTGGACGGCGACATTCTCTTGCGCTTCTGTGGTGGACGCGCCCAAATGCGGCGTGCAGACCACTTGATCCATGCCAAAAAGAGCATTGTCCTTAGCCGGTTCGGTTTCGAACACATCCAAAGCAGCGCCAGCGACATGGCCACTTTCAAGGGCCGCTTTCAGGTCCGCTTCGACCACAAGACCACCACGAGCGCAATTGATAATGCGCACCCCTTTTTTCATTTTGGCAATGGCTTCGGCATTGATCATATTTTTGGTGGTGTCTGTTTTTGGCGTATGCAGAGTGATAAAGTCCGCCCGGCGATACAGCTCCTCCAGCGCGACTTTTTCAACGCCCAAATCTTTGGCCCGGTCTTCGGATAAGAAAGGATCAAAAGCGACCACTTTCATTTTCAGCCCTAAAGCCCGGTCGGCGGCAATCGCGCCAATATTGCCACAGCCAATCACACCCAGGGTCTTATTGAACAGCTCGACCCCCATGAATTTAGATTTTTCCCATTTCCCGTCATGGGTTGAGGCATTGGCGGCAGGGATGTCCCGTGCCAAAGCCATCATCATGGAAATCGCATGTTCTGCGGTGGTGATGCTATTACCAAAAGGCGTGTTCATAACAACAATGCCTTTTTGGGTTGCAACAGGGATATCGACATTGTCCACCCCGATGCCCGCGCGTCCAACCACTTTTAAGTTTGTGGCCGCTTCAATAATCTCAGCCGTGACTTTTGTCGCAGAGCGAATCGCCAGCCCGTCATACTCTCCAATACAGGCCTTTAGCTCTTCTGGGCTCATGCCGACTTTGACATCCACTTCGACACCGCGATCCTGGAAGATTTGGGCCGCTTGTGCGCTCAATTTATCGGAAATGAGAACCTTGGGCATTTTTCGCCTTTCATATGCGTTAAAGCAAAGCCTATCCACAGGTTAAAAGCTGAAACAGGCCTTTTGCAGCCATAAGCCTGCCCAACCCCAAAGGGCTGAACAGGCTTTGGTCTTTGAAACGATAAGCGCCATACAACCTTAAAAAGTTTTTATTTTTACGGTTACCGCTTTACTTTAAGCGTTGTATGGGCTGAACCAAAGGAAGATATGTTGAAGTCTCTGATTTTAGCTTGGTTTGACCTCGGCAAAAGCCCAGTCAAGCCAGGGCAAAAGCTTGGCAACATCAGAGGGCTCAACCGTCGCACCGCACCAGAGACGCAAACCTGGAGGCGCATCACGATAGCCATTAATATCAAAGGCGACCCCTTCTTTATCAAGCAATTTGGTGATGTCTTTTGCCACCTTCTTTTGCCCGTCTTCATCCAGGGCGGTCACCGCAGGATCAATGATTTTCAGACATACAGAGGTATTGGAGCGGATGCTGTCTTCTTCTGCTAAGAAATCGACCCAGTCTGTTTTTGCCACCCAATCGCTGATTGCTTTTAAGCTCTCTTCGGACCGTGCTTTTAAACCTTCAAGGCCACCGATGGACTGGGCCCAGGTCAAGGAATCAATCACATCTTCGACGGCAATCATGGACGGTGTGTTGATGGTTTCGCCTTTGAAAACGCCTTCGATCACTTTACCGCCTTTGGTCAAACGGAAGATTTTGGGCAAAGGCCAGGCGGGGCTATAGCTTTCCAAACGGGCGACGGCCCTTGGGCTCAACACGATCATGCCATGGGCGGCTTCTCCCCCCAGAACTTTTTGCCAGGACCAGGTCACCACATCCAGCTTATCCCACGCCAAATCCATGGCGAACACAGCCGAGGTGGCATCACAGAAGGTCAGGCCTTTGCGATCGGCGGCGATCCAATCGCCATTTGGCACTTTAACCCCCGATGTCGTGCCATTCCAGGTGAAGACGATATCGCGGTCACAATCGACTTGCGCGAGGTCTGGCAATTGCCCGTAGCCAGCCTTGAACTCTCGGACATCCTCAAGCTTCAATTGCTTTTTGATATCGGTCAGCCAGCCGGATCCAAAGCTTTCCCAGGCGAGCACATCCACACCGCGCGCGCCCAACATGGTCCACATGGCCATTTCAAAGGCCCCTGTGTCAGATCCCGCCACAATACCAATGCGATAGTCTTCTGGGATTCCGAGAATCTCTTTTTGCAGGGCAATGGACTGGGCCAGGCGTTCCTTTGCTGGGCCCGCCCGGTGCGATCGCCCGGTCAAGGCTTTGTCTAAGGCCGCGCTGGACCAGCCAGGGCGTTTGGCGCAAGGGCCAGAAGAAAATTCGGGTGCGTTTGGTTTCTCTGTAGGCCGAGACGGCATGCTCATAATATCCGGGTCCTTAAATGCGTTCAATAAAAGCAAAAGACTAAAATGATAAGCACATCATTTTGTTCTATTTTGCGGCAAAAACAAAGACATACAGCATCTCTTTCCGGCCAAAAGCGAAAACAAATGCTATAAAGCCAAAGCGGCGTTAACGAGAGCAAAGCCAATCCAGAGGACCACCTTTGAATTGGCTTTGCGCTCAAGACAGCGATTTAAGACAAAAGACAGGGTCTTTATGTCTCCCGCTGCAGGCGCATGACAAACTTCTTTCCCCTTGATCTGTTGTTGTTCAACGCAGGCCAGCCATGTTCAGCAAAAGACATCATCGGCGCCTTTTCCTGTCATGGGGGTCTTTGTTGCAATGAAGCGCGTGAAGCGCAAGGGCAGATACGTCTTATCACTGCTCAAAAAGAGATAAAAACCTTTTATGGTAAAAATACAAGATCAAGATGAACAAGGTCCCTTTCCTCTTTATTGTGAGAGCATAACATAGCAACGACATTGGCGCCTGGGACGGAGGCTTAGACCTGGAAGAGTCCAGTATCGGTCAGGGTGTTTATACGAATTTTGCGGGCAGCATAACAGCTTCAACAAGAAAAATAAGAGAAACATTTTGCTTGCAAAAAGAGCATTTCCACTGATTCAAGATGAAAATGAAATGCTCTAGGGCCTTTCACTTTTATATTGAATCAATGGAAAGGCTCTATGGTCTTGTTTTTGCCGCAAAACGAATGGTTAAAGTGATGCCACTTTAACCAGCTTTGCTCTAGCAGGAATTGCGCATGAATTTCAAATACAGAAATGGTAGGTTCTCTTCGAGAAGTTTTGGGTTTTGCTTTAAA
>DDLW01000009.1 GCA_002340345.1 Alphaproteobacteria bacterium UBA2562 | reverse complement strand
GGCAAAAATTAAGATTCTAGAGTTATCCGCGACCCAATTTGGTCGCGGATAACTCTAGGGGGGAGGTGATCTTGTAAAAATGTTTATTTTTGGCCTAACATGAGGGTCCAGAATTCGCCAACACGCGCAAGACCGAACTCATTGGCTTTTTTATTCAGCATATTCCGACGATGGCCAGGGCTGTTTTTCCAGGCTTGAAAGACCTCTTGAACATTTCTTTGGCCTCGGGCGACATTTTCGGCTCTTGGGAAGCCTCGATAGCCAGCCTGTTTTGCCCGTTGACTGAAATGAGATCCATTGCTGCCCGTATGGCTTAACATATTATGGCGTTTCATATCAGAGGCATGCAGGGTTGCGGCTTTGTGTAAAGCCTTATTGCTTGTGACGGGCTTGAGTCCATTTTGCTGCCGGAATGTGGAAAGAAGTTTTGCAAAGTGATGTTGGGTTTCTTTGACGTTGGCGGCTGCGGCCTGTTGTTTTTGGTGGTGGCTGTCAATTTGCGTGGCGATTTGGCGGTGAAGTGTTTTACGGTGGATGGCTTGGGAACGGGGCAAGGCCGGGTTTTGCGGTGAAAGATGCACAGGGGCCTGCAGCTTCTGAAGATGTTGGCGGCGGTTTTGAGGCGCGTTTTTCATAGCTGTGCTTGTTTGATTCGAAGAGGATGCCGTACGGCCCTGCACTTTTGGCGAGGGTTTCCTTTTGCGCTCAGCTTTTGTTGGATAGCCCATGGCGCTGATCCATCCTGGGTCGTCAGGGGCGGGGTCTTGGTGGGGTAAGCCCTCTGTCATGGGGATTTTTAAGTGTTTTTGGGCAGAAAGACGGGCTTGCGGTTCGAGGAGAAGCCAGTCTTTTGGGCTGCGTCGACAGCCGATTCCTTCAATTGTATGGGCGTTTTGTTGGCCTTGTCGAAAGGTTGAACGCCGATATTCACGGCAAATCATATTGTCGCGGTTGAAAAAGCTCCCCATAATGGTGATGAGGCCACTATTGCCGGTTTCTGTATTTTCCCATTCGAAAGACATGCCACTTTGTTCGGTTTCGAGGATCTGGGCAACGGTTCCTCTTGCTCTTTCGTCCTCTATCATCGAGGTGCTATGAGAATATTCTGCAGTGATAAGATGTGCCATGCCACAAAAAACAACACTGAAAACCCAACGCAGACAAAAGAGAATCCGCAAAAAAGACATATTTGGTTTCTCCTCCTCTTTCTGAGTCAGGCTTTACAAGATGCATGATGAAAGTGATGCCACTTTAACCAGCTTTGCTCTAAGAGGCGCTTAAGGGCCCCCAACAGGGATCCAAAAATATCCATCCAGGGCTTTCAGAGCTTGGCTGATTGTGAACGCGCTTTGCTTTCGATTTGATAAAATCTCTCCCCTTAAGAGTCTTAAAGTTAAGGTAACATTTTTTCCAGCAGGCTTCCAGAATGACACATCACATACGAAAAAGAATAGCCTGGCAAAGAAGAATGATCTTAACAGCCCTACTTTTTTTCCAAACAGCCTGCAGCCTGGAATCCCTTGCTCTCGAAGCTGGAAAAACAGCCACCCAATTGGCTGTGGAAGATCGCTCTTTTGATCATGCTTTGTCAGATACAGCCATTCGCACGCAAATTAACCATCATTGGTTCCAAGCGCATGTGGATCTTTTGACCTATGCGGATTTTATGGTGCATGAAGGCCATGTCTTGTTAACAGGCACGGTGCCAGATCCGCAGATGAAAGATCAGGCAGAACATCTTATCATGTCTATCGGGAGGGTTAAGAAAATATATAATGAGATACAAACGAATAAAAATACGGATCTTATTGATTATGCAAAAGATAATATGATGACAGCGAAAATTGAAGCAAAGCTTTTATTGGATAAAGAAATTAACGCAGCAAATTTCCGAGTCGATACAGAAAACCAAACGGTTTATATCCTGGGAACAGTCACCCATGAACATCAAAAACAAAGAGTTTTAGCCTATATCTATGATCTTTCTTCTGTACGTCGTCTCGTAGACTATATTCGTATTCTTCCTTCATATTCTTCAGAAAATGTGACAAAAACAAGACTTTTAGACAAAAAACAGTCACAAAGAGCCCCTCTAAATCCCAATTAGGAAAAGATAAGGGTGGCGGTGACGTCTCAATATGATCTAAAAATAGGGTTTATACCAAGCTGTAGAATCTTTGCGATTCTTTTGGTTGATTCTTCGCGCAAACGCTCGCATGGGCTTGGCAAACAAGAAAACAGATTTCCGTTTTTGCCGGTGGGTCTTTAGCGCCGGTTGGTCTTAGCAATGAAGAGAATTTTGCAAAAACGATATGGCAATGACTAGGTAACAATGAAAAGTGATCATATCAACACGCCTTTAAATCGCTCCGCAGGATTTGATGCTCCTTTTCGCAGGGAAGCGGACGCGATTCTTCGACATGCCGGGCAACAAGAAGATGATGATATTGATCTAGGACATGTTGCGCTTGCTTTGTCTTTGCGCCAAGAACCCAGCCCCAAAAAATCTTTTTTTAAGCGTGGACTTTTTGCCTATCGCTGGCATCCGCTTTCCCGCTATCAACGTCATCTTGAGACCATTGCAAAAGATGTGCAGCATTGTTTTCGCCGTAATAAAGGACAAACAGCCGAAGATTGTCTTGCGGCGCTGAATGAAGCGATCATTGCGCGCCAGGGATATTCTGGGGATTCTGAAACCTATGAAGATCTCCGCAATGCAAATTTCATGCGGGTGATGGATCGAAAAAGAGGATTACCTGTTGCTCTTGGTATTCTTTTTATCGCGGCAGCACGCGCCCAAGGATGGGATGCTAAGGGGATCGATTTTCCAGGACATTTCCTGTTTCGGTTAGAATATCAAGGAACCCGACTGATTATTGACCCTTTTCACCATGGTTTGACCCATGATGCGGCGTCTTTAAGGGCTCTTTTGAAGATCGTGACAGGTCAAGAAACAGCCCTGGATCCAGAACATTACCGCCCGACAACCAACCGGGAAATATTGCTCAGATTACAAAATAATCTGAAGTTACGTCTTGTACGCGGACGCCATGTTGAAAAAGCCGCTGATATTGTCGAAGCCATGCTGCTTTTTGCACCAAATCGCACCATGCTTTGGCGTGAATATGCGTTGTTACAAGCCCATGTTGGCAATATAGGCATGGCCATTACCTCTTTAGAAACTTATATTGAGCGAGAACGTGGCCATCAGCCGCGTTATGAAGCGGCTTTGCTTCTGAAGGAGCTGAAAAGGCGCTTAAGTTGAGCTTTTGAGGCTGTTTTGACATTTTCTATCCCATGACGACTCTTTTTCAGGAGAGATGTTTTGCCCCTTTCTGTTGCCTTTCAGATGGACCCGATTGCATCGGTTGATATTGATGCGGATTCGACCTTTGTGTTGGCCTTAGAAGCCCAGAAAAGAGGGCATACATTGTTCCATTATCATCCCCGTGATCTGAGTTTTCGCGAGGGAAAGCTGTTTGCCTTGGTCCAGCCTTTAACGGTACGACGCCAGCATGGGGACCATTTTACACTGGGAGAGGCGCATATAATTGATCTCTCCGAGATGGATGTGGTGCTCATGCGCCAAGATCCGCCTTTTGACATGGCCTATATCACCGCCTCGCATTTGCTGGATCATATCCATCCAAAAACACTTGTGGTCAATGATCCAACATCAGTGCGCAATGCCCCGGAAAAGCTCTTTGTCACGCATTTTCCAGAGCTGATGCCACCGACGCTCATTACCCATAACCGTCAAGAAATCGAAGCTTTCCGCCAAGAGCATAAAGATATCATTGTCAAGCCGCTCTATGGCAATGGCGGGGCGGGCGTTTTCCATCTCACGCCGGAGGATGAAAATCTATCGTCCTTGTTGGAAATGTTCGAAGCGGCCAGTCGAGAGCCTTTGATTATCCAGCGCTATCTCCCAGATGTCCGGCAAGGGGATAAACGTATTATCCTTGTGGATGGCGAGGCTGTTGGCGCCATTAATCGCATCCCCGCAGCTGGGGAAGCACGGGCGAATATGCATGTGGGGGGGAAAGCGGTCAAAGACCAACTGACGGCGCGGGACCGGGAAATTTGCGAGACCATTGGGCCTGTTTTGAAAGAACAGGGTCTTATCTTTGTGGGGATTGATGTCATTGGGTCTTATTTGACAGAAATCAATGTGACCTCTCCGACGGGTTTGCAGGAAATTGGCCGTTTTGACGATGTGTCTCTCGAAAGCCTGATCTGGGATGCGATCGAACAAAAACGTTAAGGGTTTCCAAAGGGCAAGCCCTTTGGCTGCCGGAGGCATATTGATAAAATCCGAAGGATTTTAGAGTTTGTGTGTAGGCCGCCATGCATCCTTAAGGTGAAAAGGCCAACGCTTCGGACAAATGGCAATAAGGTCAAAGCGGACATCATAGCTGTTATAAAAAGTATGCTTGCTGAGATACCATTGCAAAGCCCGTTCAAGGCGCTGGCAGTTCTGCGGGGTCAGGCTTTCAATCGCTTGATCTCGCGTCGGGCGGGCTTTGACCTCGACGACAATCAGAAGACGCCCTCTGCGTGCCAAGCCATCAATTTCGCCAAGGGGACAGCGAAAGCGCCTTTCTAAAATCTGGTACCCGCTTAAACGGAGCTTCAGGAAAGCCAGATGCTCGGCAAAGCGCCCCCACCGCTCTGCTTTTTGGCGTTTTTGGCGGCTCATTTTTTTGTTAACGCCAACGCCCGTTTATAGACGTCTTTCCGGGGATGGGCGAGGGCTTCTGCGACCATTGCTGCGGCATCGCGTAAAGACAATGTTTCGAGGGCGTGCTGGAGCGCTTCATCCAGTCTTTCTTCGGCGGAAAGCCCATCTTGCGCGCTGTCTTGTGTTTTGTCGGCGGGACCAATCAGAAGCACAATTTCGCCTTTTAGACTCTCGCGTTGGGATAAGGCCTCGGCGAGGGCGGGTAAAGGAAGACAGAGAATCTCCTCATGCAGCTTTGTCAATTCTCGACACAGTGCGGCCTGTCGGTCTCCATAGACAGTGGCCGCATCCATCACCATGCGCAGAATGCGGTGAGGACTTTCCAGAAAGACCAATGTGCCGGGGATTTGGGAAAGGGTTTGTAGGAATGTCAGGCGCTCGGCAGGCTTACGCGGCGGAAAGCCTGCATAAAAAAACTGATCTGTGGGTAAGCCTGCAATGGAAAGGGCCAAAAGAGGGGCGCTGGGGCCGGGGAGGCCTGTGACCAGAAAGTCTCTCGCCCGGCAATCGGCGACCAGGCGATAGCCTGGATCATTGATCAAGGGGGTGCCAGCATCACTGATGAGGGCGACAGATTCGCCATTCTCAATCGCGGCCATCAAAGCTGGGCGGATATGGTCTGCATTATGTTCGTGATAGGCAAGGAGCCTTTCAGGGCCGGGGATTGTGAGGGCGGTTAAGAGTTTGCGGCTATGGCGGGTGTCTTCACAGGCAATTTTGGCGGCACGGCGTAAAATATCAATGGCGCGTAAAGTGATATCCCCTAAATTACCAATAGGTGTGGCAACGATATAAAGGCCGGCTGGGAGGCCTCTTGTTGGCAGAGAATCACCATATAAAGTCTCTGAAGTCATAGAATCATCTTTTGCATGTTTTGGTGGAGATTTTTTCGCTGATGCGAAAATAAGGGGCGACTTTTTCGAGAAAAAGTCTCTCAAAAAGCTTTTCAGGGCATAGTCGCAAATGCCCTCTTTCCATAATTTCTGCACTTAAGAGATTTTGTCATCCCCCAAAAGGCCTTTGACGGCCTTAAGGATTTGCGTACGCAGCAAGGCTGACTTATTGTTCGGTTTAGATTTTGCATGATTCCGATAACAGCATTTTGCATAAGGACATGTCCTTTGCCAAAGCCTAAAGGAATAATGGCACATTTTAAAGCGTGTAAAGACTCACGAAATTAAGGGAAGGAGGGCCTGTCTATGCCATGGATTCGGAAGGGATCGCGGTCTTGCTATGCGGCCTTTGCTTTACTGTCTGTTGTTCTGACAGGATGCTTAACAACAGAGGAAGCCTATCAATCTGAGCCAACAACAGACCCTCAAGCCCAAACTGCCCCGAACCAACAACCCCCCACGGTCGATTATGCGCCCCCTGGTGCGCCAGAATCCGCACGGGGCTATAGCTCGCGTGTGCCACAGGCAGAGCTTCCCGCCGCTGAGAGTCACCATGAGGGGGATGTCTATGATGCGCAAAAGCCTGGCCGTAAAATACAAGTGGCCATGCTTTTGCCCCTCAGTGGCCCCCAAGCAGAGCTGGGGCGGGCCATGCAAGATGCCGCACAGCTTGCTTTTTTCGAAGTGGCGGATGGCCAATTTGAGCTGATTTTCGAAGATACAGGGGGAACACCCCAACAAGCCGCCTTGGCCGCACAAAAAGTATTATCGCGGGGGGCAAGCCTGATTTTAGGGCCGCTGCTGTCAACATCGGTTCGCGCTGTCGGTCCGCTTGCAAAGCGGGCCGGGGTCAATGTCATTTCCTTTTCAACGGATCGCACTGTGGCGGGAAATGGCGTTTTTGTGATGGGCTTTTTGCCGCAAGCAGAGGTGAAACGTGTCGTTTCCTATAGTGCCAGCAAGGGTTTGACACGCTTTGCGGCTTTTGCTCCTGAAAATGCTTATGGCCGCACGGTTGTGGGCCAATATTCTCGCATTGTGCAGCAAGCGGGCGGAACCGTCGCCTCTATTGCTTATTATGATCCAGCGGCAACAGATTTCACCAATGCTGTGCGTGACTTCGCCCGCTTTGATGCCAAATCCCAGGCGGGCGGGCCACAAGGTCAACCCCTCGGCAGTGGCAATGACGAGGTCGCAAAACGGGCCATGGAACGTTTGCAAGGGCGCAGCGGTCATCTTTCTTTTGATGCGCTTTTGATTCCGGATGGTGGGCAAAGATTGCTAACATTGGCGCCGCTTTTTACCTACTATAAGCTGGATCCGCGCCATATGCGCTTCATGGGAACGGGGCTTTGGGATGAAGCTTTGATTGGCCAAGAACCGAGCTTACAAGGCGGGTGGTTTGCAGCACCAGAACCAGGACCGCGGGAGAATTTCAACAGGCGCTTTGCCGATACTTATGGTCATATGCCGCCACGGCTCGCGACTTTGGCCTATGATTCTGCGGCTTTGGCGGCTGTTCTCGCCCGCCAAAATCAAGGCCGCTATGATCAGGCAACCATTGCCTCGCCCAGTGGTTTTGCCGGGGTCGATGGGATTTTCCGCTTTAGTCCCAATGGTTTGATCCAGCGGGGGCTGGCGATTATGGAAGTCACCCAAGAGGGTGCAAAAATCGTCGATCCAGCTCCGAAAACATTCCAGAACATGATTAATTAGGGGATGCGAGACGATGCCTCTGGCGGCCAAAGGACCTTGCCCTTTGGAAACCTGTTTGTTTATGAGAAAGCCCTGGAAAGTTCTAAAATAAGACTGTTGAGAAGGGCACGGCCTTTTCGGGTTGCGCTTATGCCTTTTGGAGAGAAAACCAAAAGACCTTCTAAAGCAAGAGCCTGAATACGTGGAGCGTTTGACAGGCGCGCAAACCAATCTGGTCCGACACAAGACCCAAGGTCAGACGCTGTCATGCCTTGGGTCAGACGCAGTCCCATAAGCAAACGCTCATCCCGTCTCTGCGCAAGGGTCATCAGCGTATAAGAGTCTGCAGGGAAGGCCGGAAGATCTGGATTTTGTCGCTGTTGGAGCCAGATTTTTGGGGCTTTGGTCTGTGTGGTTGCGATCTGGGTCCCCTCATGGCGGGTTAGGCGGCCATGGGCACCAGGGCCAAGCCCCAGATAATCACCGCCTTGCCAGTAGGTGAGATTATGGCGAGATTCGTCCCCAGGGCGCGCATGGTTCGAGATCTCATAGGCTGGCAGTCCAGCCTGGTCTAAAATCCCCTGGGTGAGGTGATAGAGGTCATCGGCGCGGTCCGTCTCTAAAATGGCAATTTTGCCCCGCGCCAGCTTTTCCCCAAACAGGGTTTCAGGCTCATAGGTCAGTTGATAGACCGAGAGATGGCCGTCCGTGAGATCAAGGGCTTGGTTGAGCTCCTCCCGCCACTCTGTGGGGGTTTGTTCCGGGCGGGCGGTGATCAGGTCTAGGGAATGGCGCGGAAAAATCTGACGGGCCCGTTTCACAGCGGCAATAGCCTCGTCAACGGAATGCTCCCGGCCAAGAAAGCGTAAATCTGCGGCTTTCAAAGCTTGCACCCCTAGGGAGAGGCGATTGATGCCCGCACGCTGAAAGCCTTGAAAGGTTGCGGCTTCAGAACTGGTGGGATTGGCCTCAAGGGTGATTTCACAGTCAGGGGCAAGGGGCCAATGGGTTGCGATCTCAGAGAGAAGGGCGGCCACCAGGCTGGGGGGCATCAAAGACGGCGTCCCCCCCCCGAAAAAAATAGAACTCACCTGGCGGGAGGATGTGTCTGGCAAAGCATAATCTGGGCTGGCCAAAAGGGCGGCAGAACGCTTGATATCCGTGATATAGGCCCGTTGCCAAGCGGCAAGATCTTCGATTGGCAGGACATGGCTGTTAAAATCGCAATAAGGACATTTTGATTTACAAAAAGGCCAATGGATATAAAGGGCAAGATGATGGCGCTGGACCTGGAACATAGTGTGCCTCTGCCCTTTTTAGGTCTTTCCGAAGGGGGCTTTTGGAACGTTTTTATTTAAGGGCGGAACGGAATTTTGCAACGGCGCGTGACCGGTGGCTGAGAGCGTGTTTTTCCTCTTTGGTCATTTCCGCAAAGGTCTGACGGCCTTTTTGTACACTGCTGGCAGGTTGTTCCAGCGGTTCGAATATGGGATCATAGCCAAAACCGGTCTCGCCTTGGCGTGGCGGCCAGACAATTTGACCATCAACGCGGCCTTCAAAACAATATTCAGCCCCGTCAGGAAACACCAAAGCCAGGGTACAGATAAAAAAGCAGTCGCGACGTGTGCTGTTTTTATCCTCTAAAGCCTGTTGCACTTTTTGCATGGCGCGGGAAAAATCTTTTTCAGGCCCAGCCCAGCGGGCTGAATAGAGCCCTGGGGCATTGTCTAAATCAACAACACAGAGGCCAGAATCATCGGCAAGGCTGGGCAGGCCTGTGGCTTGGGCGGCAGCGCGGGCTTTGAGAAGGGCATTTTCTTCAAAGCTTGTCCCAGTTTCTTCGGGTTCCGGCAAATTATGATCGCTGGCAGAGTCCACTTGCACCCCAAGAGGTTCCAACATATCAGCAAATTCAAGCCGTTTCCCTTGATTGTGGGTCGCAAGAACCAGCCGATTCCCCAAAGACAATAAATTAGTCATAGGCTATCCTCTTGTAAACACTAGAACAAAGCGGCGATTGCGTGATTCCACCTGGTCGTGCGCGGCTCTATGCCCAAAAGCTTTTTGAAAGACTTTTTCTCGAAAAAGTCGCCTAAATTTCGCGTAATATCAACCGACAGAGTCTACGACTC
>DDLW01000007.1 GCA_002340345.1 Alphaproteobacteria bacterium UBA2562 | reverse complement strand
AACCAGCTTTGCTCTAGAAAAGAGTGTGCTACTTTTAAAGAGGATGTCCTATGGCGCGTAAGCCGAATTTAGCCGTTTTTGCCATATTTGTTGAAAGCCATCGGTTTGCTTGGCGGCATGCTTCGCTTTTGCTCAATGCAGCACTTCTGCCCTATATTTTGGGATGGTTGCTGGTGAGCGTGATTGCCTATAGCGCAAGCCCTCTTCTTTTTGAGTTACAAAGTCTGACCCAGACCATGACTCAGATGGGTACGGACCTCAGTGAAAGCCAGCTTCTGAGGCAAAAAGCGCTTCTTGATAAGATTCTTCTTTGGATTTTGGCCATAAGCTTGGTGATGACCCTGGCGTCAATTCCATTTTATATTTCGTGCCAGAGGCTCGTTTTACGAGGGGCTGAGAGATATGAAAAAACATCTTTGCGTCTTGGGAAGACAGAGCAGCGCTATGGTCTTTATTGTTTCTTGTTTTTACTTTTAGGGAATGCACCCAATATTATCTTTTCCCAGGTCATTGGCCAAATGGCTGGGAATAGTACACAGAATGCTGCGGCTTTGATTATGGTGGGGAGTATTGCTTGTACAATTATGAGCAGTCTTATTCTTGTCAAACTGATGGTGATTTTGCCAGCCTATGCGTTGGATCTTCCTTTGACCCTTAAGGAAGGGTGGCAGTTAAGCCGCTCCCAGGGGTGGGCGCTCCTTGTGATGGTGATTATGATGGGGGCGCCAGCTTTTATGATCAGCCTTTATGTGACATTTCTGATTGGGCCTGTTGGGGTTAAGCTGTTCTCGCATCTGTTTACGCAAATTACGTTCATTTGCTTTTTTCTCATGGGGCAGCATTTTTTAACGTTTGGACTGATTTCCATTGCTTTGGCGAAAGCGTTTCAAACGTTAACAGGGCCTTCTTCTGGTCAGACAGAAGGGTCTTTGCGTTAATCTTTCCACAACAATCGGCGCCTCCAAAACCAGCCCAGGCATAAAGCGTTTGGGCTGGAAAAGTCCTGTCTGTGGTAAATTTTGCGTCCTATTTTTAGGATGGCGTGGAAAAAAGAAAAAACTTTCCATATTGCTCTGGCTGTTAAGCTTTCGTTTACGAAAAAAGTTAACCATGGGGATGTGGGAAGCGTGACGCTGTGCGCAGTAAAATTAATTTTTACAGCCTTTTGCTTTTATTCTGACGTAGAAAAAATGCTGTAAGTTTTTGTTTTTGCCGCAAAACAGATCAAAGGGAGAGACCGAGCCCTTTGCAGAGGAGCAAGAGAGTGACAGTGACATATGATAAGACTCTGCCCTCTGCCCTAGGCTCTGATGCTGGAGAGTCTCCCCACATCCCCGTGCTCTGGCAAGAGGTCGTGGCAGGGCTGAATGTGCAGACAGATGGCGTTTATGTCGATGGCACTTTTGGCAATGGCGGTTATAGCCGTGCTCTTCTTGAGGCCGGGGCCGGGTTTGTGTTTGCCTTTGATCGAGATCCAGCGGCACAGCCGGTGGCAGAGACTTTGAGGCAAGACTATCCCAAGCGTTTTAAACTCTGCCGATGCTGTTTCGGTGCGATGGAAACGGCGCTCAGCCAAGAAGACCAAGCACAGCAAGGGATTGCGGGTCTTACCTTAGACCTTGGGGTGTCCTCGATGCAGCTCGACCAGCCCGAACGTGGATTTTCGTTTCGCTTTGATGGCCCGTTGGATATGCGGATGGGGCAGACACAAGACCAGGAAGAAACAGCCGCTGATGTCCTGGCCCGGCTTTCTGAAGAGGCTTTAGCCGATGTTATCCACGCTTTTGGCGAAGAGCCTGCCGCGCGGCGCATTGCCAAGGCCATTGTTATCGCGCGCGATAAGATGGCTTTGACACGCACAGAACAGCTTGCCGATCTTGTCCGAGGCGTCTTGGGACCAGGAAGAAAAGGGTCCGGCCACCGGAAAGGTGGCCCATCGCGTATTGATCCAGCAACGAAAACCTTCCAGGCTTTGCGTATTTTCGTCAATGATGAATTGGGGGAGCTTGCCCGTGGCATGGTGGCAGCGACGCGCTTGTTAAGGCCAGGAGGACGTCTTGCGATTGTGGCGTTTCATTCTTTGGAAGATCGGATGGTAAAGAATTATTTTCGCCGTTTTGCAGGGGAAGAGGCGCAACCCTCACGCCATCACCCCCATCTTTTGGATGCGCGGCAAGCGCCTTGCCTGTCTTTGGTTAAAAGAGGGGCCATTAAGCCCAGTGCGGAAGAAGAAAAGCGGAATCCACGATCACGATCGGCGCGTTTGCGGCTTGCAGAGCGTACGGCTGCGTCTTTACCACAATATTTGGCAGAAGGCTCTGTCGCAGCCTGTGCAAAGGCTTTAATCGGCCTGTCTGGCTTATCTGAACATGGGCAAGCGCAATTATGACGCGCAGCACTCTGCCTATACCCCGATCTTGCCCGCAAGCGCGGCGAGAGGTTTTAAAAAAGGCCTGGATATTGGCATAAGGAACAAAGAAATGCGCATCAAAACGCTGTTGCTTTGGTTGGCTCTGATGGTTCCAGCAGGCTTTGCCATTTATCAGGTTAAATTTGAAGTACAACAATTGGAAGCCAGCCGCAGGACGCTTGAAAAAGAGATTAAGGCGGAAAAAGACGCTATTCGTGTCCTAAGGGCGGAATGGAGTCATTTGAATGAGCCAAGCCGGATTGAAAGTCTCAGTGACCGCCATTTGGGGTTGAAGCCCGTGGACCAACAACAAATGCTGGCGATCGAGGATGTGCCTTTCCGGCAAAAGTCAAGCAAAAGTCCTGGCCAAAGCTCTGGGCAGAGGCCCCCAGAGCCGCCCATAACAGGACAGGGCATGCGGCAAAACCATCAAAGATCTCATGGGGGGATGCCCTCTGAGACGAGGGGGCAATGATGCGCCAGGGTCCACATTATGACCATAACGCTGCGCCGTATGCGCCAGAGGAAGAAATCCCGGAAACGGCTTATGATGCGGTGGCCCCAGAAGAACGCTGGGTGGAAATTGTTGAACGTCAAAACGCCGCAACGCAAAAGAAACGCCAAACCGTGCAGAGACCGCAGGCCGGGCAAGGCCGCGCGGCGCAATTGCGTTCTTGGTTGACAAAAGCTGCCACCGAACAGCCGCAGAGCACACATATTTTTCAGTCGCGGGAGCCAAATGCCGATAAAGACTCTTTTGTAGCACAAATTGACTTTTCCGCCGCAAAAGACACATTCACTGAAGACGCCGCGCCGCAAGACGCGACACCGGTCCGCGATGCTGTCACCGCCCGCGATGCTGTCACCAAGGCACAAGCCCAGATAAAACGCTGGACGGCCCTTGGCAAAAAGTCCTTCGAGCCAGCAAAAACGGCCACCGCCGCCCCGTCGCCGGTTGAGGGGCATGAAAAAAGAACCTTCCGGACGCAGCGGGATTTGGCATTACGCTCTTGGAAACAAAGGGCTGCCCGCCATGACTCTGGCATGAAAGAGGTCTTGGAAACCAGCCGAACACGGCTTTTGCTGCTGGTGATCCTCATGGGCTGTGCGTTTTTTGCGGTTGGTGTGCGACTGATTGATGTGACTTTATGGACGCAAAGTGATGTGCGCCGGCCTGTTGTGGGTCGTGCGAGCCAAGCACCGGTGGAGCGGGCCGAAATTCTAGACCGCAATGGCAAGTTGCTGGCGACAACCCTGACCACGGCCTCTCTTTACGCCAATCCGAAAAAGATTCTCGACCCGAAGGGTGCCGCTGTGGCCTTGCAGGGGGTGTTTCCAGATTTGCCTTTCGCAGACATTCTCAAACGGCTGTCCTCGAAAAAATCTTTTGTCTGGATCAAACGGAATTTGACCCCGCGCCAGCATGCGGATGTTTTGGAACTCGGCTTGCCTGGGGTGAATTTCCGTGACGAGAAGCGCCGTGTCTATCCGCAAGGCCATATTGCCGCCCATGTTTTAGGCTTTACAGATATTGATAATCGCGGCATTGCCGGTCTTGAGAAGACCTTTGATAAAGCGCTTGGCGATATGAAAGAGCCGCTGGTCTTGTCCCTTGATGTCAGAGTTCAGCATGTTTTGCGGGAAGAGCTGCAACAGGCGATGACCCGGTTTGAGGCCAAGGGCGCAGCCGGTGTTATGATGGATGTCACCAGTGGAGAGATCGTTGCCTTGGTCTCTTTGCCTGATTTTGATCCCAACAAAGCCCGCCAAACGCCGAGAGATCACCTCTTCAATCGTGCGACCCTTGGTCGCTATGAGATGGGCTCGACTTTTAAAATCTTTTCCCTTGCGATGGCTCTCGATCATGGCACAGTGGATATGCAAGGGGGATATGATACCAAAGATCCCATCCGTTTTGCGAGCTATGTGATTAATGATTTCCATGGTAAAAAGCGGTGGTTGTCTGTGCCAGAGATTTTCCAATATTCGTCTAATATTGGCACGGCGAAAATGATGATGGATTTGGGTATTGAGAAGCAACAAAACTATTTACACCGATTTGGTTTGTTGACCCCTTCAACGATCGAAGTGCCTGAGGTGAGCCATCCGGCCTATCCCGACCCTTGGCGTAAAATCAGTGCGATGACCGTGTCTTATGGCCATGGTATTGCGGTGTCTCCCGTGCAATTGGCCAATGCTGTGGGGGCGATTGTCAATGGTGGGGTGATGATTCCAGCCAGCCTGTTGAAACGCCAGGATTACGGCTATAGCGGGACGGTGCAGCGGGTTGTTTCGGAACAATCTTCAAGCGATATGCGCAAGCTTTTACGGCTTTCTGTTGCCCAAGGGACTGGGAAAAAAGCCGATGTTCCGGGATATCTCGTCGGAGGCAAGACGGGGACTGCGGAAAAAAGCGTTGCGGGGGGCTATGACGAGCAGCGCCTTCTCTCCTCTTTTGTGGGGGTGTTCCCGATGCATTTGCCCCGTTATGTTGTTTTTGCCATGCTCGATGAGCCAAAAGGCATTGAGGAGACCTATGGTTATGCAACGGGGGGGTGGGTTGCGGCGCCGGTGGTGCATCATGTGATTGCCAGAACAGCCCCTATGTTAGGGGTTGATATTGTTGATGAAACAGCGCGCGATATCCAAGAAGATCTCGCGCTTCCTCCGCTCACGGAGTGAGTCTGACAGGTCGAACCCTCGCAAATCGAGCCCATTGATGCGCATAGAGTGTTTCACTGTCACAGAGACATAAATGATAAGGTTTCAAAGGACAGTCCTTTGGGAACAGTCCTTTGGGGACAGCACCTTGGCCGCCGGAGGCACGAAATGGCAAATTTTGCGACCCTAATCTCTGCTTTGGACGATGCACATCTTGTCGGATCTGACGGCGGCCCCTTGTCCGAACACGCCCAGGCCAAGGCCATGGCCCTCGACATTCAAGGGCTCACGGCAGATTCCAGGGCGATTGAACCTGGATTTTTATTTGCTGCGCTTCCGGGACTCAAATTCGATGGCCGCCACTTTATTCCGCAAGCCCTTGAAAAAGGGGCGTCTGCGATTTTAGCCCCCAAAGGCAGCGTTCTGCCAGATGGTCTGCAAGCGCCTGTTCTGTTTTCGGACAATCCGCGCAAAGCTTTGTCTCTCATGGCCGCAAAATTTTATGGACAACAGCCAAGACGCCTTGTGGCTGTGACAGGCACCAATGGAAAGACCTCCATTGCTGTTTTTACCCGGCAATTGTGGCAAGCTTTGGGCCTGCGTGCGGCCAGTATGGGTACTATTGGCGTTTCGGCACCGGGGTTTGAAGATCGTGTGCGCCATACAACGGCGGACCCTATTGCGTTACAAGCGGTGTTGCAAGATTTGACTCTGGCCGAGTATGATCATCTCGCTTTAGAGGCCTCAAGCCATGGTTTGGACCAATATCGTTTGGATGGGACCCGGGTTGATGCGGCGGCTTTTACCAATTTAACCCAAGATCACCTTGACTATCATCCGGACATGGCCGCCTATTTGCAGGCAAAGAGCCGTCTTTTTACCGAGCTTTTGGTATCGAACGGCTGGGCCTGGCTGAATAGTGAGGCCCCTGAAAGCGAAACCCTTGCCGCGCTATGTGCGCAGGCGGGGCGGCGTGTGGCGTTTTACGGGGTTGCAGAAAACGCTGATCTAAGGGTCACGGATATCGCCTTAACCGATAAAGGTCAAAGTTTTACCTTACATATCAGCGATCGTTTTGGCGGGGGAGCATATCCGGTCGATTTACCGTTAATTGGGTCTTTTCAACTCCATAATGCCCTTGCGGCCTTGGGGCTTGTTTTGAGCGAAGACAGTCTTGATCGCGCACGGGCAGTCAAGATGCTGTCGCTGTTGGAGGGGGCGCCTGGCCGTCTCCAGCCTGTTGGGCGTGTGACCTCAAAAAACAAACCGCAAGAGGCCTCTGCCTTGGTTTTGGTTGATTATGCCCATACGCCCGATGCTCTGGAAAATGTGCTGCTGGCTTTGAGACCCCATTGCGAAGGGCGTTTACTCTGCTTGATCGGCTGCGGTGGGGATCGTGACCGTGGAAAGCGGCCTAAAATGGCGCAAATTGCTCTGGCCCATGCTGATTATACACTCTTCACCGATGATAATCCACGCTCTGAGGATCCGGCGGCCATTCGTGCTGAAATGATCGCGGGTCTGCAAGCGGATCCTGGAAGTGCGGATCGCTATCAAGACATCGGTGATCGACGGCAAGCCATTTCCGAGGGGTTGTCTCGTTTGCAGCCCGGCGATGTTTTTGTGATTGCTGGCAAAGGGCATGAAAGTGGCCAAATTATTGGGGATGAAATCCTGCCTTTTGATGATCGCCTGATCGCACAAGAAAAAATTCTGGCACAAGGGGGCGAAACCATCGGAGGGGACAATCGAGACGCTTAAAACCTTTTTAGGGGGGGGAGCTTTTCACAAAGGCTCCCCCCTAGAGCAAAGCTGGTTA
>DDLW01000005.1 GCA_002340345.1 Alphaproteobacteria bacterium UBA2562 | reverse complement strand
GTTTTTGTTTTTGCCGCAAAACCCATGATGAAAGGGGCTGTCACTTTGACCATGCGTTTTGCGGTAACAACCGACTAAGGACGTCCGAGCAACAAAAGCACGTTTTGTTGCAGTTCGTCTGCCCATGCAAGGCTTTGATATTTTTCGGCCTTTACAATCAAGAGTGTGATGTTGTCAGAAAAGCCGCAGGCGTTATTCTGCGGCAACACCCCAAGCCTCCAGATCCTCTGACAAATGCGCAAAATGGGTGTGGGTCTGGTTTCTGCTATAGTCAACAAGCCAAGCATCAGGGCTATTGAAGACTCTGAGGGCCGTATAGGTGCTCCCCCCACAACATTCAAACCAATGGGCGGTGCCTGCGGGAATGCGAATAATTTCTCTTTGCGCGCAGACCAAGGAGAAGACACGGTCTTGATGGCGGATATTAAAAAGCCCAAACCCAGAAATAACACCACGCACTTCATCTTCAAGATGGGTGTGCTCCCGCACTTGCGCTTGCCGAATCGCTTCCGCATCGGGGGCTTTTGGATCTATGCGCACGATATCGGCGGCGCTGTAGCCATGATCGGCTCGAATTCTCTCAATATCTTTTTGATAATATTCGAGAATCTGGTCTTGAGAGGGATACCCCTCCAAGGCAGGGCGTGATTGCCAATATCCAAAATGGACACCGATTCTGTCCATGAGCTTTTGGATCTCATCGAAATCATCGGAAACCAGTTCGGCTGCCTGGGAGAAACCGGCATTATAAACTGATAGCTTCGCCATCAACATTTCTAGCTTCTTTCCTTTAGAAAAGCATCACTAGGAACAACCCTAAGGCTTTTCCAAATTAAAAAGATTTGCGTTTGTAATGAAATAAAAGCCCGGATTTTTTTTGGAGGTATCTTAAAGCTCCACCATATTTATTGAAGAAGTAAAGATATCCGTAAGCTCTATATTCGCAAATCATTCCTCTAGCAACATCATGCATCTTACTTTATGGGGAGCTCCCCAGAATTGAGCTATCGCTTCCCCAAGAGGTCTGACCATTACATGAAAACGCTACGTTTTTTGAATTTCACAAAGATATTGCGCCTTTTTCGCACCTGCGTCAAGAGGCATGGTCTCCATCGCATGCCCCTCCAAGAAACAAAAGAGACATAATAGGCTCGATATTGCTGATTTTTCTGTTTGAATCCTTAGAGCAAAGCGCGATCAGGTGGCGTCACCTGGTCGCTTTCGTTTTGCGGCAGAAACAATAAGATAGAGCATTTCCACTGATTCAAGATAAAAATGAAATGCTCTAGACTCATCCGTAACTTAGGTTTGGTCGCGGATGACTCTAACCTATAATCCCTTGCACCAGGTCTCTCTAGATCCCGCTTGATAGGGACGGGCAAGTCCCGCCGCAAGCATGGCATCAGAAAGATTCTCCCCATTGCTGGCGATCACCGTTGCAAGAACGCGTCCGGCATATTTGCCATATTGCACTTCGTAAAGCCAAACATGGCCTTCATGGGGACCTTGTTGGAGACGGTTCCGTAAAAAATGTTTGGCTTGCTTGGCCTGCTGACGTTCCGAAAGACATTTTCCATGCAGCTCAGGGCTGTCAATGCCGCGTAAGCGCACTGTCGTTTCAATGATTTGATCCAACCAAATATGGACAGAGACTTGCAAACTATCGCCATCTTTGACATGGACGACTTTTGCTGGGATGGGTCCTGCTAAAACATCCCCGGCAAAAGACAGGGGGGTAAAAGAAAAAGAAGAGAACAAAATAAATACAGCGAAGAGTGTTCTTTTGAACTGTTTTGGAGAATGAAGCTTATAATTTGGTGCATATGCAAGCATGTATTTCTCTATAAAAAATATTCTCATAGATTATAAATTATCAGATTTTTAATTTTTTCTGATAATTTCCCTAATAAGTTGAGATAAACTTGCTAAAAAAAGCCACATCTGCTCTCTGATGGATGATTCAGGTGACCAGATCGATGGCGTCTATCGCATGCTATAACAGATTTGCGGTCGATACTCAAGATGTTCTGTTTTCGTTTCAAGATCTCTGTGATGATGTGGAAAGGGACCTCGCCATTGTCAAGAGCGCGGCCTTTTTCGCTGCGCGAAAATGGGGCGCCTTTTTCGAGAAAAAGTCTTTCAAAAAGCTTTTAAAACCTTAAAAGGCGATTAGAGCAAAGCGCGCATGGCGTCCTCCAGCCCTTCTAAGGTCATAGGGAACATGCGGTTTTCCATGATGTCTTGGAGGAGTTGGATGGAGTGAATATGGGGCCATAAGGATTCTGGTTGTGGATTGATCCAAACGGCTTTGCCATAATGGGTTAAAATGCGCCGCATCCAGGTCTCGCCGCTTTCATCATTCCAATGTTCAACACTGCCCCCAGGCACCATGACCTCATAGGGGCTCATGGTCGCATCGCCAACGAAAATCAGCTTATAATCAGCAGGAAAGCGGTTGATAATATCAAGGGTTGATAGGGCTTTTTGTCCCCAGCGGTCTTGGCTTTGATGCCAGATACGTTCATAGAGGCAATTATGGAAATAAAACTGCTCAAGATGCTTCAATTCAGAGCGAGCGGCGGAAAAAAGCTCCTCAACCACTTGGACATGATCATCCATCGACCCGCCATGGTCGAGTAACAACAGCACTTTGACAGCATTATGGCGTTCAGGAACCATTTTGAGATCAAGATAACCGGCATTATTTGCGGTTGAGCGGATGGTATCCTCCATATCCAATTCTGTCGCCGCACCCTGCCGGGCAAAGTTACGCAGGCGGCGCATGGCGATCTGGATATTGCGGGTGCCAAGTTCGATATCATCGGCAAATTCGCGGAATTCACGTTTATCCCAAACTTTGATGGCACGCCGATGCCGAGACCGGTCTTGGCCGATACGCACCCCTTCCGGATTATAGCCATAAGCCCCAAAAGGCGACGTTCCAGCCGTGCCGATCCATTTATTGCCGCCTTGGTGGCGTCCTTGCTGCTCTTCGAGCCTTTTTTTCAAGGTCTCCATCACTTTATCCCAACCGCCGAGGGCTTCGATCTGGGCTTTTTCGTCTTCGGTTAAGAGCTTTTCAGCGAGCTTTTGGAGCCATTCTGCTGGGATTTCGGCGGATATTTCTTCGCCAGGGGGCGTTTCAATAGGGTCTAGGCCTTTAAAAATATGGCCAAAGACTTGATCAAAGCGGTCAAGATGCCGTTCTTCTTTCACAAGGGCCGCCCGCGCAAAGAAATAAAAATCTTCGAGGGAAAAGGCAGGCACATGGGCGGTCATCCCCTCGAGAAAGGTCAAAAACTCTTTGAGCGTGGTTGGCACGCCCGCTTGTCTGAGTTCTAGGAAAAAAGAAATAAACATGACCGAGCCTTCCATATTTTTCGCTGACGCGAAAATTGGGCGCCTTTTTCGAGAAAAAGTCTTTCAAAAAGCTTTTGAAAATTGAGAGCAAAACCGATCAAAAAAATGGATCCTTCTTTTGCTTGTACGCAGTTTGCTATAAGATGACAGCGTCAACAAGATCAATTCAGCGGCCCCTTCCATGTCCCAGAGCCACACTTCAAGCACAGCCTCTTCCGCAGAGACCCACTTTACAGTCCTATGGCTGCAAGCGGGGAGCTGCGGTGGCTGTACCATGTCGGCTTTGTCCGAAGGGGAAGTTGGGTTTTTACCCATGTTGGAAGCGGCCAATATTCAGCTTCTCTGGCATCCCAGCTTAAGCGAAGAAAGTAGCACTGATGTTTTGGTGCTTTTAGAGGCGATTGGCGAGGGGCGGCAAAGGCTTGATGCCCTGTGTATTGAAGGAGCCGCGCTTACCGGTCCAGCAGGAACAGGGCGCTTTCAGATGTTGGCAGGCACCCAATGGCCCATGATGCGCTGGATTGAACATCTTGCCCCGCAGGCGCGTTATCTTTTGGCCATTGGCTCTTGTGCAGCTTTTGGCGGGATTCCTGCGGGCGGTGCCAACCCGACAGACGCCCGTGGCCTTCATTATGATGAAGATCAAAAAGGCGGCCTGCTCGGCGAAGATTATCGTTCAAAAGCTGGGATGCCGGTGATCAATATCGCTGGCTGTGCCCCCCATCCTGGTTGGATTCTTGAGACCTTGATGGCTTTAGCCCTGGGGCAATTCGGTGCTGAGGATCTGGACAGTTTCGGACGGCCTCGGTTTTTTGCGGACTCTCTCGCCCATCATGGCTGTGGGCGCAATGAATTCTATGAATATAAAGCCAGTGCTGAACAGCTCTCGGATCGGGGCTGTCTGATGGAAAACCTCGGCTGTATGGCCACCCAAGCCCCTGGCGATTGTGGTTTGCGGGTTTGGAATGGGGGCAGCTTTTGCGCTCAATCCGGATATCCTTGCATTCGCTGCACCACCCCGCGCTTTGGGCGCACAGAGACAGCTTTTTTCAAAACCCCAAAAATTGCAGGCATTCCCGTTGGTTTGCCCTCGGATATGCCCAAAGCCTGGTTCGTGGCTTTGGCAGCTCTTTCGAAATCAGCAACACCGCAAAGGGTACGTCAGGCGGCGACCCAGGCAGGCGCGCATATGCCAGCGAAAGCCAAAGACCCATCATGAGCAGCGAAACAAACAGCAAAACCCGGATCCTCGGCCCCTTTAATCGGGTCGAAGGGGATATTGAAATCCGGTTGAGCACAGAAGACGGCCAAGTCACCGCTGCTCAGATTGTCGTGCCGCTCTATCGTGGGTTTGAACAATTGCTGATAGGGCGGGATCCTCTGGATGCTTTGGCCATTGCCCCTCGTATTTGTGGGATTTGCTCTTTGTCCCAATCGATTGCGGCCGCGCGCGCCTTGGGAGATTGGCAAGCAGTGGCCCCACCAGTCAATGGGGCTTTGGTTACGGCTTTGGCGGGCGCGTGCGAGAATGCCCTGGATCATTTGACCCATTTTACGCTTTTTTTCATGCCTGATTTTGCCCGGGCGTCTTACCGTTCCTTTGCCTGGTTTACGCAAGCACATCGGCGATTTCAAGCCGGACGCGGCGTGGCCAGCCGTCGCATGAGCCAAGCGCGGGCGCGATTTTTACATGTGATTGGCATTCTCACCGGGAAATGGCCCCATAGCTTGGCGCTTCACCCTGGTGGCGTGACTCAGACGGTGGGGGTCGGGGATCTGGCCCGTTTGACAGCTTTGATCACAGAATTCCGGCATTTTTTGGAAGAGACCTTTTATGGCCTGCCCTTAGAGACATTTTGCGCTTTTGAGACCATGGCCGACCTCATCACTTACCAAAATGCCGCGCAAGGAGAGCGCTGCAGTGATGTTCAGCTTTTTCTTCAGATCGCAGACAGTCTTGACCTTGGCCGACAGGGGCGGTTGTCCTTACCTTTCATGAGTTTTGGGCAGGCGGATCCTGTGTCCGAGACAGGGTCTTTGTTTCGCCCTGGTGTTTTGCACCATGGTGGGACGACGTCTCCAACCCTTTCTGCCCTCGATCTACGCCATGTGCAGGAGCATGTGCATCATAGTTGGTTTGAAGGGGACACATATCCGCCTTATCACGGCCAAACCGTGCCGCATCATGAAAAAGCAACAGGATACAGCTGGTCAAAAGCGCCACGCTATCAAGACTCCCCCGTTGAAGTCGGCGCCATTGCCCGCCAGGCCCTTGACGGCCAGGCCTTGATTTTAGATCTTTTGGCCCAAGAAGGCGGATCCTCCGTCAGAGGACGGGTGGTTGCCCGGCTGTTGGAGCTTGCGCGGTTGGTCTTGACCATGGAGCGTTGGGTCGCTGGAATGCGCTTGAAAGACCCCTTTTACCACCGCATAGACCAGACAGGGCCGCAAGAGGGGGCGGGGCTTGGCATTACAGAGGCGGCCAGAGGCGCTTTAGGCCATTGGCTCCAGGTGGAAAAGGGCCGCATTGCCAATTATCAAATCATTGCGCCGACAAGTTGGAATTTCTCGCCACGGGATGGTAAGGGGCAAGCGGGACCGGTTGAACAGGCTTTGCTGGGCAGTGCATGTCCTGAAAAGGCTGATCCTCCGGTGATGATCCAGCATATTATTCGCTCTTTTGACCCCTGTATGGTCTGCACGGCGCATTAGAGGTTAATCATAAGCGATTAGTCAGAACAAATCATAAGACAAGCAAAGCACGATTAGGTGGAGTCACCTGATCGCTTTCGTTTTGCGGCAAAAACAAAACCGTAGAGCCTTTCCATTGATTCAATATAAAAGTGAAAGGCTCTAGTGTTTTTTACGATTACGCGCCTTTCCACTCGCTGTCGATGAGAGCTGTGA
>DDLW01000006.1 GCA_002340345.1 Alphaproteobacteria bacterium UBA2562 | reverse complement strand
ATTCAATATAAAAGTGAAAGGCTCTAGAGTCTTGTTTTGTCGCAAAACGAAAGCGATCGAGGGGATCCACCTGATCGCGCTTTACCCTAAAACCTTTTTCGTTTTAAGCAGATTTGGAGATATGCAAAACCCGGCAAAACGGGTTCAAGGGGTAAGCCCATCCTTTGTCCTTTGATATAAGAGATTTCTGGATAAAGAACCATAGAAAAGGCATAACCCTCATGCTGCAATAAAGCTTGCCCCTGTTGATAAGACGGGATTATTTTATATTAGATTTTCCGCAAGAGTGCCGGTTTTCTCTTAAGCGCCTCCCTTTGAACGCGCTCATACCAACCGACAGAGCCTATGACCCTTCGGTTGGTCTTTTGCTCAAACACCGCACAGGCTTCACCAACCGGCTATAGGGCTCTCTTTTGTCGGTTGGTATGACCTCCACAAAAGATACCCAAGGACCATCATGACCTTAGATCTTAAGACCCTTCCCCAGCGTCGGCAAAGAGACGTCCTCGCAGAAAAATTGCCTTTGAAAGCAAAGCATATTATCGATGTTGGCTGTGGCGATGGTCAATTGGCGCGTTGGATGGCCGAACAAGGGGCCCATGTTATCGGTGTCGAATGCTCCGCAAAACAATTAGAAAAGGCCGCAAAAGCAGATCCCGTTCCCCACTGCAAAATTGTCGAGGGGGTTGGACAGGCCCTGCCCTGCCCTAACGACAGTGCGGATGGTGTCGTTTTCTTTAATTCGCTCCACCATGTCCCTTTGGACGTCATGGCCAAAGCGCTGGAGGAAGCCGCCCGGGTGCTGAAAACAGAGGGGCATCTCTATATCGCAGAGCCCATCGCCGCAGGACCCCGTTTTGAGCTCAGCAAACCCATTGATGACGAAGCAGAAATCCGCGACGTTGCCGAGAACGCGATCACCAAAGCGAGCACAGCCCAAGGGCCTTTCACAAGCCTCGAAACATATGTCTATCTTTATGAGAGTGTCATCCCAAACTTTGACCATTGGCGCGAGAACGCCATTGCCATCGACCAAAATCGGGCTGAGATCTTCAACACACAAGGGGATGTCTTACGGGCACATTTTGAAAAATGGGGAACAAAAATAGACAAGGGCTGGCAATTCGCACAACCCATGCGCATTAATCTTTTACAGAAAAAAGCTTTTTGACAGACTTTTTCTCGAAAAAGTCGCTTCATTTCGCGTCAGCGAAAAAAAGACGGCGGTTGTCAGCAATCTGAGGGCAAGCCTATCTTTTGCCCTTTGTTCTAAAGACAAAAAGAGAGCGTGTTTCATGCCTTCCGCAAAAGGCAACACACTCTCTTCTTCTCTCAGATCAGAATGATCTTAATTTTCTTTATAGTCTTTATGGCAGGCTTTGCAGCTTGCGCCAAGTTGAGCGACAGCTTTGCCAAGGCTTTCTTTGCTTTCAGCCCCGGTTGCTGCGAGGTTGGCAGCCGCATCAACATATTTTTGATAGGCGGCTTTAAAGCCATCCATATCTTCCCAGATCGCCGCTTTCGCGCTGGTTTTTTCGCCTTTATCTGCGCCTTTTGCCATGAAACCACCAGGCATCATTTTCCCCAAAGCGACCAAGTTCTCAGCATTGGCTTTGACCATGTCCGCGTTGAAGTCCATTTTCCCTTTCACCATCCCAACCAGAGGGCCAAAGTTCCATGCAACCGCTTGAAAAACACCTTGGCGATATTTGACAGGATTAGGACCATCCGCCTGTGCAGCACCAACACCTGCTGCGAAAACAAAAGAGGCAACCGCCAAAGAAGCAAAAATTTTACGCATAAAAATCGTCTCCATTTTAGCAAATCTCGAAAAAATTCTCTTATTTGCATTGCAACATCTATGATTTTACGAAAGGAAATCAAATTCTTTTTCGCAAAAACACAAAAAGCATTTCTGAGCGCTTTGCACGCGCGAAAGCACCCTCTTCTTAACGACGAGACTCTGCTTTCGTTCATCCCCATTGACATCATTTTTTCTGGGGGATCAATAGAAAATTAGACATATTATACCCCTTGAATTATAGAAGAATCGCAAAAGCAGCAATATCAACAGAGAATCTTACGAAAAACATCCCTCTCGAGAGGCCTGGTCTCAGAAAAACGTTTAAACGTCCTGAAAAGAAAGCGATGGATTTTAAGTTTCCAGCGTCCTTTTATTAGAATCGAAGAGTCTCGCCTGTCTCTTTTTTTATGAGACAGGCGAGACTCTTCACTCTAAGCGCTTTGCCATCAATTTTTTTCGCTTTCGCGAAATGAAGCGCCTTTTCGAAAAAAAGTCTTTCAAAAAGCTTTTAAAACCTTAAGCCTCTCCAAGCACAGCAAGATTACGAAACAAATCCAAAGCCTCCGGATTTGCGAGCGCTTCCTGGTTTTTAATCGCACGCCCATGCACAACATCACGTACCGCCAATTCAACAATCTTACCCGATTTTGTCCGGGGAATATCGTCAACAGCAATGACTTTTGCCGGCACATGGCGTGGCGTGCAATTTTGCCGAATATGGGTTTTAATCTTTTTTGTCAAAGCCTCATCCAAAACACCATGAGGACGCAAACGGACAAACAGGATCACCCTGGTATCCCCCTCCCAATCTTGGCCAATGACAAGGGATTCCACAACCTCTTCAAGCTTCTCAACCTGGCGGTAGATTTCAGCGGTGCCAATCCGCACCCCACCAGGGTTCAAAGTCGCATCGGAGCGGCCAAAAATAATCAAACCATCATGCTCTGTCAGCGCAACATAATCCCCATGACACCAGATATTCTCGAACCGCTCGAAATAAGCCGCCCGATAACGGCTGCCATCAGGATCGTTCCAAAACGCGATAGGCATGCAGGGAAAAGGCTTTTCGCAAACAAGTTCGCCTTTTTCAGCCGTCACAGCCTTGCCATCATCATCATAGACGGCCACAGCCAGCCCTAAGCCACGGGATTGCAACTCACCGCGCCAAACAGGCAAAATCGGATTGCCGAGGGCAAAACAGGAAATAATGTCTGTGCCCCCAGACAAAGAGGCCAAATTCACATCTTGCTTGATGTTATTATAAACATATTCAAAGGCCTCCGGCACCAGAGGAGACCCGGTCGAGCCAATCGCTTCAATCGTGCTGAGATCATGGGTCGCCATCGGTTTCAACCCATCTTTGGCAATCGCATCAATCCATTTCGCCGATGTGCCAAAGAAGGTGATTTTCTCCGCATCCGCATAGTTGAACAAAATGCTTGGGTCGGGATAAGACGGCGCCCCATCATAGAGCATCACCGTGGCCTCGCAGGCAAGGGCGCTGACCAGCCAATTCCACATCATCCAGCCACAGGTTGTGAAGTAAAAGACACGATCGCCGGGCTTCACATTGGCATGAAAGCGATGCTCCTTCACATGTTGCAGCAATGTCCCGCCAATGCCATGGACAATACATTTTGGTTTGCCCGTTGTGCCACTCGAAAACATGATATAGAGCGGGCTGTTAAAGGGCATTGGGGTATATGCCACAGGCTTTGGTTGGTACGGGGCAAGATGCGCTTCGAGCCAATCTGCCTTGTCACCAAGCGCACTAAGAGGCGAAATCTCGCCCACATAGGGGAAAACAATGACGTTCCGCACGGACGGTAACGCCGCCACAATCTCTTTCACTCGCCCCAAACTGTCATGGGTTTTGCCGTTATAGTTATAGCCATCCGCACAAAACAGAAGCTTCGGTTCAATCTGGCCAAACCGATCAAGAACCCCTTGCACCCCGAAATCTGGTGAACAAGAAGACCAAACCGCGCCTAAGCTTGCTGCCGCTAACATGGCCGCAATGGTTTCTGGCATATTCGGCACAAACCCCGCAACGCGATCACCAGGGCCAATCCCTTGCGCTGTCATAAATTGTTGAAGGCGCGAGACAAGAACGTGCAAGTCTTGCCAAGACAGGCGGCGTTTGACTTTATCCTCACCCCAAAAAACAATGGCATCCCCCTCATCAGAACGCCGCAAAAGATTCTCTGCAAAATTCAGGCGCGCATCAGGGTAAAATTGTGCCCCTGGCATTTTATCCCCATCAATCAGAACCCTCTCGCCGCGATGGTCAGCCCGGATATCACACCAGTCCCAGACATGGTTCCAAAAGGCTTCGGGGTGATCGACGGACCACTGCCACAAGCTCTTATAGTCAGAAAGCATTTGGTTTTCTGCGTTAGAAACCGCCTTCATAAAAGCCGTCATATTGCTCGCCGCAATACGCTCTGGTGAAGGTTGCCACAGCATTTTTGTTGAAGACGTTTCCACGGGGACCCCCTGTTGCTTTTGCTTATTTTGGCCAAAGTTTAGCGAAAAAATGCTCTTCGGCAACCTCTTTCACAGGGGGAAAGATTTTGAGCGATGCTCAATTTTGCCTCCGGCGGCCAAAGGACCTGTCCTTTGGAAACCTTTTGCTAATAAAAGAGCATTCCCCGAAGAGCATGGGCCGTTTCCAACCATGCTTCCAGGAAATGCTCTAGAAGATTCTAATAGCGGTAATGCTCGCTTTTGAAAGGTCCTGACACAGGCACGCCGATGTAATCAGCCTGGGCTTGGGACATTTGCGTCAGCTGTGCGCCAACTTTTTTCAGATGGAGCGCCGCCACCTTCTCGTCCAAATGTTTCGGCAAGGTATAGACCTGAACCTCATATTTGTCGGAATTGTTCCAAAGCTCAATTTGCGCCAAAACCTGGTTGGTAAAGCTCGCAGACATCACAAAGCTTGGATGCCCTGTCGCACAGCCCAGATTCACAAGGCGGCCTTCGGCCAAGACAATCAGTTTTTTGCCATCTGGGAATTCAATTTGATCCACTTGAGGCTTAATATTGTCCCATTTGTAATTGCGCAGCGCCCCAATTTGGATTTCGCTATCAAAATGGCCAATATTACAGACAATGGCGCGATCTTTCATATCACGCATATGGTCAATGGTAATGACATCAATATTGCCTGTGGCGGTGCAGAAGATGTCACCGACCTTCGCAGCCTCTTCCATGGTTAAGACTTCATAGCCTTCCATGGCCGCTTGCAACGCACAAATTGGATCGGCTTCGGTCACAACAACGCGACAGCCAGCTTGGCGTAAAGAAGCCGCAGACCCCTTACCAACATCGCCATAACCCGCAACAACAGCCACTTTCCCAGCCATCATCACATCTGTTGCCCGGCGAATGCCATCCACTAAGCTTTCACGACAGCCATAAACATTATCAAATTTAGACTTTGTCACACTGTCATTGACATTGATCGCTGGCACCAAAAGCTGATTCTTTTTCGCCATTTCGTAAAGGCGCAGAACCCCTGTCGTGGTTTCTTCGGAAATCCCTTTGATGTCTTTCAACAATTCGGGATATTTCTCATGGAGCAACAGGGTCAGATCGCCACCATCATCCAGAACCATATTGGGTGTCCAGCCATCGGGGCCTTTAATCGTGTCTTCAATGGCTTTCCAGAATTCGTCATCGCTCATGCCTTTCCAAGCGAAAACGGGAATATTGGCCGCCGCAATCGCCGCCGCGGCCTGGTCTTGTGTCGAGAAAATATTACAAGAAGACCACCGCACGGTCGCGCCCAGCGCAATCAACGTTTCAATCAAAACCGCTGTCTGAATGGTCATATGCAAACAACCAGCGATGCGCGCATCTTTAAGGGGTTTGCTATCGCCATATTCTTCACGCAGAGCCATCAAGCCAGGCATTTCAGTTTCAGCAATTTCGATTTCTTTGCGCCCCCAATCGGCCAGAGAAATGTCCTTAACTTGATAATCGGTGAATGTCATTACAAGCTTCCTTTATGTCTGTCCTGCGGACCGGCTGAAGAGTTTGTTTTTCAAGCCAACTCTAAAAGGCGCTTTATCCAGCGCTTATAGAGCCCAATGCAAAGACCTGGAGTATTTCTCTCAAGCCTTAAGTAAAAGTAAAATATAATTAAAATAAAAATCCATATTTTCTCGTTTATACAAAACCTACCAAGCTCATTTATTAATAATTCTCTTTAGGTGAATAAAATAGTAAACATTCTTCACTGTGGTGCAGATTGGTTTTGCCGGTCCCAAGATCATCTTGAGTCCAATCTGCACCACAGATCAGAAGGTTTCCATAAGACGTGAGACGGTCTTATGAAAATTTCGGTTCGCGTCACAAAGATCAATATAGACATATAAAGCTATCTTTATATCGCGTTCTTGAATCGCTTATACCCTGCCATACAACAGATAGCAAGATCAAAATCATGATGCTCTCACAGAAGGGCGTATTTTGCGCATTCCGCTTTTATTGTGACGCAAGCGAAATGCTCTATCTTTTTGTTTTTGCTGTAAAATATATCATTAAAAGAGTTCCCATCTTAACCAGCTTTGCGATAAGACTGAAAATCAGGAAAAGAGGTCATCAGAGGGATCCCTATATTTTACGATGACACAATTTTGCGATGACACAAAGGCCGACAGCAATATCCCTTAGTGAAAATAGAAACACAATACTTTAGCAAAAACTTGGATTTGAGAAACCACTCGAAGAAAAGGGCAATCCGCTGATTTCACACAGCCCGGCTTTACTCTCGCTGACTCTGGCCTTACACTGGACCGGAAACAATGCTGTAAGTCTATGTTTTTACTCAAAGGTAGATCAAAAAATTGCCATAGAGCAGAACAAATGTCCTTAGGAAAGGCCATAGCATGACCGTCGGAGAAGAAACAGGCAGCAGCGGACGCCGCAGATTGCCCCCTTTGACATCTTTACGGGCTTTTGAAGCCGTTGCACGTCACTTAAGTGTCACCAATGCCGCCGATGAATTGGCGGTGACACCCGCTGCCGTCAGCCAGCAATTACGCCAGCTCGAAGATCTTCTCGGCACAGCGCTCGTTCGAAAGCAAGGCCGCAATCTCGCCCTCACAGATGCGGGGCGCGCGTTACAGCCCGGTCTCTCCGAAGGTTTTGATCGCCTGGCAAAAGCTCTTACGGACATGCGGCCCGCCGCAGATGCACGACCGGCTGTGCGTGTTGCCGTTGCCCCTTCTTTTGCCGACAAATGGCTCATTCCCCGCCTAGGAGGCTTCATTGCCAATCATCCAGGCATTGATATTTATGTGACGGCGGCCATGGCTTTGGTCGATTTTGCGCGGGATCCTGTTGATCTTGCGATTCGCTTCGGAGCAGGGCGCTATACGGGCTTAACCGTTGAAAAGCTCTGCCCTGAAGAAGTTTTCCCGGTCTGCGCGCCCTCCTTATTAACAAAGGATCCGCCTTTAAAATCCATACAAGATTTACAGCATGTCACTTTGATTCATGATGATAACCCTGCGGAAAAAGAAGGCTGCCCGGATTGGGAATTATGGCTCAGCATGGCGGGGCACCATGATATTCCAGCCCAGGCCGGACCACGTTTCAATCAATCCTCCATGGCCCTTAACGCGGCGACCCATGGTGTTGGGGTAGCGCTTGCGAAAGGTTTTCTCGCAAAGGACGACCTGGAGAGTGGTCGGTTGGTGCGCCCTTTCCCCGGCGATCAGCCTTTGAAATTCGCCTATTGGACCGTGTCCACCCCCCATGCTCTCGATCGGCCAGAGGTCCAGCGTTTCCAAGCTTGGCTGAAAGCAGAAGCCAATCAACATTGAGGAACGCCCCGTCCCATCAGAGCATAGAGCCTTTTGCGTGATGATTGACGCATACAAAAGGCTCTCTCTTATTGTTTTTGTCGCAAGACCTGTTGACTGGATGTTTTCATCCAGCCGCACCTTGCTCTAGAAAAAGTTTTAGGGGGTTATCAGGGGGCCTTTTTCAAAAGGCCCCCTGATATAAAACACTTAAGCGGTCGCACTATTTCCTTCCTCTATGGGGACATCTGAATGGGCTTTGCGGCTCAGCTTTTGCCAATGCAGCTTGAGAAGCACGGCAATCAAAGCCGTTTGCAAAAGGCCTGGCAGAATGGCTTCCAACCAATTTTCTGCAAGGATGGAATAAAAAATAAAAAGAACGTCTTCCCCACCAAAAGCATTCAGCATTTGAGGCAGCACAATATAGAGAAGAGAAAGATAAATGAGGACGGCGAATTCACCTCCCTGGCGCTTATTGCCCAAGCAAAACAACATGAAAATACCGATATCACGCAAAAGAAACAGTGTTTGGCTGACAAGGGTTTGACGGAAAAAGTCTGGTGTATTGTTGGGACCGAAGATCGCATTGCTCGTTGGCAGTGGTAATATCAGACTGATGGCCAAGCTGATTAAAACAAAACAAAAGGCAATAGCCCAACGCGGTATTAAATAACCGACCTGCTGCCAATGACGGCTTTTTACAGCCGCATAGAGACGCCGCAAGAGAACAACATCTTTGGCTTCGAAAAACACAGCAAAAAGTGTAATCAGCCAGCATGTTATACAGGCCGAATAAATGCGTATTTGCCAAACCCACTCTTCATGAGTTTTTTCGAATATTGTGGAATCTTCCTTAATCAACCCCGAACAATAGAAGAGAGCAAAAACGATAAAGAGACTCCAGAGTAAAGGGCTATTCGTGATCTGGAGTTCTTTCCGCATTAATTGATGCAGTCCGATGATCGACCAAATATAAAAAAGGGCAATAGAGCAAATATAAAACAACAATCCCGGAAAGACAAAACCATACCATGTAATGTCGGTGCGAAGCTCTTCGAATGTCGAAGAGATAAGGGTGGGAATGAGAATTTGTAAACCCATTAGAATCGCAAGAACTTGATAGAACGCAGAGCGACGCCATGTGTAGGCGCGTCCTTGGCGAAGCCCTGCGAGGCTGAGAAACATGGCAAAAGATTGTGCAAAAAGGCCGCAAAGGGCATAGAGGATGGTGATGAGGAGACTCTTTTGAAAGCTATGTTCGCCTGTTGTAGACAGAAATAGCACTAAAAGGCAGAAAAGACCTCCATAGAGGCTAAAAATTGGGGCTCCATAGAGTTTGCCCCAGGTCATGTTCCATGCAGAAAGACTTGAAAGCCGTTGATGATCCCATGTTCGCGTGCTGATTTCACTTAAAACCGCCTCGGCACTTTGTCGACATCCCCAAACAATCACCAGCAAAACAAAAGCTGTTCCTGCAACATGTGAGACGGATCTATCAAAAACACTGCCAGAAAGGCTGATTGTAAGGCCGAAAATGAGACTTAAGATCAACGGCATGGCGATGACCCGGTGTGTCGTGAGTTCCAGCCAGATATTACGACGAAATTCGGGGTTCATCCTTGGCCTCCTGGGTGGGCAGCGACGGTGCGACGACTTACTTTGAGCTTTTGGAGATAAGCCTCTTGCAGGCTGGCTTTTTGTTCCTGAAAGGCAATCACGGGAACACAAGATTCCACAAGATGACGGATGATTTCATGGCGTTGTCCGACTTCGCCTTGGAAGAGAACCGTCACTTCTTGGAAGTCGCCTTCAACAGCCTCGATTCCCGGTATGGCTGATAAAACCTGGTGCAATCTTTCATCGGGGCAGGCCAAGCAAATGCGTAAAGGCACGGCTTCGGGAGATGTGTCGTAATCTTGCGCACCAGAAGTGCTCGTATGAAGCATGCTATGTTCGATAATATGGCCATTATCAATGATCAGCATATGAGAGGAATAATCTTCTAACTCTGCGAGAATATGGGAGGACACCAAAAGGGTCATGCCATCATCGCGCAAAGACAGCATTAGCTCTGACAAGGATTGTCGTGCTTCTGGGTCCAGGCCAGAGGCTGGTTCATCGAGGAGCAAAAGAACAGGGTCATGGATGATGGTTTGGGCAATGGCAAGTCTTTGCCGTAAGCCGCGCGAAAGGGTTCCAGCTGTTTCTTGTAACCGGGTTTCAAGGCCAAGGCGCTCGGCTGATTTGGCGACATGGTCTGGGATTTGTGCCGCTGGGATTTGATGGATTGCTGCGGCATGATAAAGGCAGCGTTGGACCGTTAACTCATCATAAATTCCAAATAGATCCGATAGATATCCTATTTGACGGTGGACATCCCTGGGATGGTTCTGGGTCTTCAGACCATTGATGGTGATCTGTCCTGAAAAAGGATTATCCAAAGCCGCAAGGCATCTTAGAAAGGTCGTTTTTCCCGCGCCATTAGGTCCCACCAAAGCCGTGATACTGCCATGTTCGATTTGGCAGCTTACAGAATGCAAAGCGCGTTTTGTGGGATATTCATAGACCAGATCCTCAACAAGTACGATCGGTTCTGCCATGGCATAGTCCTTTTTACGCGAATGAGGGGCGACCGAAAGAGTGTGACAGACTTGTTCTTTCAAGCCAATGAAACATCACAGGGCAACGAATGAACAGGGTAAGGAACGAACAGGCTTTGGAAAAGAGCCTGGGTTTTGATTGTCAGCTGTAAAGTCTGGACTCTTCTCTTGTTTTTTTCTCTTGGTTTTTTACGCAAAGCGTGCGGGGACCTGCCTGGGAACTTACCCGGGAACTTACTTGGGGGTTGAGCAGACTTGGGGGCTGAGCAGAAAAACAGCTTGCTCGCCGATCAAATTTGCCCAGCGCAATGTTGGGGAATACAGGGCTTGTCCTTGGGCATTCACCGCAATCATTTTTTCAATCTTCAAATCCATGATTTCACAGAGCTTAAAAAAATCACGAATGGTGCAAAGATGGAAATTAGGCGTTTCATACCAGGGATGCGGTAACGTGACTGTATTCGGGAGAACACCTTTTAAAGCAAAATGGGCGCGAATGCGCCAATGGCCAAAATTAGGAAAAGAAACAATCGCATAGCGGCCAATACGCATAAGTTGCTCTAAAACAAAACGGGGCTCACGCACAGCCTGTAATGTTTGACTGAGAATGACATAATCAAAAATGCCGGAAGGGTAATCGCTGAGATCCGTTTCGGCATCGCCTTGAATAACAGACAGTCCTTTTTTAGCGCAGGCACTCACCCCGGCATGGCTGATTTCAATACCACGCCCATCAACCTGTTTCTCATGGACAAGATGATATAAAAGCTGGCCATCATCACAGCCTATATCAAGGACACGGCTATTGTTTTCAACGAGATCGGCCACAAGCTGTAAATCGACACGGATATTTGTTAAGACGGTAGGGCCGCTATTGGGCATTTGAAAAAGGCTCCTTAGAGCAGAAGGCAAAAGGCTCTCATTTTGCGAAAAGTTCTCAATCAGCCATCTTTGGCGAGATCTCTAAACCTTTTAGATAGGCGCTTCCGGCAAGAAACCCCTCTAATGTCTCATGAAATTCAGGTTCATCAAGAAGGAAGCTGTCATGCCCCTTATCTGTTTCGATTTCCACAAAAGTGACAGGGGCTGCAACGCTGTTTAAGGCATGGACGATGGCACGGCTTTCTGAAGTTGGAAATAACCAATCACTGGTGAAAGAGGCCAAAAGAAAGCGCGTTTTTGTGCCATAAAAAGCATTCGCAAGAACACCACCATAATCTTTGGCAAGGTCGAAATAGTCCATGGCCCGTGTGATATAAAGATATGAGTTTGCATCAAAGCGGTCTGTAAAACTAAAGCCTTGATGGCGTAGATAGCTTTCAACCTGAAAGTCAGCATCAAACCCAAATGTAACATCATGACGGTCTTGCAAGCGCCGCCCAAATTTACGATGGAGGGCGGCCTCAGAGAGATATGTGATATGGGCGGTCATCCGTGCAACGGCAAGGCCCCGCACGGGGCGTTTGCCTTCCAGGGCATAATTGCCATCGCACCAATCAGGATCGGCCATAATCGCTTGGCGCCCAACTTCATGAAAGGCGATGTTTTGTGAAGAATGTCGTGCGGCTGAGGCAATGGCGGCGGCGGCAAAAACGCGTTCTGGATAGCTTGCCGCCCATTGCAGTACTTGCATACCGCCCATAGAGCCGCCAATGACGGCAAAGAGTTGGTCAATGCCAAGAGCGTCAATAAGTCGCGCCTGCGCCCGCACCATATCGGCAATTGTGATCCCCGGAAAATCCGTGCCATAAGATTTGCCCGTTTCAGGGTTGATTTCTGAGGGGCCTGTTGACCCCATGCAGCCGCCGAGGACATTGGAACAGATTAAGAAATATTTCTCGGTATCTAAAAGTTTTCCAGGACCAATAAGATTGGACCACCAGCCAGGTTTTCCTGTGACCGGATGGGGGTCGGCGGCAAAATGGTCGCCGGTGAGCGCATGACATAATAAGATGGCGTTGTTTTTCTCAGCATTTAAGCAGCCATATGTCTGATAGGCAATGGTGACAGCTTCCATCGCGATGCCGCAATCAAGAGGTAAAGCTGTCTGTAACGTCAGGCTTTTTCCGGGATGAGCGTCCGGTATGTCTCCAGAAGCATCGGCGCTGAGAGAAGAACCGTCAGGGGGCTGAGATTGTGTCAATGGTTGAACCATTTTGTTGGAGAAAACGAGTTATGATGCTCAAAGAAAAAGGGTGGAAAAGCATTTTGTCAAGACAGAGACCGATATTCTTTAGAGCAAAGGGCAAAAGGGCGCGCCAACTTTTGTGATTCGTTTTATCGTAAAAACAAGGATTCGCGGTGTTTTTGAGTCGCAATATGTTCGAGAAAACAGACTATGGCCATGATATGAGCAAAACCGTGATAGAGAAATGACAGATCTTCATTTTTTCAAACTCTGTGGCATTTTGTACGTGTAAATTAAAGTGAGAGAGAGGCTTTTCACCAACCCTAAAAGCAGCATTTTCGAGATTCTGTCACAAAGAGTGATTTCCCCTGTGGCTTTTTACGGAAGGCATTATAAATTATGAAAATAGATGTAGATTTCGTTTTTCTGGCAGAGGCTTGGCATTTGTAAAAACTTTGAAACCGCCTCATCGGGCTGGATTTTGCTGTGCGAGATAGGCCAAGTCGGTGATCTCCCTTGGGGAAAACGCCTTAAATTTTAACGATAAAAGGCCCTAAATCATCTTCTCGCTGGACTGTGATCGATTCAGTGATATGTTTTCTTTGATTTTCTTGGCTTCAGGCCTTATCACTAGCTGTTCATTTTGGACCAACTTTGCTGGCTTTAGCCTAGCGTGAACGAAGATATGGCGGAATTATGCCGAACGCCCCCATGACACTCGAAGAATTACGCGCGGAAATTGATGGGATCGATGATCAGATCCATGACCTTCTTATGCGCCGTACGGAATTGGTCGAAGCCGTTGGTCAAGCCAAGGGGCGCAATGCTGTGATGCGACCGGCAAGAGAAGCCAAAATGCTGCGGCGGTTGATTGAGCGTCACAAAGGAAAATTTCCGAAACGCGTTTTGATCAATATTTGGCGTGAGCTCTTTTCCGGCTTTTCTGCGGTGCAAGGGCGCAATGCCGTTGCCGTCTATATGCCAGAAACCGAATCGGGCTATTGGGAGTTAGCACGGGCGCATTTTGGGTCTTTTATCCAGATGCAACCCTATCCTTCTGTGGGTCAAGTCATGCGGGCCGTGAGTGACGGCCTTGCAACAATTGGCGTTTTGCCACTGCCCGAAGAAGATGACCATGACCCTTGGTGGCGCAATATCGTTGGGGGGGATACTGATCCTCTCCGAATTAATGGCTGTTTACCGTTCACAGGTGTCGATAGCCGCACATCGCAGATCGAAGCGGTCACCGTTGCAAAAGCCCCGTTAGAGCCTTCGGACAATGACTGTAGCTTTATTGCTTTAGAATTTGATCGGACGGTCAGCCGGGCAAAATTGCTCGACACTTTGAATGCCGTTGATATCCATCCAAGCTTTATGAGCTTTTATAACAGTGCCCGTCAGCAAGATCGTGGTTTGATGCTTATCGAAGTGGATGGCTTTTGGCACGATGAGGAAGAAGCGCTTAGTGAGTTAACATTGCGTTATAGTGCCTTATTTTTCTGGACGCGGGTGATCGGTTGCTATCCACGGCCTTTTGAATTACGACATTTACGATAAAAGGATTTTGGTCCGGCAAGAGATGGCTTTTTGAACGCCATGATAAAAGCTCGAACAAAGACAGTACAAATCTGTCTTGTTTGGTCTTAAAGCCTTAAAAAGTCTCTCTTTCAGAGATCTTGCCTTGTGTTTTCTGAAGCGCGTAACGCGCTCTATCCTCTTGTTTTGATCGCCAAATGTAAAGCCAGACAGGCCCGTCTGTTTTGGCTTTGTTGTGAAAGAGACGTCACTATCCCCGATGGTGATCATCGGGTTGGAGCTTTGATGATGAGTGGACCCCGTCCTCGCCCTGGAATTATGGATATTAGCCCTTATGTTGGCGGGCGCGCAAAGCTGGAAGGAGAGTCCAATCCGATCCGTCTTGCGTCAAATGAAAATCCTTTTGGGGCCAGCCCGAAAGCGATGGAGGCGTTTCGCCAAGCCGCATCGCACTTAAATCGCTACCCAGATGGCGGGTCAACGGCCTTGACCCAAGCCATTGCAAGGCAATTTGCATTTGATCCACAGCAGATTGTGTGCGGCAATGGGTCTGACGAATTGATTGGTAATTTGGTGCGCGCTTATGCAGGGCCGGGGGATGAAGTGCTTTATAGCGCGCATGGCTTCTTAATGTATCCCATCGCCGCGCGGTCTGTTGGGGCCTTGCCTGTGGCGGCACCAGAGACAAATCTGACAACGGATATCGCGGCCCTTTTAGCCCATGTCAGCGATCGCACGCGTCTTGTCTTCATCGCCAATCCCAACAATCCGACAGGAAGCTTCCTGAAACGGGCCGATCTGCTACGGCTCCGCGAGGCCTTACCAGAGCAGATCTTGCTGGTGATCGATGCCGCCTATGCTGAATATGTCGCAGAAGAAGACTATGAGGATGGCGCCTGGCTGGTCAGTCGCTTTGACAATGTGGTCATGACCCGGACATTTTCGAAAATTTATGGCCTTGCTGCCTTGCGATTGGGCTGGGCCTATTGCAGCGCGCCTGTGGCGGATGTTTTACACCGTCTCAGAATGCCGTTTAATGTCAATCTTCCCGCACAAGCGGCGGGGGTCGCGGCGCTGGAAGACCAGGACCATGTGATCCGCGCGCGCCAGCATAATACGGTCTGTCTTAAACGGTTTCGGGAGGGGGTATGTGCTTTAGGCTTAGAAGCGCCTAAGAGTGTTGGGAATTTTCAGCTGGTCCAGTTTCCGTCCCAAGAAACCCATAATGCGGCGGCCGCTTACAGCTATCTGTCTTATAAAGGCATTATCACGCGCGGGATGAGTGGTTATGGTCTTCCCGAAAGTTTACGGATTTCCATTGGTCGTGAAGAGGATATGGAAACCGTTTTGCAAGCTTTGACCTCTTTCTTACGCGATTGAGAAAAAAGAGACAGGATGAGGGAGAGACAGGACGATGTCTGAGCCGCTGTTTAAATCTTTGGTGATTGTTGGGCTTGGATTGATCGGGTCATCTGTCGCGCGCGCTTTGAAAGACAGGGCGGGGGATAAAATTGGCAAAATAGGCCTCTATGATGCCCAGCCAGAGGTGCGCCAACGGTGTCAGAGTTTGGGATTAGGCGATGAGATTTGCGAGGATCTCTCCCAAGCCGTGTCCCAAGCGGATGGGGTTATGTTTTGTGTGCCTGTGGGGGCCAATGCCTCTCTTGCCCAGAGCATCGGTCCCCATTTAAAAGCAGGGACCATTGTCACGGATGTAGGATCTGTAAAGCAAAGTTTCATCCGCGATGTTGGATCGTGGCTGCCTGAGGGCGTGCATCTTGTGCCGGGGCATCCGGTGGCTGGTACCGAGCATTCTGGGCCAGATGCAGGCTTTGGTGCTCTTTTTCAGGACCGTTGGTGTATTTTGACACCGCCCTCAAACACAGACTCCCAGGCCATCGCGCGCGTGTCTGCGCTCTGGGAGATTATGGGGGCCAATGTCGAGATCATGGAGGCTCAGCATCATGATCTGGTTCTCGCGGTGACATCTCATTTGCCGCATCTCATTGCATACACTATTGTGGGCACGGCCAGTGACCTTGAAACGGTGACAGAGAAAGAATGTGTAAAATTTGCGGCCGGGGGGTTTCGCGACTTCACCCGTATTGCCGCCTCTGATCCTGTCATGTGGCGTGATATTTTCTTGAATAACCGTGAAGCGGCCTTAGAGATCTTAGGGCGCTTTACCGAAGATCTCTTTGCTTTGCAGCGCGCTATTCGCTGGGGCGAGGGAGAGACATTAGAAGCTTTGTTCCAACGAACCCGCAAAATCCGTCGTGATGTCATTGATGCAAAACAAGCATGAGCTTTTGTGTTATGGCTGCCAATAAAGGCACAGAATGGGCCTTTTGCTTTCAGGCGTAATCTTTTGCGGCATGCAGCGCATCGCAATGCGAAAGCGTGTCAAGGCGTTTAGAACATTTTGCGTGATGATTGACACACACAAAATGCTCTCTCTTATTGTTTTTGCCGCAAAACGCA
>DDLW01000274.1 GCA_002340345.1 Alphaproteobacteria bacterium UBA2562 | reverse complement strand
CCGGAGTCCGCCTAAAAAGGAAGGAGAAAGCCGAAAACAACCCTAAAGTGCCACTTATAGAGCCAAATTCGGCCAAAATAACCTGCAAAAACAGAAGCCGAAAAAGACAAACAGAAAAATCAACCATTATGCAGAGGTCTTTATTTTTGAAAGTTTTGAGCTATGTCAGACATTTTACCGATCACAGACCGCACACGGCTACGGCGCGCCCCTCAACGGGGGGCTTTTGATCGTGAGACCCTCTATGCCATCTTAGACGCCATGCCCCTTTGCCATATTGGCTACACGCTCAATGGCAGTCCGATTGTGATGCCGACATTGCAATGGCGCGAAGGCGATCATGTCTATTGGCATGCCTCATCCGCAGCAAGAGGGCTCCGGGCCGCTTTGACTCAAGAGGTTTGCGTGACCGTTTCCCTTTTCGATGGCTTGGTCTTAGCCCGCAGCGCCATGCATCATTCCGCCAATTTCCGCGCGGCGATGATTTTTGGCCGCCCGCAAGAAGTCACAGATCCGGATCAAAAGGTCGAAAAGCTCAAAAACCTGATTGAACATTTCTATCCTGGCCGATGGGACCAGCTGCGCCCCATGACAGAACAAGAAGCCAAGGCAACCTCTGTGCTCTCTTTGCCCATTGAAGAGGCCTCGGCGAAAATCAGAACCGGTGGTGTTCAGGATGACGAAGACGATTACAGCCTGCCCATTTGGGCCGGTGTTATCCCTTTGAGCTTACAAATGCAGCCTGCCATTCCCGATCCGCGCAATCTCCCTGATGTTGAGATGCCAGATCATGCAACATATTTTAAGTTTGGGTGAGTGTCGGCATGTTACCGTCCCATCATCATGTCGCCATCATTGGAAGCCTGATCGCCACCCTCTTGATCGGCCAGGGGAAGCATGTCGGGGGCGGCCATGCCCGAGGGATCATCCCCTTCCTCTGCGGGGGCCTGTTGGTCCATGAAGCGACTGAGGGCGTCTTGGAGGTTGAGCATGGGGTCGGGGGCTGTTGTTTCTGCGTCATTTCCTAGCGTGCTGTTGTCGCCAGAGGTTGCCCCCGCTTCGAATTGGCTCTCTGCTTTGAGGCTATCATAGATTTCCGTCAGGCTGAGTTCATGGATCTGGCCATCATCGACCACTTGCAGATTCTCGATGGCACTGGCCTCATCGTCCATATCTTCGAGAAGGATCGACCCAAAGGCTGTTTCACTCTCGCCAATGGTGAATTCGATGGTCAAATCACTGCCATCCTCACTTAAGCTGAAGCGAATGCCCTCCATAGCGTCAAACCCTTGGAAGGGGCCGAAGGCGGTATTGATTTGCAGGGTATCGGTTTCAGAGCCAGCCGTGCCGCTGTCATCGGCATCATTGATAATGTCATTGCCATCGCCAAGCCAATAGGCATAAGTATCGGAGCCTGATCCTCCAGCGAGGAAATCATCGCCGAAGCCGCCCATCACCGTATCATTCCCCTCGCCGCCAAGGAAACTTTCCCGCATGATGGCGTTTTCTGGGGCTTGATCGGAATTTTGCAGGGCGTTGAGGAGGCCAAGGCCTGAGGGCAGGGTTGCCGCTCCTGCCAGCTGGGCGAGACTGCTCACGGACTCCATGCTTTCGGCAATATGAGCGCTCGCATCACTGCTGGTTTGTGTGGCATCGCTGACAGAACTCTGGGCCTCGGCGCGGTTTTGGCCGGCTTCTGCTGCGGGGTCGTCATTGTTAGACGCGCTGGACACGGCCTCTCGGACGGTGCTCACGGCTTCGGTGCGGTCGGCTTCGGCATCGCTATTGCCTCCAGCGCTTTTGCCATCCAGGGCGTTGGCGCTGTCGGAGAGTGTGTCTCCAGCACCGCCTGTCACGCCGCCGCCACTTTCAGCATCGCTTTTATCATCAAGGCCTTGGAAATTCTGTAACGTGCCCGTATCTTGAAGACTGTCAAAGACAGAGGAAAGGGTGGTCATAATATCACCGGCCGTGTCGGCGAGGCTGTCCCACATCGTGGCCATGGCATCGACAAAAGTGTCGATTTCGCTCTCAAAACGGGTGAGCATGTCTTCGGGTAAGCTGCGCAGGGTCCCCCAGCCAAAGCCCATCACAAAATCATTGCCTTCGCCGCCGCGCACCGTCGAATGAAGACCGCCGCCGATGACAATGTCATCGCCTTGCCCGGCGAGGATGGTGTTGTTGGTACCGCCGCCGATGATGATGTCATTGCCGCTCCCAGCGGACATCAGATTTTGCGAGCCCCCCCCGATGAGAATATCGTCGCCACCTCCAGCGATAAAAGCACTCTGAACACCGCCGCCGATCATGATATCATTGCCGTCATGCTCTGATTCAACCAGACCATCCGCGATAAACAGATTGCCAGTCCCAGCGCCAATGAACGTGTCGTCACCGCCACTGCCGACCATAATGTTTTTCGCGCCCCCGCCAATCATAATATCATCGCCATTGCCATCGGGGCCGGTTGCACTGGCCTTGAGCTGGGGGAAATAACTCGCCATGCTGTCAAAAGTGTCGGCCATATGGTCGCCGAGAAAATCGGACACAGCGTCGATATCGTCTTTATAGGCGTCTTCCATAGAGGCAAAGCCTGCAGCGGCGCTTTCTCCCAAGCTTGCCCCTGGATTTTGGTTCGCATGGTCCATGGCGGCCGCCACAGCGTCTTCTGCTGTATTCAACAGAGTGCCTGCGGTTTCTGCGGCACCGTCCAGCCCTTCACCAATGGCCTCTACCATGTCGCCGCTTGGGCCTCCTGGCATGTTGAGAGCATTGTCGAGCAGGGTGGGGTCTTCTTCCAGGGCCTCTTGCACTTCTCCGGTTGCTTTAACCGCGACAAGCGCTGCAAAGGTGGCAATGGCATCGCCGGGATCAGAGAAAGAGCCGCTGTCAAAATTCGGTGAGCTGTCACCATACATGACATTGCCAAGACCGCCCCCAATGAGGATGTCATTGCCTTCATTGCCGGTCAGTTCATTATCGCCGCCGCCGCCAACAATAATGTCATCACCTTTTCCGCCTTGGAGATCATTTTCCAAGCCGCCGCCAATAATGATGTCATCGCCATCTTGGCCGAACATGGAATTTTCTTTGCCGCCGCCGACCAAGACATCGCGGCCTTCACCGCCATCGAGCACATTCGTCTTGCCGCCGCCTAAGAGGATGTCGTTCCCTTGACCGCCAGCCATGATGTTGGTTTTGCCGCCGCCAATCATAAGATCATTGCCGGAATCTCCGGACATGAGATTATTCTTACCGCCGCCGATCATCACGTCATTGCCAGAGCCGCCAAACATGAAATTGCTCTGGCCGCCGCCGGCCATCACATCGTGACCATAGCCGGATTCCATATTTTCTAAGGCGCCGCCGACTTTCTCCAGCAAGGTCGAATAGACCATTTCCGTCGCATTGGTCTGGGCCGCTGCAATATCATTGATGAAGCCAAGAAGGTCAGAGAGCTGTTCTTGGGGGGCATTTTCATCGAGGCTGGCTGTTGGGATGCCGAAGGTTGGAAGGGCCGAGAGCGCCACCGTGTCTCCGAGCATGACATTCATCATGCCACCGCCGATCAGAATGTCATCACCCCCGCCAGCGACCATGATGTTGGCCTTGCCGCCGCCCAGCATAATATCATCGCCGTCGTGATCGAGGGGGTAGTCTTTCAGCAATTCTTGCCGTTCTTCATAGAGCTGCGCTTCCCGCCGCGCTGTTTCTTCTTCCCGGTAGCGTTCTTTCTGGGCGTCATTGAGTTCAAAGCTATGGCCAAAATAATTCCAGCTGGGATAGTCAAAGGGGGCCTCCATAATCTCATTTTCGCGCGTTTGGAAAGCCTCGAGAGCCTCATCCCTGGCCGCTTGCAGCGTGGCGATCTCCTCAGCAGAGCGTGAGATGACACCATCGCCAAACATGATATTGGCAAGACCATCCCCCACCATGATGTCATTGCCACCGCCGCCGATCATGACATTGGCTTTGCCGCCGCCGACCATGACATTGGCTTTGCCGCCGCCGACCATGATATCGTCGCCATCGCCTTCTTGGGACCGCAAGGCGTCTAGGAGTCGGTCTCCGACATCCAGGCTGTCTGTGTTGCCTCCATTGGTCACGGCCTCTTTTAAGGCCTCCTGGAGACCAGACAGATCGAGGCTTTGGGCATCACCAAACATGATATTGGCAAGACCACCCCCCACCATGATGTCATCGCCGCTGCCGCCCAGCATAAGATTGGCACCGCCGCCGCCGATCATGATGTCATTGCCTTCACCACCAGCCATAATGTTGGCCGTCCCAGCACCCACCATGATGTCATTGCCTTCGCCGCCGGCCATGATGTTGGCAACACCGCCGCCGACCATGATGTCGTCCCCGCGCCCGCCTTCCATCCAATTGAGGGTACCGATGCCAATCATGATGTCATTGCCATCACCGCCCGTCATGATATTGGCGACATAGCCGGCGCTGATCATAATATCATCCCCGGAGCCGCCATCCATGGTGGCCGCGCCCCCCACGGCGATCAGCAGGTCATCCCCTCCACCACCTTCGACATTGGCATAAAGGCCAAGCGCAAGAACGGTATCATCGCCATCGCCGGCTTCGATATTCGCATAGCCACCGACCGCCAGAATAAGATCGTCCCCACTCCCCCCATCGACTTTGGCATAGCCGCCCCAGGCTTGGATCTGATCATTGCCAGATCCCCCATCGACTTTGGCATAGAGCCCATAAGCGTCGATCTTATCGTCCCCGCTGCCGCCATAAGCTTCAACACTGAGACCCCAGAGTTTTATGGTGTCATTGCCCGTACCGCCATAAGCGGTGGCAGAGACAAGGGTGTCGATTTCGATAATGTCGTCCCCGCTGCCGCCATCAATGGTGGCTTCGACCCAAGTGTCGGCATAGAGACGGTCATTGCCGGCACCGCCTTTCAGAGTGATGTCCCCGGTTTCTGTTTCCGCATACACCACATCATCGCCACTGCCAGCATCGACATCGATGTCCCCCGTCCAGCTGTCGGCGATGATGTGATCATGGCCGCTCCCACCATCGAGCCGAATATCACCACTGAGTGTATCAGCGTTGATAGAGTCATTGCCGCTGCCCCCATCCGCATAGATATCGCCTGTCTCACTATCGGCGATGATACGATCATGGCCAGCCCCGGTACTGACATGGATATCGCCCCACCAGGTATTTTCATTCACATCATCGGCGAGGTCTGGGTTGTCGTCATAGCCATGGGCATGGGGGGATCCTGCCAATTCCTGCCACCAGCGGGGTTGGTCATAAAAACCGCGTGGTGGTGGGGTGCTGGAACTGCTGTTGCTTCCCATGATCTGGTTCTCCGGCGGGGTTTTAAGCTGCGGCCAAAATATTATAATTTTAGAATACTTATTTCAATTTCTCATATTGATTGAAATAAAGCGCCGATTCAGAAACAAAAAAGACAAAAGAATCGAAATCCAGAGAGGAAAATGATTGCGATCCCCAGTGTGATGCTATATTCCATTATTGTAGAAAGCAAATAAATAAGGCTTAATATCAACCGACGATCGGGTTTTGTTCTTGCCGGTTGGTCTTTGTTTCTTTCGTCACGCTTTTGAATAAGTGGCTGATTTCACCATAATTTTATTTTTTTGATGAGCAGCCCATGGCACGGATGGAGACAGCCGGAAATCTGGGGGAACCGCCTGGCACTGACAATGCGGGGCGAGAGAACGCTTCGCCTGCGGCGCCATTGCCCGAAGCCCTTGGGGCTGAGTTGCAATTGATCGGGGAATTGCTGTTCCTCTGTCTCCAATCCCCGCTTCACCGCCATTATACGATCAAAGACATTCAGAACCGCTTTTTACGTCCGGCGCAGATCAATCACTACCGGCTCTATCGTGATGCGCGCGGTCCCCTTGCGATTGTGACGTGGGCGCTGCTGTCTGAGGCCCTGGATGCGCGCCAAAGCGCTGGGCCAGAGCCTTTGTCCCAAGAAGACTGGCAGTCCGGAGATCATCTCTGGTTCACAGATTTTGTCGCGCCCTTTGGCCAGGTCGAGACGGTGATGAAAGATCTCACCGAAAATCTTTTCCCCGAGCGCACGGCAAAAGCACATAAGAGAGACGCTTCCTCTGGCCGCTGGATCTTAAAGCAGTATCATGGGGCAAAAGCCAGACCGTCGGGGTCAGAGATCGAGATCGCAAACGATGGCGATCGCGCTCAACAGATGCCAGAGGGGCAGAGGCTAGAGCAGGCACATGAGAGAGCCCCAAAGACAGGCCCCGCGCCAGCCCGGCGCATCACCCCACCATCAACCCTTTATGTTCTGCTCGGAGAGATTTTTACCCTCCTTGCACGCGTGCCAGAGCAGGCGGATATGCGTATTGGCATGATCGAGACCCGGTTTTTGAATCCCGTCCGTTATGACCAGCTGCGCATCTATCGGACCCCCGCCGGTCCTTTGGCTCTGGTGAGTTGGGCTTTGCTGTCCGATGCGGCCCTTGCGCGGATCTCCACAGAACAACCGATCCCAGATCTCCAAGATTGGCGCTCTGGTAAGCATTTCCGGATTATCGATCTCTTGGCCCGAAAATCAGACCGGCCAGCAATTGTCAAAGATCTCAAACGCCTGCGTAAGCAGGTCGAAGAGGGTCTTGCCCATCCGTAAGGGCTGGCCCGCCAGATCAAATTTTGTAACAAACAGGCAGCCAGAAGAAGGGACAAAACATGACCCTGCGTAAAGTGCATGAGGTGAAAGCCGGTGACCGTACCATTGAGCTCATCGCCGATGATAGCGGCGTGCCCGAGTTATTTGTCGAAGGGCTGCATGGCATCTTGGTTGGCAATACCCATGTGAAGCTGAATCTTTACAGCGTCACAGATCAGGCTGAAGGCCGCGAAACCCGGCAGCTCATCACACGGTTGGTCATGCCAATGGACAGCTATGCTGAGTTCGCCGGGCGCGTGTCCAACCATGCGCGCGAACTGCGGGAGGCCGTGGCCGCACGTGCCGCTGTAAAGAAAGAGTCTGACGAAGAAACGCAAAGCTGACCTCCAAAGGTTTCTGGCCTTGGCCACCTGGCATAGTGATGGGCGGAAACCGGGGCGTCGCAACATTTTGAGCCTTGGCAGCAGCAGGGGAAACGCTATGAGCGAACAGAAATTCATCGATGGGGTGCAGGAAATTTCGATCAACCAAGGGGTGGTTCGGGTCGATATGTTTACCTATTCGGCTGAAAAACGCACGGAAAGTGGTGATTTTGCCCCAGAATTTGAAATGCGATTACTGATGTCACCCGAGGGCTTTTTACAGACCTTTTCGGCCATGGAACGCATTGTCAATCGCTTGATTGAACAGGGCGCGATCAACCGCAAAGGGGCAGAGCCCGCCCCAGAGTCCTCTCCAGAACCCACAACAGCACCAGGGCCGGCCCAGCCCTCTTCTCCAGTCAGCCGGCCACAATCACCAAACTTCTGAGTGTCTTTTCTCCCCCTGAGTGTCAGGAGCTCTGATGTCCACCACACTGCAATGTTTCGTGCTTTGTGCCCGCCAACATGGCGTGGATCTGGCCATGGAGCGGCTGAGCCATGATTATGCGATCGGTGAGGAAAAACCTGATGATGCTTTACTGTTCCGGATGGCCCGTGATCATGGTCTGAAAGCAAAAGCCTCCCATCTCAGCTGGCGTGATTTGCAAAAACTCGGCCAGGGGTTCCCTGTGATTGCCCGGTTAAAGAATGGCAATAGCGTTATTCTGGCGGGCGTTGGAAACATTGACCCTGAAACGGGACAGACGACAGAGGCGGGCGGCCAGGAGGTTGCCCATGTGCTGGACCCCCTGGCCGATCGCCCAGAGGTGATGACTCTTGAACGGGAACGGTTCGAGGCTGCCTGGGATGGATCCGTGCTGCTACTGAAACGTCACCATCTTGGGGAAGATGAGAACAGACCCTTCAGCTTTGCTTGGTTTGTGCCAGAGATCAAAAAACAGCGTTCCCTTTTTATTGAAGTGCTGGTGATCGCTCTTTTCATGCATGCCATCGCCCTGGCGATCCCCATCTATATGCAGGTGGTGCTGGATAAAGTCCTCGGCAATCAGGCCTTTGCCACCTTGTATGTGGTCACGGCGGGGATTGCCCTCGCTTTGCTTTTCAATGCGGTTCTTGGTTATGTTCGCCAGCTCTTGATCCTTTATGCCTCTAGCCGGATCGATATCCGACTGTCGACGCGTGTCTATGCCAAGTTGCTCTCGCTGCCCCTTGCTTTTTTCCAGCATCATACCGCTGGGACCCTATCGCGGCATTTACAACAGGCTGGCAGCATCCGTCAGTTCTTAACCGGCAAATTGTTCGGAACGTTCCTCGACGCAACGGCTTTGTTGCTGTTTTTACCGGTTCTGTTCAGCTATAGCCCGCTGCTGGCTTTCATCGTGTTAGGCTTTAGCGGTTTGATTGGGCTCAATATGGTGCTCCTCAGCGGTAGCTATAAAAAACGGTTGGCGGATTTGTATCAAGCCGAGGGCGACAAGCAATCCATGTTGGTCGAGAGTATTTCTGGGGTGGAAACGGTGAAGGCTCTGGCGTTGGAGCCCCAGCGTAAACGGCGTTGGGACGGGGTCGCGGCAAAGGCTGTGCAAACCCAGTTCGAAGTCGGAAAGCTCTCGGCCCTCACCGGTCAGATCAGCACATTGCTACAACATCTAATGATCGTGACCATTGTCTTTGTTGGGGTCAATCTGGTGCTGGATGGCAGTCTGACAGCAGGGGGGCTGATTGCCTTTAATATGCTGTCGGGACGGGTCAGCGGTCCGCTGGTGGCCCTGGTCTCGCTGGTCCAAGACTATCAGCAAACGGCCTTGTCGGTAAGAATGCTGGGCAGCGTGATGAACCAAACGTCAGAGCAAGAAATCCGGGGCGCGACACCCGTGCTGCATGGCGCTGTGTCTTTTGACAAGGTGGCCTTTACCTATCCTGATGGGCCAACCGTTCTGAAAGATGTATCGGTCACCGTGCCGCAAGGTCAGATCGTTGGGCTGATAGGGCGTTCTGGCAGTGGCAAATCAACCATGACGAAGCTGATTCAAGGGCTACATCGCCCCCAGACCGGTAGTCTGCGCTTTGATGGCGTGGATATTCGTCAAATCGATCTGGCCCATTTGCGGACCCATATCGGGATTGTGCCCCAATCCAGCTTTATGTTTCGCGGCACCATCCGCGATAATATTGCGGCGGCCCGGCCCGATGCCAGCTTGGAAGAGGTGCTTATGGCGGCCCGGCTGGCGGGGGCCTATGAATTTATTGAAAAGCAAAAACATGGCTTTGAAACCATGTTGGAAGAAGGCGCAAGCAATCTCTCTGGGGGCCAACGTCAACGTCTTGCTATTGCGCGTGCCATTTTGCGTCAGCCTGCGATCCTGATCTTCGACGAAGCGACCAGCGCGCTGGACCCGGAAAGTGAAATGATTGTGCAGGGCAATTTGTCAAGAATTGCCGAGGGCCGGACCATGTTCCTTGTCACCCACCGCCTGTCCCAACTGGTCGATGTGGATCGGATTTTATTGCTGGATGACGGACGAATTGTCGGCGATGGGGATCATCGCAGCTTGCTTGCCCAGAATGCGCTCTATCAAACGCTCTGGACCCAACAGCATGGTCATTTGACCCAAGCCGCGTCGGATCAGAGCCGCCCGCAAAGTAGGGGAGAACCGCGATGACCGACAGTATGGCGGGACCTCCGACGGGTCACATCTCTGGCATTGAAGAGCTTAATCTCGGTGATGGCGCTCTCATTTTCACCGAGGGTGAAAAGGGACAGGTGGCGTATATGATCCTGTCTGGTGCGGTGGAAATCTTCCGCGAAGCAGACGGCGAACAGGTGGTTTTGGCGACTCTCTCCGAAGGCAGCTTATTCGGTGAAATGGCGTTGATCGAAGGCGCGCCACGCAGTGCCTCTGCCAGGGCCAAGGGCGATAGCCGGTTGCGGGTCCTCGACCGCCAGGCCTTGATCCAGAGCATGGGAGATAATCCTGATGTCAGCCTAGCGCTCATGAACCGGCTGTCGGGCTATGTACGCTCGGCCAATGAACGCATTGTGACGGGCAACACGTTTGGAGAGTCGTCTGACGATCGTCCTGGCCTTGCAATGCAAAGCAAGCGATCCTTGCTGGATACGCTCTTGCCTTGGCGCAATCGCACCGAAACCCTGATCGCCAGTTTCCAGCCCGATGCGGTGGAGATTGAAAACCGCCCCGTGCCAGCTTTGTCGCGATTGGGCGCCTGGGCGATTCTGATGTTTATGACCGTGATGCTGCTATGGGCGTCTTTCGGTCGCATTGAAACCGTGGTGAGTGGGCGCGGGGTGCTGGGGCCTGCGGTTGCAAATATCAGCATCCAAGCGACAGAAGCCGGGATTATCCAGACCCTCCATGTCAGTGAAGGCGATGTCGTCGCAAAAGGAGACCGATTGGTGACGCTGGATGCCACCAATATCCAGTCTGACATTGCGGCTGTGCGCGCCCAGCTCACGGCCGCCGAGGCCCGGCGAAACCGGTTGAATGCGGAATTCAGCAGTCGCATGCTGATCAATGAACCCTATAAATTTTCCAATGACACCCAAGAAAGCCATCTCCAACAGGAGATATTCCGCAGTCGGCTTGCGGAATATCGCTCAAAGGTTGATTCTTTTAACAAACAGCTGATCCATTTGAATGTGCGTTTGGACTCCGTGGCCAAAGATCGCGCTTTAGCCCAAAAGCAGCTCGGCTTGCTGCGTCAGCTCGAAAGTGCCAAACAAACGCTGTATAATCGCAAGGTCGGGTCAAAGGTCCAATATCTGTCAAGTGTCAATCAAAGACTGTCTTTGGAACGAGAATTGACCGGCATGGAGAATGGGCGGGTAGAGCTGCTCTCGCGCATGAATAGCTTACGGTCCGAGCGGCGGGCCTTTTTCAGCCAGTGGTTTTCCAAAGTCACAGAAGATCTGGTGAGAGAACGGGAAGAGGTCAAACGGCTGACAGAAGAACTCAGCACGTTGGATCGTCGGGCCGCCAATCTGTCTGTGCGCGCCAGCGGTGCGGCGATTGTTTTGAACACCAACACTCTTGCGACGGGATCGGTTTTGCGCCAAGCCCAAGAAATTATGGTGCTGGTGCCCGTTGATGTGCCCATGTTGTTGCGGCTTGATATTCCAGCGAAGGATATTTCCCAGGTTAAAACGGGGGATCAGGTCTCGATCAAGCTGGACGCCTTACCCTTTCAAAAGCATCGTGATTTGCTGGGGCGGATTGATTTCATTAGCGAGGACACTTTTGCCGAAACTTTGTCAGGAGAGCCCGGTCCGGTTTATCGTGCCCGTGTTCAAATCGAAAAAGATCGGTTGGTCGACAAGCCTGGCGATTTCCGCTTTCTTCCTGGCATGAGCGCTGGCGGTGATATTTTGGTCGGCGATCGTCTGATCATCTCCTATTTTCTCGCCCCTGTCATGCGCTGGCTGGGCAGCGGTTTGCGAGAACCGTAACGCCAAGTTTTTATAGCCCTTTACTTTAAAAAGCTTTTTGTAAGGCTTTTTCCGGAAAAGTTGTCATAAATTTCGCGTAATCGAAAAAAGATTGCAATGGCTTTCGTCTTAAGGCTCTTGATTATGCGCGATGAGCTCATCCAGAAGGGCGATGACCTCTTGCGAGGCGCGGTCAACATCACTTAAAGCAGATAAGGCCTGCTCAATTTGCCCCTGCTCCAGCAGTTCCAAGGCGCGAATACCTGAAGCGTGAAGCGCTTTATGGGGGGCCTCTAAGCGTTGGAAGGCGGGTAAATCCTTCATACGGGCTTGGCCCTCATTGTAGTACCATTGTCCCAGGCGGCAAGAACAATGGTCTGATAATTCATGATGTTTCAAGCTTATGGTGCCGACAAAGGCCTCGGCGAGATTCTTCTTCCAAACCAAGTGATCTTTTTTTGCAAGACGCACAATGCGGTTGGGGATGTCATATTCCCCAAGTTCCTCGACAAGGGTGCTGAGCAAAGCTTCGACATCATGCATAGCGGTCAGGCTATGGGTGATGGATTGCACATTTTGCTGGGTAAAATCGACAATATCCTCGGCATCTTGCGAAACTTTCTGCGCCGAATGGGTTTTCTCGATCAAACGATGCGACATGCCGCCCATTTGTTGCGCGGTTTCATCGGCCTGTTTTGCAACGGTCAGCATCTGGGTGCCGGTTTGGCGAATACGGTTTTGGCCTAAGGTCACAGCCTCGGTGCTTTCTGCCATGCTGGCTTCGATGGCGAGAATCTCTGTTTCAAGTCGGGTAATGCGCTCGCGGATATCTTCTGTTGCCTTGGCGGTTTGACTGGAGAGTGTTTTGACCTCCCCGGCAACGACGGCAAAACCGCGCCCGGCTTCGCCAGCACGGGCGGCCTCGATGGTGGCATTCAAGGCAAGAAGATTGGTTTGGCTGGCAATATCTTCGATGGATTGCACCATGCTCGAGATTTGATTTGCCGCATCAATCAAGGCCCGCATGCGCTCAGAGGTCATTTCGACGGCTTGGGCAACTTGGTCCATGCTGGTCATGGCGTCTTGCATGGCGTCTTGGGCATTGAGAACGTCTTTATGGTTCTCAAGGGAGGCTTCGGCAGCGGTACGGCTTTCGCCTTCAACAGCTTGGAGATCGCCAACGAAGCCAGACAAAGAGTGGGAGACTTTTTGGGCTTTTTGATCAACATTTTCGAGGCCAAAAAGCATGCGCGCATCACTGTAAACCACATTGCATGTTGCCATGGACAGTGACACAGAACGGTCCATCAGATGGTCTGCAAAGTCTGCTCTGGCGATGTCTTGGGATCTTTTTTGCGCGGCGACAAGATAGCTGGAGAGGGTCAGATCCATGTCGAACAGGATAAGGCTGTTAATCGCCTGTAAAAGCTGTGCTGTTTTTTTTGTACGGAATGTTGACAAAGACGCGGCATAAGACATGAGATGGCGAGAAATATAGCTATACCCTCCCATGTAAAAGGCAGGCTTGATACCGGCTTGGGCATGGCAAACACCGATTTTATGGGCGCTGTCTAGAAGGGCTGCGTCAAATTGGCAGGAAAAGAGGAGGGTCCAATGTCTTTTTTGGTTTTCTTTCAAATCTATAAGGTTGTCATTTTCAGGAAAATCCTGCGAAAAAGAATGTTGAGTCAGGGACTCATAAAAACCATCAAGAAGGTTTGGAAGTTTTTTCTCTAAGGAAGGTTTATAATCGATAAGTATATCGATAAATTCGAGGCTTAGGCCATAATAAGACAATTTTTCTGCAAAAGGAGAGTCAAACGCCATGCTCTTTGCACCCATAGCAATTATTAAGACCTCTCGATATGTATTTTCACATATATAGAAAAAAAGAGAGACTCTTCTCATTATTCGAAAATGAGATATAAGATTCTAAAGCCGTTTCTCCAGGACAGAATATAAATTTTTTAAGAAAGACTTCAATTGGATTATTCCCCTTTTAGAGGGATGCGACTTTTTTACTCAGCAGTGGAAAATGATCCTCGTTTTATTCTTAAAGTATATTATTTTGATGTAAATTTATTATCTGACACGATATTTGGAGGGGCAGAGAAGTCTCATCAATATGAGTGACAAAAGAGGGAGAGAGACCAGTAACAAATTTTCTTATAGAAAAAACCATGGTAAAAAAATGGCCATTCTTTTTCAGAGAAGACCATAATATTTCTATGACCTTCTAGAAGATGCAGATTTTCTTTATGGTTAAGAACAAATGAAAATATAATAAGATTGTTATTAAAATATCAAAGCAAGAAAATAGCGAAATGAAGCCTCTATTTGAGGTCTTAAACAATATTCCATCATTTTTTGAATATTTTATTTAAAATTGAATCATAAAACTTTACTCATTTTTTAAGACGGAATTCTGCAATGCAGGAAGGGACTTAAAGTTTACAATAGAATTTTTGGTTGGGATCAAACCATAAGGCTGTTGTGCGTTTTATCAGATCAGAAAAACTCTATATTTTTGTTTTATAATAAAAAAGCGGCCAATTGATGCCAATTGACCGCTTTTTTCATTGTAAGAAAAAAGACATTCTTACTGCGCTGTTGTTGCGTCTGCTGGTGCCTCACTGTCTGTGGCGGCGGGCATGTCTTCAGATGCTGGTGCCATTTCGGCTTCTGTTGCGTCTGTTGCTTCTGCAGCGTCTGTGGGCAGCGGGGCAGGGCTGTCGGATAAGCTGCGCAGATAAGCGATCATATTCGCACGATCTTTGACTTTTTTCAGGCCTGCAAAGCTCATTTTGGTATCAGAGATATAGGCTTTCGGTTTCAGAATCAGCTTATCAATCGATTCATAGGTCCAAACTTCTCCGGCAGCTCCCATAGCAGCCAGACCGTTTGAATAGGAGAAGCCCTCTGCGGATGCTTTTGCTTTATTGACAACATCCCACAGATTTGGACCGGTGCGATTGGGGCCTCCTTGGTCAAAGGTATGGCAAGCTGTGCATTTCTTTGCCACTTTTTTGCCTTTTTCCGCCGATGCTGTGACCAGCAGATCGAGGACGGACTCTTCAGCTTTTTCGGTATCGGCACCTGCATTAGCGGCTTGGCTGCTGTCGGCATCAGCGGCAATGGGATACGCCATTTTGGCGGGGACAGAAGCGGAGCTGGTCAGGTCAGCCATTTGAGCCGCGCCCAGCCCAATGACTCCGGCCAGCAAAACGCCAAGCAACAATTTGAAAATGTCCATAAAGTTCATGTCGAAGGACCTCTTATTAAGCGATCAATGGAAAATTGTGACGCAGATATAAGAGCATGGCATGTTCTTATGGAAACCAAAGCGATGCTCTGACATAGCGGTTTGGGCAAAAGGAACAGGGTCATCTTGCGCTGATCTGACCCGCTCTGCTTTAGACCATGGTTGCGGTCGCAAACTCCATTGTTCCAGCGATTCCATTTGTTCAGACTTTGCTTTAGCGGTTTGTAGCGGCGATGTCCATGGCTCTTGTCAGGAAATGGGATTTTTATAGCAAGTTTACGATCTGTGACGTTGATTTTAGCGCAAAGCGCAGCGGGATTGACAGAAAGAAAACACCGGCAGATACTCCCGGCCACCTTCTCTCTGATCAAAGCGGCTTTGTTTATTCTTGGAACAGGAGAGACTCCTAACATTGGCTCTTTATAGCATGCTTTCATCGCCATTCTACAGCATTGTGCTTTGTTTCTTGGACGAAGACGCACTAGGATCACACACTCTATGCAGACGCTTTCTTTCACACCGAAAATCGTTGCCTTTCAAGGGGCGCCAGGCGCTTATTCCAATCTTGCATGCCAAGAAGCCTTTCCGGACTTAGAGGCTTTACCGTGCAAATCTTTTGAAAGCGCTTTTTCAGCCGTGAGAGACAAAAAAGCGGATCTGGGAATGATTCCTGTGGATAACTCCATTGCAGGGCGGGTTGCGGATATCCATCATCTATTGCCGCATTCTGGTTTGCATATTATTGGCGAACATTATCAACGGGTGAATCACCATGTGCTGGCTTTGCCGGGTGTTGCTTTGGAAGAATTGACAGAGATTCACAGCCATGTGCATGCTTTGTCGCAATGCCGAAATTTCATTCGGGACCATGGTTTAGAGGCGGTGATTCATGCGGATACCGCTGGGGCTGCTGCGGAATTGAAGGAAACCCAAAAACGCCATATTGGTGTGATTGCGTCGAGCCTTGCGGCACAAATCTATGGTCTTGCGAGTCTTGCCAGTGATATTGAAGATTTTGAGCATAATACGACACGCTTTCTGATCATGGCCAAAGAGCCGGAGCATCCGGAACTTGAAGAGGGTCCGACCATGACCAGCTTTTTCTTCAAAGTTCGCAGTGTGCCAGCGGCTTTGTATAAAGCCCTCGGAGGCTTTGCGACCAATGGTGTGAATATTACGAAGCTCGAAAGCTATATGGCGGGTGACAATTTTGATGTTGCGCAGTTCTATGCGGATATCGAGGGACATCCCGAAGAACGGCTTGTGCGTTTGGCTTTGGAGGAACTCGGCTTTTTCTCGCGTGAAGTGCGGATTTTGGGAGTCTATCCATGTCATCCCTATCGTTTAAAAGCACAAGCGCGCAATCGCCAAACGTCATAAGAGGCCCTGTAATTTTCCCTGTGGTGTGGACCTGCCCTATGGTGTGGATCTGTAAGTGTGAGAGGAGATGGCTATGGCTGGTTTGAGCAAGAGCACCCCAAAAGGCTCTCTGTGGCCGTTTCCCATATCGCGCTTTCCCTTAATGCTCTGGGGCGTTGGGGCGTTTGCTGTGACGGTTTTGTCCTTTGATGGGGGCGAAAACCCTGTTTGGGCGGCGAGCATTGATCATGCGGCACAATATCAATCTTGTATGCGTTTGGCGCGCCGGAATGCCAATGATGCGTTTGAAGCGGCTTTGGCTTGGGCTGACCAAGGCGGTGGCGATGCGGCGCAACATTGTGCGGCAACGGCCTTGATTGAAATGGGGAAATATCAGCATGCGGCCCATCGCTTGCAAGTGATTGCCCAGGACAGCCGGGCGGCGGATCAAAATATGCGTGCGGATTTGATGGCCCAAGCCGCCCAGGCCTGGATGCTGAATGAGGATCTGAAGGCGGCGGAAGAAGCGATCAGTTACGCTCTTCATCTCAAACCGAAGGATCCGCAATTTTTGATCGATCGCGGGATGATTCGCGGACAAGCGGGGCGGTTTGATGGCGCGCTGAGCGACTTAAATCAAGCGATAGGCCTTGGGAGCCAAGATCCTCAGGCCTATATTTTCCGTGCCAATGCCTTGCGGCGGCTCTCCCACCCCAGGGATGCTTTGCGGGATATCGAGCAGGCGTTGAAGCTGCGCCCGGATGACCCCGATGCTTTGTTCGAGCGTGGCAATATTCGCCAAGTGATGGGGGATATTGAAGCCGCGCGGAAAGATTGGCGCAATGTCGTGCTTTTGGCGCCGCATAGTGCGGTGGGAGATGCGGCAAGGCGCAATATTGAACAGCTTGAAATCAAACGTTAGACAGCCAAATCGACAAAACCGCGCCACAACACAGCCCGGCCAAGACCAAGGCCCAGCTTTGCCAGAGACAGCGCAGGGCTTTAACAATATCTTCAGGTGTTGCCAAAGGGCTGCCCTGGCGGTTCATCCAAGGATCCTCGACAATGTCCTGGCCATAGCGGCGGGGGCCGGCTAAGGCAAGCCCTAAGATCCCAGCCATGGCCGCTTCGGGCCATCCGGCATTGGGGCTTTTATGGTGGGGGGCATCCTGGATCAAGGCTTTCAGGGCAGGCAGAAAACCGGCTGGGCGCTCATGGCTTTTGTGGCTTGTGGGGGAGAGGCTCGTGAGCAAGAGCAAGAGCCCGGTGAGCCGCGCGGGCAGAGCGTTGACCAGGTCATCAAGACGGGCGGCGCTTTTCCCAAAGGCTTCATAGCGTTCTGTGCGATGGCCAATCATGCTGTCGGCGGTATTGATGGCCTTATAAAACACCAATCCTGGCAAGCCGCCGAGCAGTACCCAAAAAAGCGGCGCGATAACCCCATCGGAAAAATTCTCCGCAGAAGATTCAATGGCAGCGCGGCAAACCCCAGCAGCATCCAAGCTCTCAGGATCGCGCCCAACGATCAGAGACACCGCCTGTCGTCCCGCTTGAAGGGCGTCTTCGGGGGATGTGGCGGTCGACATGGCCTGTGCCACGGCACGAACATGCTGGACAAGACTCTTCTGAGCGATCAAAATTGCACAAAGAGCAGCGACAAGCAGCCAACCCCCAGGGATCTGAAGAAGGATCACTTGTAAAAGACCGGCGGGCAGGACAAGCAGGCTGAGATAGAGCAGCAAAACACCGCCCCCGCGCCAGAGTGCTTTCCGGCGCTTGCGGGGATCCAGGGGACGGTTGGCGGCATCAAAGGCCGGATTGGTCTTGTTCTCAAGCCAGGTCAAAAGCCTGCCGAACAAGACAACGGGATGGGGGCATCGTGACCATAGCCAAGGCGGTTCTCCAAAAATCCCATCAAGGATCATCGCCGTGATGACAAGGATTATCGCCAGAAGCGGCGTGTGATAGAGGGTGAGGAGTCCAGAATCTAAAGTGAAACTTGGGAGGCCATTGAGCACGATGGGTGGAGGTCCTTTTGAAAATTTTGAATTGACAACATGAAGACGGATCAAAGGGATGACCCTAGAGTCATTCGCAGCGCAATTGGGCCACGGATGACTGTAGAGCATTCTGTTTGTTGCAAAACGCATCATTAAAGGCGCGCGCCCTGTAACGCGCTTGGCTTTAAGGGAGATTTTCCATGTGCATCGGCCTTCCCATGGTGATTACAGATATCCAGGATGGTCTTTTCAAGGTCGAAAGATATGGGGCGGGACCGCAAGGCGCGGAACGCTGGGTCGAAGCCGCGCTCATCGGGCCACAAGAGATAGGCACCCTTGTGCTTGTTCATGTCAAGAGCGCGATTCAGGTTTTGGATGAAACCAGCGCCCAGCAGATCAATGATGCCTTGGAAGCCCTCCAGGCGGTGATGGCGGGGGCGGATCCGACGGCAACGGTGGATCGTCTTTTTGCGGATTTGACGGCGCGTGCACCAGAATTGCCGGCGCATTTGCGCTCATAAGATTTTGTGGAAAGGATTCCAGATGACAGGCGGGACTTTGCCCTTGCCGACCTCTCCTTTGATTGAAAAGCTCTGTGTACGGCCCGACAGCCAAAGATTGGATGCACAGAGTCTCGAGGCTTTTCTTCGGCAACCCGGCGATCAGATTTTGTTTTTCCACGGCGATCCGGCAAAACGTCCGGAAAGCCATGATATTGCCGTTGTGCTGCCAGAACTTTTGGCGCATTTCCCCGACCGGTTTCAGGTGGGCGTCATGGATCCGCGCGATGATATAATGCTCATGCCACGCTTTGGGGTTCTGAGACTCCCCTCCCTTGTTTTTCTACGGGAGGGTCGCTTTCTTGGGATCATCGCCCAAATTCAACCTTGGACAGAGATGGCGGCCCAAACCGCCGCTTTTTTAGACGCATCCCCAGAAACAGAGATGTTTAAGAGCACAGAAAGAAAAGCTTTTTGACAGACTTTTTCTCGAAAAGTCGCCCCATTTTCGCGCAAGCGAAAAGAGTATCATTGAGAAAGGTATAAAGCGCACAATGGGCACAGTAACGGACTCCCCCTGGCCACAACCGACGACAGAAGACGCAGAGGCAATGCAAATCGCAACAGCCTACCATGATCTTGGTGCGGGTGAGACAGAACGGCGGCAGGCTTTGATGAGCGCCGAAGCCCTGGTTCAGGACAATCCTGAAGCCGTGGCGCTGTTGCAATCTTTGGTGCCAAGCTTAGAGCCGTTTGACCCTAAGACCATGGCGCCTCTGCGGTTTGACCTCTCCCAGCTTACAGGGTCAGGCCGCACTTTGGTGGCGCAAGTCCTGGGGGAAGGCGAAGTCAGCATGATCGCGACAAAACCCGAAGGCGGTGACCTCAAGATCCAAGAGGCGGTCATGCCGGGCTTATGGCGGGTCCTCGATCACACTGCGTCTGGGGCGTGTATCGGCGATTGGATCGAGATCGCTGATGTGCCAGCTGTCATTCGGTCTCTGGCCCAGGAGACAACAGATCTGTCCGGAGAGATCGCAAAGGCTCCTGAAAGCGCGATGAATGTGATGCCGGTCCTCGCAGAAGTGCGGGACCGCATGCGGATCTGGGCGCAAAATCAGGATAAGGACCATGAGTTACCTGAGAATCATGTGATAAATCTAACCTTATTGCCCATGAATGAGGCCGATATGGCCTTTCTTGGACAAACTTTAGGGGCTGGGGCGCTTAAGATACTCTCGCGCGGCTATGGGCTTTGTAAAATCACCGCGACGCGCTGGCGCTCTGTCTGGACCGTGCGTTTTGTCAATGCCATGGACAATACGGTGTTGGAGACTTTAGAAATTGGCGATGTGCCAATTGCGGCGCGGGCGCATGTGGAAGATTTCAGAGATGCGGCGGCGCGCTTACAAGCGGTGCTGGAGGCCTATTTGTCATGACAGCCCAGCCTCCCTCTGGATTTGAAGGCAGCTATCTTGGGGATGACGATCGTATCTCTGACGCTGCGGTCATGGAATGTGGGGTCTGCTGGCAGGTCTATGACCCGGCAGAGGGGGATGAATATTGGCAAATTCCGCCTGGAACCGCGTTTAAAGCCCTCCCCGAGCACTGGACATGCCCTGGCTGTGCGGCGCCGAAAGGGCAATTCATGGTCCAATATGATCCCAATCCCCCCTCTGGGGCTTTGCCACCAGTGATCGAGACGGGATCGACGGTCAGTGCATATGTCGAAGCGGCCCAGGCAAACGCAGAACATGCGCCGATCCCAGAAGACAAGCTTTTAAATGAAGGCGCGATTGCGCGGGCGGCCGGAGAGGATGCGGCCTTGATCGCCATGGCCCGGCAGGTGATTGCGACCTATCGAGCGGCGGATGTGCGCATGCGCGACATTCCTCTTTATGAAGAGCATCTTTCGGTCGCTTTGATTGGCTTTCAACGCTATGAGATTCCAGGCTGGGGCTGTGTGATTGGCATGTTGGTGACCCCTTGGTGTTTGAATCTCATGCTGTTGCCACCGGCGCCCCAGGGGTGGGATGGCGGTTTGGCCCCAGGCGATGAGGAAATGCGGGTGCTCCCGGCCGGACGCTTTCCGTTTGTCGCCGCCGAGGTTGAGGGCCTTGGCATGGTTTTATCCTGTTCTCTGTTTTCGCCGATGGGGGATTTTGTCTCCCAAGAGGCTGCGTGTCTGACGGCCTTTTCGGCTTTGGAGGAAATTTTGGGCCGCGGGCGTCTCGCCAAGGAAGAGGCCGCCCCAACCCAACCCCAACCCCAACCCAAGCCCAAGCCCAAGCCCAAGCCCAAGCCCGAGAAAGCCCTTGCAAAGCAAACCTCTCAAGCCCAGCCACTGGAAGCCACAGAGGCCCCTATTGACCAGAGCAAACGCGCCTTGTTCCGGGGGCGTTTAAGCCGCCGGGAGAGATGAGGATGACGCGCGCTTCTCCCCTGTCGTCTCTTGTGGGATATTATGCGCTCACCATGCGACCTGCCCCCCAAGAGGGTTTCGGCTATGGGCTTGAGATCACATGCCAAAGGCCGCTTTCTGCTGGACAGATGATGCAGGGGCGACCGCTTTCCCAATGCCCTGTGCTGGTGAAGACGCTTTTTGCGCTCTGTGGCCAAGCCCATTACCAGGCCGCGCGGCAAGCCTGTGAAGAGGCTGCTGGGATCCGTCCAGCCCCTGCTCTGCGGGACCAGCAGCATCTTTTGGTGACGGCGGAAGCTCTGGGAGAGCATTTGCGCAAATTGCTTTTGGAATGGCCGATGCTTTTGGGCCTGCCGGCGGCGGCGAAGCCCTCCATGGCGGTTTTAGCGCCCCTCTTCCAAGGCTTGAAGGGATTGCCCCAGCAGGCAGAGCAAAAGGCCTTTGCGCCCTTGCACGCTCTTCTCACCCAAGATGTGCAAGCCCTCCTTGTTGGGGAGACCAGAGAGACAGAAGAGGCGCTTTTGTCAGATCTCGACCAATTTCGCGCCTGGGCCCAGCGCGGCGCAAGCCCCATGGCTGTGGTGTTCCGGACGCTTTTGAGCACAGAGGGCTGGGCGGCTTTCGGGGCCTGCCGCCTCCAGCCTTTTTCTCTCCAAGACCAAGGGGATCTCGAAAGCCTGTTACGCGCCTTGGCCGAAGACTCTGGGGAAGACCTCTGCCGCCAGCCAGACATTGCAGGCAGTCCCCGTGAAGTTGGGGCTGTGGCGCGTTTGCGGGCGCATCCTTTGTTGGGGCAGATTGTAGAGTCTTATGGGCCTGGGCTGCTCTATCGTTTGACCGCGCGTTTTCTTGAGAGCTTTCTTTTCCGCGATAAGCTTATCCAAGGCCTGAGGGCCTGGCCGGCGCAGCGTCCCGCCCCCAAATCGGAGCACGGGGGGGCTGGGGGAGGGTCTGGGGAAAAGACCGAAGGCATCGGCTGTGCGGCCATTGAAACCGCCAGAGGGCTTCTGATCCACCGGGTAGAAATGCAACAAGCTGTGGTCCGGCGCTATCAAATCCTCGCCCCCACCGAATGGAATATGCATCCTAAAGGGGCCGTTGCCGAAGCCTGCCAAGCTTTAGAATGTCGGGGGCTGTCAGGCCTTTCTGTGACCCAAGCCATGACATGGGTGATTGAAAGCTTAGACCCTTGTGTTCCTTATCATCTTACAATAGCAGACTCTTAAGAATTTCAGAAAAATAAGCCCTTTGCTATGATTTGGTCAGGGGCTGGAGGCAAAAATATGCATGAAATGGCCCTCGCCTCTCATATGCTCGCGATCATTACAGAACAGGCAGAGACCCAAAATTATGATAAAGTCTTACGGGTCTGTCTCGAGATCGGGATCTTTTCCGATGTGGAACCAGAGGCCATGCGCTTTTGTTTTGAGGCGGTCACCCGGGATAGCCTTGCAGAAAATGCGGTTTTAGAGATAGAACGTCCTTTAGGGCAGGGCTGGTGTATGGACTGCGCTCAAACGGTGGAAATGTCTGATCGCTTAGGCAGTTGTCCGGCCTGTGGCAGCGCAAAAGTGCAGATTACAGGGGGCGATCAAATGCGGATCAAAGAATTGGAGGTGGCATAATGTGTACAGTCTGTGGCTGCGGCGAAGGGGAAACCCGCCTTGAAGGCCAAGCGATGCCGGCTGCGACCAAAAACGCGCCTCATGCCCATGATCACCATCATCATGATCATCACCACCATCACCATGGCCATGGCGAAGCCGGGGTCAGCGTGCCGGGCCTGGAACCGTCGCGGCTGGTAAAAATTGAACAAGATATTCTCTCCAAAAATGACCAATATGCGGCGCGCAACCGGGCTTTTTTTACTGAGAAAAAGATTTTCGCCCTGAATCTTGTCTCAAGCCCAGGGTCCGGGAAAACCACCCTCTTGACCCAAACCTTGCAAGATTTACAGAAAAACTATGAGATCGCGGTGATTGAGGGCGATCAACAAACCGCCAATGATGCCGAGCGGATCCGAGAAACAGGGGTCCCGGCTGTGCAAATTAACACAGGCAAAGGCTGCCATCTCGACGCTCACATGGTGGGCCATGCCATAGAGGATCTCGCCCCAGCCCCGCAAAGCCTGATCTTTATTGAGAATGTCGGGAATTTGGTCTGTCCCGCAGCTTTTGATCTGGGGGAAGCCCATAAGGTCGCCATTCTATCCATCACAGAAGGCGAAGATAAACCCTTAAAATATCCCAATATGTTCGCCGCCGCTGATGTCATGCTGCTGAATAAGATGGATCTGTTGCCCTATGTGCCGTTTGACGTTGAAAAATGCGAGGCCATGGCCCGTAAGATTAACCCGAATATTCTGATTTTCCGGGTTTCGGCACTGTCTGGGGAGGGGCTTGAGGCATGGTACAAATGGATCGCGGCGAAGGCGAAATAAGCCCTTAAAAAGCTTTTTGACAGACTTTTTCTCGAAAAAGTCGCTTAAATTTCGCGCAAGCGAAAAATGTCGGCGTTTATCCCTTCGGAACCTGTTCATTGAAAGGCCTGGAAAGAGACAATGGAAGCTCCAAAGCCATTACGGATTGCCTTACCACGTCCGATGCCGACGGCCATTGGGGTCGGTGGGTTTTTGAAAAACACGGTCACGGTCATACGGTCCGATACCGCTTGGGTTTCTCCTATCATCGGCACGTTGGATCAGCCAGAGACCATTACCGCTTTCGAAGCCACCCTTGAAGCGCTGATTGTTGAGAGCGGGGCCAAGCCGAAATTCATTGCCCATGATCTGCATCCCGATTTTCCGTCAACCCATCATGCGCAAAAGCTGGCAGCAGACCGGCGCTTAAAGCGTCTTCCGGTGCAACATCACCATGCCCATATTGCGGCGGTTCAAGCCGAATATAGTCTTGAAGATCCCGTTATCGGTCTTGCCTTGGATGGCTTCGGCCTCGGTCCCAATGGGGAGGCCTGGGGGGGCGAGTTGCTCTGGGTTGATGCCTGTGATTGGCAGCGCTTAGGCCATCTCGGCGAGTTACGGCAACCAGGCGGTGATCTCGCCGCCCGTCAGCCTTGGCGCATGGCGGCAGCCGCCCTCCATGCTCTGGGGCAAGGCGAAGAGATTCCAACACGCTTTGCCGCCCAAGCCCAGGCGGATAAACTGCCGACTCTTCTCGATAAGGGCCTGAATGCGCCTTTGACCTCAAGTGCCGGGCGGCTTTTTGATGCCGCTTGCGGGCTGTTGGGGGTCCATCTGATGGCCGATTTTGAGGGCCAGGCCCCGATAGCCCTTGAAAAAGCCGTCACGGCGGTCGAAGGCTTAGAACAGGGCTGGCAGCTTTCCAGCGATGGGGTTTTGGACTTTAAGCCTTTACTCAAAGCGCTTGCCGCCCTGGGACCAGAGGATCTGGAAAAGGGCGCCAATCTGTTCCATGGCACCCTCATCGAGGGCCTCAGCGCGTGGGTGCAGTGGGGGGCCGAGCGAGAAGGCTGCCGGTTGGTGGCCTTTGGCGGCGGTTGTTTTCTCAATGCGGTTTTATGTGATGGGCTTAAGGAGAGGCTCGAAGCCTCTGGTTTTTCGGTGTTTGCACCGAAACGGCTTTCTCCAGGGGATCCGGCTGTGAGCTTGGGCCAGGCTTGGGTTGCGGCCAATGCGAAAGAGCGTGGGCGTTTGACGTGAGAAAGAGCGAGCTAGAGTCATCCGCGACCAAACCTAAGTCACGGATGACTCTAGAGTCTTGTTTTTGCCGCAAAACGAAAGCGACCAGGTGACTCCACCTGATCGCGCTTTGCTCTAACCCACAGACTGAAAGACTCTCAGTTTTCGTGTGCCGTGGGTAAAAATAGCGATCAGGATGTGCAAGGCTCTCTGTCGGTTTTATAGCAGCGGATCATGAGACCATGGCAGAAAATGATACAGGCTAAGCTTGCAAGCCATTGGAATTGCCATAAGCCATAGCGGACAAAGAGCATGACAGAAAGCGCTGTGATGAAAGCCGACGTTATCGCCCAAAGTCCAGGACTTTCCCGTGTAAAGCGCGCAATGAGCATCACCATAAGGGCGGCACCAAGCAGAACACCCGGAAGACCAAGTTCCAAACGGAGCTGTAGGACGGCATTGTGGGGATGAAGGGGAATCACGGTTACTTTCTCTGGGTTTTCATAGGATTCGATATTAAAAGGCGTGACACCAAAATTTCCAATTCGGCGCGAAGATTGTAGCCCCCAGCCCAAAAGGGGTTTGTCATCAATGCGGTCATTGACGAAATCCCAAATAAAAAGCCGGTGTTTTGCTGCAAAAGTTGAGTGACCGATATGGCCTATCACATCTTCAGACAGTTCGGATCGTTCTGGAATAAGCGGTAAAGCCACATCTAGAAAGGTTGGAAATCCAAGAACAAGAAGGGCCGAAAATAAAAGCAGAATCTTTTTTGTCAATTTCCAAATGAAAAAAGACAAGCACAGCATAAAAACAGAGCAGGCTGCAACGATATTAAGGGTCTCATTCTGGTTGCCAAGATAATTGAAGTAAAGACAGAAAAATATTGGAATGAGAACGGTGAAATATCTTAATTTCTGCCATAATAAAATCATGAGAGGCCATAATAACAAGGCAAAAACATCAATACTGCGATTTAAGCGGCTAAGATGGAGAGCATCCCCGGTATATTTCTGCCCCAAGAGATCGGCATTTAAGCGATCAAGGCCATCATAAAGCCACTGATTGCTCAAAAACTCGAAGGATAAAAAGCCCAAGGCAATCCCCATGCCTACAGTGAAATAGAACGGGACCTTCTGAAGTGTGGCGTCGGGCATATGCCGTAAGAGGCTGGCAGCCGCAATGATGGCAAGAAAGAGCAAAGCGAGCCGAAGAGACATTTGCCCGGAAAGCGCTGGATCGAGGGACCATAGAGCCGTCATGCCCCCATAAAGGGCTGTTGCGGCCAGCAGGCCAGCTAAAGGCCAATCCAAGCTGTGTCGGACGCTTTTATAACGGATCATCAAACCCAAAGCGACCAATCCCCACAGGGAGAGGACAATAACCATCGCTTTCATTTGAATGGTTGCAATAATTGGTGTGAGAAGAACAAGCCCATTGACCCAATAACGCAGATAACGCGTTGGAATAGAAATCTTTTCATTGATCATAAAAGGGACCTATTCTGGAAAACCAAAAGACGATGTCATCTTGTTGGGCAAAGCTTTTTCTCTTCATAAGGACATGAAGAATGCGGCTAAAAACAAAACTTAAAGTCTTTGTTTAAACCCAAGTAAAAGCAGTGGCAAAAATTTTGCTTTTGCGAGAGGACCAAAAGGCTCTAATGCCACTGGCGGCACCAGGCTTGGAGCATTAAAATATGCCAAAGATGATATTGCCAATTGCGATGCCCGGAAAGATGATCCCGCCATGTCTTTTGAATAAGCTCTGGCTTGAGAAGACCAAAATGTTGAAGGCTTTGAGGCGACAATAAATCCTCGGCCCAATCCCGCAAAGGGCCACGAAGCCAGGCATCAATCGGCACACCAAATCCCATCTTTGGCCGTTCTATCAAGTTTTTGGGCACATGGCGATAGAGCATTTGTCGCAGGATCCATTTGCCCTGGCCCTCACGGATTTTGAGAGATTGCGGCAAGCGCCACGCAAATTCAACAACGCGATGATCTAAAAGGGGGACACGGGCCTCTAAAGACACAGCCATGCTGGCCCGGTCCACTTTGGTCAAAATATCATCGGGCATATAGGTGATGGTATCAAGATACATCATGCGGTCGATATAGTCAGGAATGTGGCTTTTCAAACTTTGATCCCAAAGCGGCCCCGAATATTCGCGACCTCCGATGATCACATCATTGGGCTGATCCCAAGCGCTGACAAGGCGGGCATAGAAATCTTCCTTCGATTTCTCAAGAACATCTGCAAGTTTATAGAGCTTATCGCCAAAATAAGGGGGGCGATATTTTTTGGGCAGAACGCCAGACAGCTTGGTCCAGGCGTTCGGAGACAGGGCGCGAAAAGCGGCGCTTTCTAACTGTCGTAAGGCTTTTGGTTGGGAAAACAGCGTGCGCCCATATTTTGCTGCCGTGAAATAGCGGTTATAACCGCCAAACAATTCATCACCGCCATCACCCGATAAGACGACGGTGACATGCTCCCGTGCCATTTTCGAGACTAAATACGTCGGAATCTGAGACGAATCTGAAAAAGGCTCATCATAATAGGTCGGAATCTGTGGAATGACCGCTTGCGCTTCTTCAGGCGTGACATAGAGCTCCGTGTGGTCTGTTTTTAAATGCTTGGCAATGGCGGCGGCATGGTGGGCTTCGTTATAGCCCTCTTCATGAAATCCAATTGAGAATGTGCGGATTGGTCTTGTGCTTTTCGCTTGCATCAAAGCCGCAACAGCCGAAGAATCGATACCACCTGACAGGAGCGCGCCTAAAGGAACATCAGCGATCATACGTCTTTCAACGGCATCGCCTAAAATTTCTTCTAAGGCCGAAATGGCTTCTTCATCAGAAAAATCGGCTTGTTGATCGAGGCCCTGACGTGCAATCTCGGACATTGACCAATAGGCGGTTTGTTGTGCGGCGAGGCTGCCATCGCCTTGCAAGGTGATAGAGACCATATGGCCAGGTTGGAGTTTTTGAACATTTTGGTAAACGCTATAAGGGCCAGGGATGTAGTTATAGCGCAAGAAGCTGGCAAGGGCGTTGCGGTCGAGCTCTTTGGGGCAGGCTGGATGGGTATGGAGGGCTTTGACTTCAGAACCAAAGAGCAAGATTTTGCCTTGGAGGCTCCAATAAAGCGGCTTAATGCCAAGACGGTCTCGCCCTAAACATAAACGGCGGTCCTGGCGGTCCCAGAGGGCAAAGGCAAACATGCCAATGAGTTTTTTTACCGTCGCTTCAACGCCCCAGGCGCTGAAGGCTTCTAAAATGACTTCGGTGTCCGAATGGCCTCGAAAACTGGCCGCATCGCGACCGAGATCTTGACGCAGATCTTCGGCATTATAGACTTCGCCATTATAAACAATGACATAACGCCCACAAGACGAAAGCATAGGCTGAGCGCCTGCAGCACTGAGATCGACAATGGCAAGACGACGATGGGCCAGGGCAATCCCAGCATCACGATCCACCCATTGGTCGTCGCTATCAGGACCACGATAATGGATCGCTTGGCCCATAGCTTTTGCTAAAGTTTTTAAATGCTCTGAGGCGTCTTCTGCTCGTGCATTCCAAAACCCAGCAATGCCACACATAATAGAGGTCTCCTAAAGCAAATCCAGCGAAAGGGCCGCCACTTTAGCCATGCGTCTTGCGGCAAAACAAAAAGGGAGCGCATTTTGAGCCCAATGGCCCGCGCAAAGCGCGAGACCGAAGAACGTTCCTCTAGCATCTTGGAAATTTTCACAGAGGCTCTGATTTTAGAAGCTATAGCGTAAACCAATACTCGCTTCATGAAGATCAAGGCTGTCGGCGCTCATGCCCGCACCATATCCTGGAACATTCCCCCAATTGGCCTGTCCAAGATCCATATAGCGGTACCGTGTGTCAACTGCAAGAGTTTCGCTAAACCAATAAGATAATCCACCGCCAACGGTCCAGGCGAGATTGGTTTCTGTTTCTTCATCAAAAACAGCGCGCGCACCTCCTAAAGGTCCAACATCGCCGGATGTCGCATTCCAAGAACTCCCAATCCCTGCCATCATATAGGGGATAATGTCATCGTCAATACGCAGAGGACCATCTAAATCCATATAGACATTAAACATCATCGCATGATTGGTGAGATCGCCCTCATAGCTGGTGGTTGCGCCTGTATTTGTTGTTGCATCGCCTGTGATGGTCAGCCCTGTTCGATAGCTATATTCCGCCTCTGCCCGAACAGGAGCGCCAATATTTCCAAAATCAAAACCACCGCCCATCGATGCGCTGGCAATGGGGCCATCATCATCGCCGCCTGTGATCAGGCCGGCCAGACCATTGCCGCCGCTGAGATCTGTGGCTGTGCCGAGACCACCCCCAAGGCGGGCCACACCATAAAAGCCGCTACTGCGAGCGGCTTTATATTCAGTTGAAGAGGCGCTAGCGCCTTGGATGTCTTCTTGGCCTTCAGACGAGGGGGCAAAAGAATCGCTGTGACTGAGACCTTCAACAGCTTGTCCTGGGGGCTGTGGTGACGGTGTGATTGTCCGCTCTTGCAAAGGTGTTTTCGGGGACATTTGTTGTGCTGTTTGCGTTCTGCGCGGCGCACTTTTGAGCGCCAGTGGGTCTGCGCGATTGGGAGCATGTTTGTGGGAGACCCTTTGCAAAGACGCAGGGGGAAAGGATTGGGGGGGGGAGGATTGGGTCAATTGGCGGCCCACATGACGACCACCATAAAGATCCACAACAATACGATTGCCAACGCGGGTGACTTTGATCTGTCCCCCAGGATATGTGGTCAGACCGACCGCTGTTGCTGTTTGTCCTTCTCTGGGATCAAAGCTTAAAAGATGTTTTGGTCGCAAGCGATGAATTTGCCGGTCATCCAAGCGCGCTGGCTTCCGAAAGGTCAGAGCGATCGCGGCATTGCTTTGACGATGCACAACATAATCAACGCGGAAAGGCCAATCAAAGACGAGTCGGGAATGGTCTTTATGTTCGCCAACGCGGATACGGACTTTTGCAATACCCCCGCTATAGCTGCTTTTGGGGCGGCTTTGACGTTTTGCCTGTTGTTTTTTGCGCTTGGGTTTTGCTTTGGCCTTAGCCTTTTGTTTGGGCTTTGTTTTCGCCTTAGCCTTTTGGGCCGTGTGAAGCTTGATAGGGGGGACGACACCCATGACGATTTGCCCAGAGCCCGCCATGCGGTCTTTGAGAATATCGACATCCACAGTCCCTCCATTGCGGTCAGCACGAATGGAAAAATCGCCCGTCAAATTCACGCGAACACGCCGGTTGCCACCGATGAGTTTTACACCGCTGGCATAATCCCGCATCATGGAAACAGCCCCGGTGAGGTCTCCGGAGAGAGGACGCGCAAAATCAATATTTAATGTGCGGCCAGACAGCGTGACGGCAAAATCGACTTCTTGGGGCCAGTCAAAGGTCAACCGACCATAATCTGCACCGGCGGAGGCACTGATGGTCACGGGATCAGACGCCCCCCCCCAAGCTGTCGAGAGGGTGCCAAAAGACAATCCAACCATGACCGCCGCAAAGAGGTGCATGGTAAGAGATTTCTTCTTTAGCCTTGATGTCATGGCGCTCAAGGGTTTTTTCCAGGCTTGTATCGATTGCATGTCCTGTGGTCCCGTTGTCACGCCCGTTTTCATAGCAAGGGAACGCAAAGGCTCTTCCAGGAGAGACAAACTCTTGAGGCTTGAGATTTTGCGTTCAAACGCCTGGTCTTTCCTGTGATGAAGGATAAGGCTCCTTTTGAGACTTAAGACTCCAACCATCAGAAATTTTTTTCTTAACCCTTTGGCGTTGTTCCCTTACGGGCTTTACTCATTGGCGTGATTTTAGCCCAGGACCTCTTAAGCCTTGGTTTCGTAAAAATTGACAAGACCTTTCCAAAAGCTATTTCATGAGGTAAAGATGCGTTTTTTGTAGCCTATGGACAGTGGGAGGCCTTATATGGCTTTGAGCCCTCCAGTAGAACGGGAATTCCTTCATCAACGCAAGATTGAGTGCCAGGGATTTAAACGCAAAGATGGGCTTTGGGACATTGAAGGGCGTTTGACCGACCAAAAAAGTTATGGATTTGATAATAGCTTCCGCACACGCATTGAAGCGGGGGAGAATATCCATGACATGCATATACGCATGACCGTTGATATTGATTTCCTTATTATAGAGGTCGAAGCTTGGAGTGCTGCGACGCCTTATGCGCCTTGCGGTGATATTGTCGCTGACTACCAACAGCTTGCGGGCTTACGGATTGGTGCGGGGTTTACGCGTAAAGTGGCGGAACGTGTGGGGGGCAATAAGGGATGCACCCATCACACAGAATTGGTCGGACGCATGGCGACCGTTGCCATACAAACCATTGGGCCTTTACGCCGTAAAGAAAAAGCAGCAAGAGGGATTGTGGAAACAGGACCCCCGCGTTTGCCAGCACATCTTAATCAATGCCATGCTTTGAAGCTGGATGGTCCGGTTGTGAAAGACCAATATGGCCTTTTTTATCAAGCGCCAGACCAGACTCCAAAGCAAGTTGATGAAGCCTCCTCTGCATAAAAGAAACCATGATCCTTTCGCCGTCTCCTAATCATAATCAAAGGGCCTTCGGGGCTGAGATTTCTATTCTCATGCTCCATTATACGGGCATGCTGTCCACTGCTGCGGCATTGGCGCGTCTATGCGATCCAGAGGCCCAGGTTTCAGCGCATTATCTCATCGACGAGACAGGGCAAATCCACTCTTTAGTGCCAGAAGATCGGCGTGCTTGGCATGCGGGGGCGGGGTCTTGGCGCGGCATGGGCGATGTCAACAGTGCGTCCATTGGGATCGAATTGGTCAATCCTGGGCATGAGCATGGCTATCGGCCTTTTCCAAAAGCGCAAATGGCAGCTCTTTTGCCCCTATGCCAAGATATTTTGCGCCGCCACCCGATTCCAGCGCGAAATGTCATTGGCCATTCCGATGCGGCGCCTTTGCGGAAGCAAGACCCTGGGGAATTGTTCGATTGGCAGGGGCTTGCCAAGCAGGGAATCGGCCTTTACCCCAAAACACGGATTTGGCAAGGAGGCGCAAAAATTCTTTCAGCCAAAGCCCTTTTGAAACAAATCGGATATGATGTTACACAACAATGTCAAGCAAATGCCTATGATTTCAAAAAAACTCTTATCGCTTTTCAGCGTCATTTCCACCCTCGTCATTGCGATGGCGTTTTAGATCAAAAAACATTTATGCGTCTGCTTGATGTTGCTTATAGCATGAAAAATGACATATAAAGATTTTTATATTCTCTTATAAGATGAATTCTGCCTGAAAATCCATGCACTTCCTGCAAATCGGTTATGTTCTGAGTTAAAAAGTACCGGCTGATCTTGACCCTTCATTCTGGAAAGGTCATTCTTCTTATCCCATATAAAAAATAAGGTTGGATGGCATGATAGCCAAACCACCAGAAGCAAAAGCCGACAAGACATATTTCATCATGACATATTTCATCATGACATATTTCATCATGTCCGTTTTGTCGCAAAGATAGAGGGTGGTACTATGAGCATAGAATGGCGTGAAGAACTGTCCATTGATAAAGGGCCCATTGATGACGACCACAAACATTTGGTCATGATTATCAATAAATATGAAGCGGCTGCGAATCAGCAGCGCGTTGATTTTGATCTTATTCTCAGACTCTTACGAGAACTGCGGGACTATACAGAAGAGCATTTTGCCCGCGAAGAAGAATTACAAGTCCGTGCTCTCTATCCTTTCCATGATGCCCATAAACATGAACATGCGGATTTGGTGCGCAAATTTGATGAAATGGTGCAGCGGTTTAAAGAAGTCCGCCAAGGGGCAGGAGGCCCTGCCTTTGTTCGGGATCTCGGAAAATTCCTGCGCCAATGGCTGATCGATCATATTATCAATTCAGATCGTCGTATGATTCCTTATGTCAAACGGATGCATAACCCAAATATGTTTTCCAAATAGGGATAGGCTTTAGGTCTTGGCATAATACTGTACATCGACTCCAACAGCGTCTTGCACCGTCTTAAAACCATCTTTTTGCAGGAGATCAGCAAGGTCAGATAAAATATTGCCAACAGATTCTGGGCCGCCATAAACCAAGCCAGAATAGAGTTGGACAAGAGAAGCGCCGGCGCGAATTTTTCGGTATGCGTCTGCCCCACTTCTGATCCCCCCAACGCCGATCAAAGGGATTTGTGCCTGGGTGAGAGCGCTGAATTTTGCGAGAAGCTCTGTCGAGGCTTCGTAAAGAGGCGCGCCAGATAAGCCGCCGGTTTGGTTGGTTCGTGATTGTGGGCTTTTGAGGGTGTCTGGGCGAGTAATGGTTGTATTGGAAATAATCAATCCATCACAAACGCCCTCAAGAGCAAGCGCGGCAAGATCTTGGATATCTTGTTCTTGAAGATCGGGGGCAAGCTTAACCAGCAAGGGAGGGGCTTTGTCTGTTTGATCCGCCCCCAGGCCTTGGGGGGAATCCGCGGCCCCTTGGAGAGAGTCTCTTGTCCGGAGGAGAATATCGCGCAGAGCATCCTTCGATTGTAACGCGCGTAAGCCTGGCGTGTTGGGGGAAGAGACATTGATGACGATGTAATCTGATATCCGGGCAAAACGGGCGGCCCCAAGAGAATAATCGGCAGCAGCGTCTTCGCTGTCTTTGTTTTTCCCGAGATTAACACCAAGCACGCCGGGATGGGCGCGCACAGAAGAGCGCCATGAAGCCACACGGGCTGCAACGGCGGCAATGCCCTCATTATTAAACCCCATGCGATTGATGATGGCCTGATCTTTTGTTAAGCGAAACAAACGCGGCTTTGGATTGCCGGCTTGCGGCCTTGGTGTGACGCTGCCAATTTCGACAAAGCCAAATCCTAAGCTCAGCATAGGATCAATGACTTCACCATTTTTATCAAAGCCAGCCGCGAGCCCAAGAGGATTTGGAAATTTTATATCCCAAACTTGACAGGCAAGACGATCCATCGCCTCTTGACCAAGAGCAGGCTTTAGACCCAGAGTGTGATGAAGCCCCATTTGTAAAGCTTTTAAGGTGATAGAATGGGCCCTCTCCGCCGGCAAAGAGCGCAAAAGAGGCATGGTCATACGGGAGAGAAAAGGCATAAAAAGATCCTCGCAAGCAGCAGGGCAATGGCCGTATGAAAAGTTAAATATTATGATTTGTCTATAGCCTTTTTCGCCAAGGCACCTATGCCTAAAATCAAGATCGATGGATCATATGAACCATACTGACCCTTTGCAAAAGACAAGGGGCTGACATGCTTGTACATGGCAAAAACTGCGTCCTTTTGTTGTTGCAAACCAAAAGGCGCATGGGGAAAAGAAACTGTAGAATAATGTTACTTTAGTCACTTTACATGGCATGAAATTGTAATCACGATTACAAAATAGCTTAAAGCATCTTCCTTTTGTAATATTTATCGATCGAAAGGCATAATCCAGAAACATGATTGTATGATTTTATTAAAAAAAAATCTTTTCTATTTCTTTTGAAGCTTGAGCTGCTTGTTCCCTCAATATTTTCAAAGGCAACACTTTACAAAGTGAAAATATTCATGTTTTTCTCTATTCACCTTTCAGCGGTATTATATTATATTGATTGAAAATATGTTAGGCTGTATCTTTGCATAAATAGGTCTATTTTGTAGGGTTAAATAAAAAATATAAAACGATGGGAAGATTCGCAGCCGGTGGAATGAGCTGTTCTTGTATTCTCTTATTCGTGGAATAATCAAAATAGCTATGGACAAAGCTCATCTCTCTTAGATAATTTGCCTTGTTAATGAATATCTTGTTAGTTGTCGCGAAGCTCATATGATGGCGTTAGATCGCTGTTGCGCTTTTCTGTTGCGGTCAATAGGGAAAGTCTTTTTGCCATGAATCGTCTTTCAATTGCTCAGAAGATCACAATCTATAATGTCCTTGGCTCATTGTTTGCTGCGGCAGCTATGATCGCCGTTGTTGTCTTGATTATCACGGCTGTGATGGAAGATCTGGCCCTGAAGCAACAAACTATGAATCTGGAAGTTGCGAAACATCTGCTTCAGCAAAAAGGAGACCTTGCGCTGGTGGATGGGAAGCTGGTTGCCGGAGATTATGTGGTTGGAGAAGGCGATAATAATGATGTTGTTTGGGATGCCAAAAGAATTACAGGGGCAACCTTTACGATCTTCGCTGGTGATGTGCGCGCTTCGACGACGGTGATGAAAAATGGCAAGCCTGCCGTCGGGACAAAACTCGCAGCGGGGCCCGTCTATGATCGTCTTTTTAAAGAAAAGAAATCTTATCACGGCCTCGCCAATGTTTTGAACGTTGACTATTATGTCGATTATCAGCCTTTGCTGAATAAAAATGGTGCGGTGATCGGGGCGATTGTCTCAGGAATTACAACGGAAACATTCTTGCATAATGTCTGGGATGTTGCATGGCGCGTTATTCTTGTTGGGATTATCACAGGTATTTTGGTGACAATTTGCCTTTATGCTCTGACCTCTCGACAATTGCGAGGGCTTGGCACTTTGACAAAAGTCATGGGGCGATTGTCGCGCAATGAATTGCAAATTGAGATTCCAGAAACCCAACGCGGGGATGATGTCGGTGATATTGCACGAGCCGTTGAAATCTTCAAAGAAAATGCTCTCGAAAGAGAGCGCTTAGAAGAAAATCAAAAAGGTGAAGTCTCAAAACAGGCCAACCGGCAAAAACGTGTTGAAGAACTGACCAGCGGATTTGATCAGACTATTCGTCATGTTTTGGAATCCATTGGAAATTCCATAACAAATTTGCACCAAGTCTCTGCCAATATGATCCAAAATGCCGATATGACGAGCCAAGAGAGTGCAAGCGCCTCGTCTGTAACCGAGCAAGCCGCCGCCAATATCGAGACCGTGTCCACGGCCACACAACAATTAACCAGCTCCATCCAAGAAATCAGTGAACAGGTGGCACAAGCGTCGAGCATTTCGCAATCGGCTGTGCAAGAATCCGAAGGGGCGCAAGCGAATGTCGAAGGACTCGCCGAAGCGGCCAGCCGTATCGGTGAAGTGGTGAGCTTAATCAATGATATTGCCGCGCAAACGAACCTCTTGGCCTTAAATGCAACCATTGAAGCCGCACGGGCAGGCGAAGCGGGGAAAGGCTTTGCCGTTGTTGCCTCTGAAGTGAAATCTTTGGCCAATCAAACGGCGCAAGCAACCGATGAAATCGCCAGTCAGGTCTCTGGAATTCAGCAAGCGACCCACCAATCTGTCGATGCGATTAAATCTATTGCGACAACAATTGGTCGGATCAATAGCCTGGCCGCAGATCTTGCCAGCGCGGTCGAACAGCAATCGGCGGCAACCCAAGAGATCGCACGGAATGTGGACGAAGCTTCACGGGGTACCACTGCTGTGACCAGTTCCATCACACAGGTGGCAGAAAAAGCGCAAGAAACTGAACGGGCATCGAAAAATGTCTCAAATGCCGCCGAAGAATTGCGGTCTCAATCCGAGAATTTGCGCCATGAAGTGACCTTGTTCCTCAGTGATGTGGCTGCCGCTTGATGGTTTCAAAAGGCCCATGCGGGAAAGAGTTTAGGGTTAAAACTCAGCCGAGGGGCTTTTCTTGCCGTGCAACGATCGTCCCCTGACGGTCTACAATCAGAACTTCGAGAATAAGGGGCTGTTGTTGTCTGGATAAAAGCGCTTCAATCTGTTGAAGAGCTTGGGCGGCACTCTGTTCTGCGAGGGGAAAAAGGGCTGCTTGGGCAATATCAAGCGCTTGTTTTCCTGTCAGGGCTTGTGTAATTTGGGCGCTCAGGGTGTCATCGGCCCCGCATGCTGCCGCAAGCTGGGCGAGAGCGGCCATATTGATGTGACCGCGAGAGGAATGCAGATCTTTATGACCTTGGGCGAGTTTCGTGATTTTGGCAAAGCCGCCCGCAAAGGTTAGGCGTTTTAAAGAAGGCGGTATTTTATCCTTTTGGCGCAGATATTTGAGAAAGCCGCCCACAAAATCTCCCATATCAATCCAAGCATGTTCCGAAAGTGTCGGGTAAAGCTGGCGACTGGCTTTTTCTGAGGTCGACCCTGTACAAGCAATAAGATGCTCTTGGGCGGTGGCTTTTGCAACATCCACACCACGATGAATTGAATGGATCCAGGCTGCGCAGGAATAGGGGGTGACAATTCCTGTTGTGCCAAGGATCGATAAACCGCCGAGAATACCGAGACGGGGATTCCATGTTTTTTGGGCAAGGGCTTCGCCATTCTCAATGCCAAGCGTGACAGCATAATCAAGAGGGCTCACAAGACCCAAATCGTGGCAGGTGGCTAAGAGATTGTCTTGGATTTGCGCACGCGGCCCTGGATTAATGGCAGGTTCTCCAACAGCCAGCGGCAAGCCTGGTAATGTGACGGTACCAACCCCAGCCCCGGCCATGAAGGTGAGACCTTGGCCTTTCGCATTGGGAGAAATTTCCGCCCAAATCAAAGCCCCATGGGTGACATCGGGATCATCACCGGCATCTTTATGGACAGCGGCTCTGGCCCAAGGGCGGTGATCCTCACCATAACCTTGCCCCATCAAGGCCAAAGGGAAGGACGGACTTTGGCCTTTTGGCAATCTGATCGTGACTGGATCGGGGAAACCTTGGCCGTGCAAAGCATAAAAGGCAGCTTTTGCGGCGGCTGTCGCGCAGGCGCCTGTTGTCCATCCCGGACGAAGTTTTTCTGACATATGCCCTCTGAGGTCTTTATTTCAACAAGACTTTTCGCAGCAAAGCCATGGAGGTTATGGGCGTAAAGAACCCAGTGATTATTTGATCCCTTTGATCCATTTTGCGGCAGGGCCCGAAGACTTACGACTCTCAAGAAGAGCAAAATACTGCAAAAGAGGGAGAGCGAAAATCAGGAAAAGAGATCATGAGAAATTTCCGCGTGATTTGGGTGTGTTCCGGAAGAAATTTCAAAGATGTCCTTAAAATATCATTTTTATGAAGTGCGTTCTCTTGCAATAAAGGTTTGCACGCTCGTTTGATCAGGTGATCTTATACCAACCGACAAAAATAGAACCCTATCGCCGGTTGGTTGAGCGCGTGCGGCGTTTGAGCAAAATATCAACCGAAGAGTCGGAGACTCTGTTGGTTGATATTACAGCATTGTGCTTTCATCTTGGTTAGAGGACAATGCTGTAACAGCTTTGCTCTTAAAAAGGCCATGAGGATATTATGATGCGCTTAACGGATTTACCGATTGCGACCCGGCTTCTGTCTTTAGCGGTGATTCCGATTTTTGCCTTTCTGATTCTTGGTATTTCTTATTATGTGACCAGTCGGACGGCATCTGATTTACGGTTCGAGAAAGATGCGCTGGCGAAGGCCAGTGAGGCTGAAGTTTTGCTTTTGGCTGACATTATGGTCTTAGAGCTGCGCTTTTTTGACTATGTGCAGAACCGGCTGAAGGATCAAGCACAACAGCATGATCAGCGCATGGAAAGCACTTTAAAACGCATGGCAGATCTGGAAAAAGCTGCCGCCAAGAGCCTTGCGACAACGGATATCGACAATTTGCGCCGCGCGCTTTTAAAACATAAAGAGAATTTCCAGGAATTGGCGGACACAGCCATTCGTTTGGGGTCTACGGATGGTGATGCGCAAAGTGGTTTTCTCTCCGAAGAGGGGATGCGACATATTTTAGATCAATCGATTCAAGACATTGATGCGCTCTTAGCCAATGATATTAACCGCTCTATTGGTACAAAGCTGACAATTCTGAATGAAATGGCACTGATTTGGAATAAAATGCGTTCAGAAGAAAAAGATTTTAATTTAGGGGGAAGTGGAGAAACCCATAGAGAAAAAATTGATCAACTAAGAGCACAATTTGTAGACCTTGTAAAACGTGCACCTATGCTTGATGATGATAAAATAAAATACCAAGATTTTGCTGATTCTTATTATTATAATTTTGATGCTTTTTCCCAAGAAGAAGAAGCTTTTCGCTCTATTCTAAGTGATTCCATTTCCCACTTTCAAAACACTGTGCCCTTGTTTGAAGAATTTGGGCAGAAATTAACAACTCTTAATGTTGCGGCCAGTCAAGCAGCAGAAGATGGCGAAGCGCAAGCGGAAATCATTTTGCTCATAACAGCCCTGGGAACGGCTATTCTCTTAATTGTGGCATGGTTTCTCATTGCACGATCCGTTCGCATTCCTGTGCATCACTTGACCGCGACTTTGAATGACATGGGGCATCGCCAAGCGGATACGGTTGTGCCTTGCACAGATCAGAAAGATGAGCTTGGAGAAATGGCGCGGGCCATCAAAGTCTTACAGTCTCACTCTTTGGATCGTGAGCGGCTGAAAGCAGAGCAAGCAGAACAACAGGCTAAAAATCGTGCTGAAATTGCACAGCGGATGAATGCTTTGGCAGAAGAATTTGATGTGACCATTAAAAATGTTGCCAATTTGGTCTTGAAATCGGCTGATGAGATTGAGCATGCCGCAGAAACCATGGCCAGCAATCAGGAATCCGCGTCTTCCCGGTCTTTGCGTGTTTCGGAGAGTACAGAGGCGACGGTAAGCAGAGCCGAAACCGTCTCCCATGGTGTCGAAGAATTATCGGCATCGATTGCGGATATTTCGCATTCCATGAGCCGGGCTTTGGATATTGCCCGCCGCGCTGTCTCTGATGTGGATCATGCGGCCCAAGAAATCCATGAAATGACCAGTGCGGCTGAGGAAATTAGCAATGTTGTGGGGCTCATCCGGGATATTGCCAATCAAACCAACCTCTTGGCTCTGAATGCGACCATTGAAGCCGCGCGCGCCGGGGAAGCCGGAAAAGGCTTTGCCGTCGTCGCAGGGGAAGTGAAGGCTTTGGCCAATCAAACGGGCAATGCCACAGAAGACATTAATCACCGCGTCCAAAGAATCCAAGATGAAACAAATGCTGTGGTCGAAGCCATGACGACCGTGCGCAAAGTGATTCATGAGATCGAAGAAATTGCAACAACGGTGGCGGGGGCTGTCGAGGAACAAGGGGCTGCGGCCCAAGAAATTTCAAGCCATGTCCAAGGGGTTACCCAAGACATGGCAGAAGTCTCTGATAGTGTTTCAGAAGTCATTTCTGGATCTTTACAATCCTGTAGCCAAGCTGTTGAAATGATTTGGTGTGTTGACGCTTTAAAAGGCCCAGCCCGGCAATTGGCAGAGCAAGCGGATAATTTCATGACCATGATTCGCGAATCGGCATAGTCTGACTCTGTGGCTTGGTTTTGTGGCCAGCATAAGCAAAAATAAGGCGCTTTTTTGAATCTTTAAGATGATGCTGCGAAGCAAAATGCATGATTTAAGTGTATTATTTCATAAATAATAGTATCGTAAAAATAAAAAAAGTCTCTTTCAAATTAAAATATATTTCTCGAAAATTTATTACTATTTTTCAAGCTCTCGAAATTACACTATAAAACGTAAAAACGCTCTAATACCCATAAAAATAGATATTTTTACGCTGAGTTGATTTCTTCTCTAAATAAGTGCATTATTCTTAATAAGAAATTTTTGAAAGACCTCTGCATAAT